>CATONX010000017.1 GCA_951801675.1 uncultured Eubacteriales bacterium | reverse complement strand
TCGGAGCCGTTTTTCTCATAGCGAAACCACACATCTTTGAGCTCGACGGCGGGCTCGCCTTTTCCTTTTGACACGGGGCTGTCCGGCAGCTCCTTAATTTTAGGCGGATTCTCTTCAAACAGGTTAGACAAAAACTGCCGCCCTTCCCGCACGGTCAGCGGATAAGGAGACGGTACATCCAACGCGGCGAAAATCTGCATGGGGGCGGGCATGGACGCGAACATATCGTGATGAAGGGCCTTGAGCCTCTCCCCCGCTTCCTTGGGCGGCGCGTCCAGCAGAATGCGCCCCTCATCCAGGACCACCACCCGGTCGGCCATGGGAACGGCTTCCTCCAGCCGGTGCTCGGTCAAAAGAACCGTCACCCCCAGCTCCCGGTTGATTTTTCGCACCGTCTGCAAAAACTCCGCCGCGGCGATGGGGTCAAGCTGGGAGGTGGGCTCGTCGAGCAGGAGAAGGTCCGGCTGCATGGCCATGATGGAGGCCAAGTTCAACAGCTGTTTTTGCCCGCCGGACAGGTCGGCCACGTTCTTATGAAACCAAGGGCCGATGCCGAAGAAGCTGGCCATCTCCGCCACCCGCAGGCGGATAGCGGCATTCTCCACTCCCAGGCTTTCCAGGCCGAAGGCCAGCTCGTGCCAGACCTTATCGGTCACCAGCTGGTTGTCCGGGTTTTGCAGGACAAAGCCGATTTTTGCCGCCTGGTCCCGAGGGGAAAGGCCGGCAGGCAAACAGCCAAACAGGCGAATTTCCCCGCTTTTCTCCCCATGGGGGGCCAAGGCGGGTTTGCATTGCCGAAGCAGGGTGGTCTTCCCGCAGCCGGACTTGCCGCATAAAACCACAAGCTCCCCTTCCTTGACTGAAAGCGTTACGCTGCGAAGGGCGGGTGTCTTTCGGTTTGGGTAAGAAAAGGTCAGGTTTTCGAGAGTAACCGCCGCCATGTTGCTGCCTCCTTTGCATCCAGAATCAGCGGGGTCAGGCACAAAAGGGCGTATCCCGCGTAAACGGCCGCGCTCAGGCCGGTCACCTCTTTTTGAACGAGGCGGGGAAAATATTGCATACTGTTTTCCCCCAGGGCCGCCCCGGCGAACACCAGCACAAGCAAGCTAAGCAAACCGATGAGAGCAGCCGTGTCCCGCCGGTCAAACCGGTAGAGGGAGAAGCTTGTCCGGCCTTTGAGGCCGTAGCCGCGAGCCTTCATGGAATCGGCCGTGTCGACGGCGTTTTCCAGCGCCCAGGTGGTGAGGATGGAGAGGATCTGCATGCCGTTCTTCGCCCGGCGCAGAAGGGTTCCTTCCTTTAAGTCCCGCCCCACGCAGCGCTGGGCCTGAGCGATCACCCTTGCCTGGGCCTGAAAGCGGGGCACAAACCGCAGGCACATGGAAAGCAGCATGGACAAGGCCGGGATCACCCGGCCGAACAGGGAAAGGAATTTATCGGAGGTCATCACGGCGTTATAGCAGGAGAACCATAAAAGCACCGAAGCGAACATCAACGCCGCCGCCAAGCCGTAGCTGACCGCTTCCAGGGTGATGGGATTGTCGTTTACATACACGAGAACGGTCACCCCGTCGTGGTTGAAGGCAGCGTTGATGAGAGCCACCAGGAGCATCATGGGCAATAACCCCAAGAGGCTGAATTTGACCGCTCGTGCGCCGTTTAACCGCACGGCATAGGCAAGGGAGCTGACAAAGGAAATGCCCAGAAACACCGGGTGGAGAAAGAACATGGAGAAAAGAAGCACGGCGGCGAAAAAGAGAACATTCACCGCCGGATGGTAGGAGGAGAAGCCGCTGTTCGTCATTGGCTTCCCTCCACGATCCCCACGTCTCCTTTGACTACCGTATAGGCCCATTCCACACGGTCGCCGTCCTTGAGGCGGTAAGCGGAACAGCTCATTCCCGGTGATTGGCCGTTGACCCGGTACATCCAGCCGCCGGCTTCGCCGCAGTCCTTTTCCCGCAGGTTTTGGATCGAGGTGATGTAGATGGTCTTAAACAGGGCGTTTCCGCTTTTGGTAAGAGGGATACCCGCCGCATCCGCCTCCCTTTTCAGCACGTCGTAGACGCTCTCGCCTTCCTGGAAGGTCACCTGGCGGGCGGCGTAAATGACGCCGGAGGCAGGGACAAATTCTCTGCGGGCGGGGTCGAGCAGGTCCATGTGCTTTAAAATGTTGTCACAGCGGATGGAAAGGGTACAGGTGAGGGTTTGGGGCGCGCCGGACGAGGGGGCGGACGCCCCTTCCCCGACCTGAGAGGCGCTAGTCTGGCTTTGGGCGGACGAACTGCCGGAAGGCTGTTGGGGATCCTTGCTTTGCTGGGAGGACGGCTTTGTCAAAGCCGTGCCGTTTTCGCCCCCGTTTGCCGGCTGGGAGGACAGGGAAGTGCCGTCGGGCTGGGAAGACGCTTGCGGCAAGGAGGATTCCTCTGGCAAGACGCTCGTTGCGCTTTCGGGGAGGGACTGGGCAGAAAGAGAGCTTTCTCCCGTCAGCCGGTCCTGGGGAAACTCTACCTTGCAGCCGGAGAACAGCACCGCCGCTGCCAGTAAGAGCAGCAACCACGCCCAGCGTTTGGATCGGTTCTTCATACGAATCCTCCCTGTGAATTTCATAACCGGGTATTTCCGCTCGGTTCAAACGGAAACACCCGGTTTTTCCAATTGGTTTTACGGACTCTTTATGCGTTTGCTTTTCTGCGCAAAGCGATCACGGCCGCCGCGCTCAAGCCCAGCAGCACCACCGCCGAAGCGGCCGCAGGCACGCCGGTGGGCGGAGAGGGCTCGTTGTCGCTCCCCGCCGCGCGCAGGCTGACGGCGAGAAGATATTCGGTGACGGCGCCGGTGCGGCCGGTAACCGTTACGGTCAGCTTGCCGCCGTCTGTAACGGCCAGCTCCTGGCCCACGGCCACGTCCGCCGTATCATAGGGGCCCATCGGAAGGTTCGCCACTTTCACCGAAGCAGTCCCCGCCGGCAGAGTGACGGCATATTCCGTCTGCCCAGCGGTCACCGGGATTTCGATGGTCTCGCCGTTTGCTTCCAGGACAAACCGGGTGGCGTCGCTCTCCGCTCGGAAATCAAAAAGGTCGCGCTGGTTTGCACGCAGACGGGTATAGGCGGCAAGGGTGTAGGCCACCTGCTCGGTGGACATGGCGCCGCTGCCGAAGCTGCCATCTTCGTTGCGGTGGCGCAGAATGCCGTCGATGAGGGTCTTGCCGTCTTCAGTTACAAAACGGCTGTCCTGGGCGGGGTCAATTCCCAGCGCGCACAGGCCGATCACCAGCTGAACGGTGGCTTCCGGGCCTGTGGACCAGGGGGAATACAGGTCGCCGGTGGCCAGCTGCTGGGGAACAAGGCTTTCGATGGCTTCGTCCACCACCTGGCGCACCGTCTTTTGGCAGGCGGCAGGAGTGCCGTCCGGGTTCTTCTGGACAGCGGAAGTGTAGGAGTACACCTTGTCAGAGGCATAGTAAGGGGCCAGGGCCTGGATGGCCATGCCGGTCATATCCGGGTCGGAGCTGTCTCCAAACCAGGCGAAACCCCCGGAAGTGGTCTGGTTCTCCAAAATGCCCTTTATGATGTCGTCCCGGTCGTAAAGCGCGCGAGCGGGCACCTCATAGCGCATGGTATCCAGTGCCAGCAGGCCGTAAATCAAAGCGTTGACGCCTTGATTGGGAAGGACGCCCTGTCCGTTCTCGTCCTTGCGGTTATAGACGCCGTCGGCAATCAGGTTGATGGGGTTGCCGTTTTGGTCCTCCCCCACATGGGTGGGGTCCCCGCCGCAGGCAAGGACGCCGAAGGCAATGCGATGCCAGTCGGTGGTGCTACGAAAGGCTCCCGAACTGCCGTTTTCCTTGTATTTTTGCTGTACATAGGCGGTCAGGGCAGTCAGGTACTTGGAATAGTCCTCTTTCAGGCCGGCCCGGCTGGCAGCCAGCACCAGCCATTCCCCGCCGATGCCCGCCGTCTCCAGAAAGGCGTCGTTAAGCAAGGTGTCTTCCCCCAGCTTCGCCCACTCGAGCGCGCCAAAGAGGGCGTCGTGGAGTTCCTGATCGCTTACGGCCGCGGCTTTCACCGGTTCCTGGGCCGCCGCGGGCAGCGCCGCCGACAAAAGCAGCGTCAGCGCCAGCAAAACGCCCAGCATGGTTTTACTCAGATGTTTCATTTTTGAATCCCTCCGCTTCTTTTTCCCCTTCTACCGTTTCGCATATGTTTTGGCAAAAGAAAAAGGACCGAAATTCGGTCCTTTTACGCAGCGAAAGACTCTGCCTTTCAAAGGCAGCTGCTTTCAAACGCCACGTATTTTCCCGCCGAAAATCTGTGCGACTCGTCTGCGGCAGGTCTCCTGGCTCGAAGATCGTCCTTTTGCGCCTTTGCCTTCCCAGTTTCCCAGTGGCATAGAAAAAGCGCTTCGTCCCTTCTTACAGTAGCGGGGGCTGCTGCGGCTTTGCACCGCATTCCCTATTCTTGCAGCAAGCTGCAACCGACAGACGTACGGTATTAGGTTTGGCTTTAGTATAGCCTCTTCCCTGTCCTTCTGTCAAGCACCGGTAAGCTTTGCCGCAAATCTTCAGAAAAAAGCCGCAAATTTGCAAGGTTTTTCTCAAAGCGGCAGGGTAAAGCCGATGACCGCGCCGCCGCCCTTGTTGTTTTTGGCGCGCATCTCGCCGCCGTGGGCATTGACGATGGATTTGCACAGAGAAAGGCCGATGCCGCCGTTTAACGCGGCGGTTGCGTCGGCGTCGAACAGACGGGCCACCTTTTCCTTGGCGATGCCGCTGCCATGGTCGCACACCTCCATGAGCACGGTGCGGATGCGCTTTTGGATGCGGATATCGACGGCGGTATCCGCCGGGGAATGCTGCACGGCGTTTTCCATCAGGTTCATCAGCACCTGCTCAATCAGCGTGGCGTCCATGAACACAAGGAGAGAGGGATCCGCTGCATAAACGGAAAAAATACGGTCCGGATACCGGTTTTTCATCCGGGCGGCCGCTTCCTCCGCCACCGCCTCTACACGCTCGGGCACCTTTTTAAGCGGCAGACTTCCCTCCCGCAGCCGGGTGACCGAAAGCAGGTTTTCCACCATGCGCATCAGCCATGCCGATTCCTGCTCAATGTAGCCAGCCAGCTTTGCGTCCGCCCGCTTCTCCTTGACGAGGATTTCGCTGGCCTTGTGAATCTCGGTCAAAGGCTGGCGCAGATCATGGGAGATGGCGCGCAGAAGATTGTTGCGCATTTTTTCCTTCTCGGAATCCACGCTTATCTGCCGCTGCTCGTCGGACAGGCGCTGGCGCTCCAGGGCCATGGCCACCTGGGACGTGATCATCCGCAGAAAGGAGCGGCTGTCCGGACTCAACGATCCCTTCTCGCAGGAAATGCCCAGTACGCCCAGCACGCTGCCCTGGGACATGACCGGCGTATAAAACCCGTAAGCTCCCTGTAAGGTATCGGTGCCGCAGCCCGCCCGCTTGCGGTTGAGAAACACCCACTGGGCCACCGCCTTTTCCTCTTCGCTCAGAAGGGTTTCGGCGCTGCGTTCATCCTCCGCCTCCAGCAGCACGCCGCTGGGCTGGCCGTCCTGATCCATGGTATAAAAGACCGCCGAACGGCCGAACAGCTTGACGATATAGCCGTTGACCAAGTTCACGATGCTGCGCAGGCCGCGGGTGGAGAGGAGTTTTTTGTTGATTTCATAAAGAATCTGGGTACGCTGCTCCCGGGCGGCGGAATTTTGCACCTGTTTTTTGATGCGCACGGTCAGGGCGCTGGTGATCACCGCCAGGCAGAGCATGATGACAAAGGTAATGGGATACCCGGTCTTCATGAAATCAAAGGTAAAATACGGGTAGGTGTCGATGATGTTGAACCCGATCAGGCCGATGACCGACGCGAGGATGCCGTAAAGATACCCGGTGGTAAAGCGCGAAATGAGCACCACGGAAAGAATGTAGACGATGGCGCTGTTCTGCGCGCCGATGTCCGCCCCCCGCAGAAGGATAGAGACAACCGTGGCCCCTGCCAGCACCAAGAGGGTCTTGAGCAGGTCCGCCACGGAAAAGGGAAAGCTGTTTGTTACGTCCACATGCCCCGGCTTTTTGTAGGGCTTTTTCCGGCCGGCGTCGGGAATGATGTGCACCTCTATGTCGCTCAGTTCCCCGATGAGCCGATCCTCAAAGTCCTCCTCAAAATAGTGAAGAATGCCCCGCTTGCGCCGGCTTTTGCCGATGACGATGTTGGTAATGCCGTTTCGCTGGGCATACCGGGCGGCCACCAGAACCACGTCCTCCCCATAGAGGGTAACCACCTGGGCGCCAAGCTGCTCGGCTAAGGTCATATGGTCGCGCAGGGTTTTCTTTTCCTCGGGGGACGCATTCTGGGTCTCGGGGGTTTCTACGAACACCGCCGTCCAGGGCGCATGGAAGGATTCCGCCATCCGGGCGGCGACCCGGATGTTTTTCGCCGACGACGGAGACATGCCGATGAGGACTAAGAGCTTTGTGCTTCCCGTGCGGGCGGCGGGACCGTTTTTCGCCGCGCTGTCCCGGTAGATGCGGTCGGCGGTGCGGCGCATGGAGATTTCCCGCAGGGTATCCAGGTTTTGACGGGTAAAGAAGTGGTGCATGGCGGTGGCGGCCCGGTCGGGCCGGTAGATCTTCCCGCTTTGAAACCGCTTTAGCAGCTCTTCCGGCTCGATGTCGATGAGCTCTACCTTCTGGGCGTCGTCGAAGATGGAATCGGGCACCGTTTCCCGCACCGAAACATTGGTAATCTCCTGAATGACGTCGTTGAGGCTTTCAATATGCTGGACGTTGACGGTGGTGTATACGTCGATGCCCGCATTGAGAAGCTCCTCCACGTCCTGGTAACGCTTTTTGTTGCGCACACCGACGGCGTTGGAATGGGCCAGTTCGTCTACCAGAATCACCTGGGGATGCCTTTTTAAGGCCGCGTCCAGGTCGAACTCCCGCAAAACGATGTTCTTATAGGGGATTTCTTTGACCGGGAGAATCGGCAGCCCTTCCACTAAGCGCATAGTCTCCGCCCGGGTATGGGGCTCGATGTAGCCTACCATTACGTCCACCCCGCTCTCACACAGGTCGTGGGCTTCCTGGAGCATGGCGTAAGTCTTGCCAACACCGGCGCAGTAGCCGAAAAAGATTTTCAGCTTACCCTTGTCTTGTTTTGGTTCTTCCGTGCGGACCTGTTCGAGCAGCGCATCGGGGTCTGGGCGCAGTTCGTCTTCGGACATAGCGGTCATCCCCTCTCTTAGCAAATGACAAAGCGCGCTTTGAACTCTTGTTCATTCAAAGCGCTCTGCCGGCCGGCTTCGCGCTCCTTGGGGCAAAAATGCCCGGGCGAAGAACACAAGCCGGATGTGATTATAAACGTGCCGCCTTTGCGCTTTTAGAAAAGTACAAAGGCGGCGGGTACGGCGAAACGGCTAGGCAATGTATCCGTCCAGCTCCAGGTTTACCAGCAATACGTTGACCGCCGGTTCCCCGAAGATCCACAGGAAACGGCCGGAGGTATGCTTTTGGATCATCTTGCGCACATCCTCCTCGCTCATGCCCCGCTCCCTCGCCAGACGGCTGACTTGATATTCGGCCGCTTCGGGAGAAATCTGCGGGTCCACGCCGCTGCCGGAAACGGTCAGCAGGTCCATGGGAATGTCGGCGGTGTTGGAAGGATCGAGCTCATGAAAGAAGTCGATGCGCTCCTGCACCATCTGCGCATGCTCCTCGCTTTCCGGGGAAAGGTTGGTGGGCGCGCCGGGAGTGGGCCGGCCGATCAGGTACTGGGGGCTCGTGAATTCCTGTCCCATGTAGGCCGAACCGATGGCCACCGTTTCCCCGGCCGGATAGACCTGGGTGGATTCCTCTCCGGTTTCTTCGTCGGTGGTGGTGACGGTCAAATCCTTTTTCAGGGTCACGGTGATGATACTGCCGTTTGCCTGGTCGTGGAAGAACAGCTGGGAAATGCCGGTCACCAGGAGCGGATAAATCACGCCGCACAGCAGGGTAAGCACCAGCACGCAGATGAGCGCCGGTTTTAAAACCCGCATTTTTTCCTTCTTGGCGGGCACTTGTGTTTTCTCCATGCTTGTTTTCCTCCTTTATACGATGCCGAAGAAGGTCAGAATTATATCGATCAGTTTGATGGCGAGAAAGGGAGCGACGATTCCGCCCAGGCCGTAGATAAGCACGTTGCGTTTTAGCATCTTGCCGGCGGAAACCTCCCGGTACTTGACGCCCTTCAAGGACAAGGGGATGAGCGCCACGATGATCAGGGCGTTATAGATGACCGCCGACAGGATGGCAGAGGTGGCGCTGGTCAGATGCATAAAGTTGAGAGCCGCAAGCTGGGGGAAAATCCCCGCGAAGAGCACCGGAATGATGGCGAAGTACTTGGCCACGTCGTTGGCGATGGAGAAGGTGGTCAAGGCGCCGCGGGTCATCAGAAGCTGCTTGCCGATGCGCACCACTTCAATGAGTTTGGTGGGGCTGGAATCCAGGTCCACCATGTTGCCCGCTTCCTTGGCCGCCTGGGTACCGGAGTTCATAGCGACCGCCACGTCCGCCTGGGCCAGGGCCGGGGCGTCGTTGGTGCCGTCGCCGGTCATGGCGACCAGATGGCCTTCCTTTTGGTACTGGCGGATGAGCTCGAGCTTGGTTTCCGGGGTGGCCTCCGCCATAAAGTCGTCCACACCCGCTTCCGCGGCGATGGCGGCGGCGGTCATGGGATTGTCACCGGTGATCATGATGGTCTTGATGCCGATCTTGCGCAGGTCCTCAAACTTTTCCTTGACGCCGTTTTTGACAATGTCCTTGAGGTACACCACGCCCAGCACCTTGCCGTTTCTGGCGACCACCAAGGGCGTGCCGCCGGCGTTTGCCACCTGCTCGACCATGGTCCTACATTCCTGGGGGTATTCCCCGCCCTTTTGCTCTACGTAGGCTTTTACCGCGTCGGCGGCGCCTTTGCGGATCTCATCTCCACAGAGGTCCACGCCGCTCATGCGGGTTTGGGCTGAGAACTCGATGAATTTCGCGTGTTTATCCGACAGGTCCCGGCCCCGGATGTCAAAGCGTTCCTTGGCCAAAACCACGATGCTGCGTCCTTCCGCCGTTTCGTCCGCCAAGGAGGAAAGCTGGGCAGCGTCGGCTAATTCCCGCTCGGTGACACCACAAACCGGAAGGAATTCGCTGGCCTGGCGGTTTCCCAGGGTGATGGTGCCGGTCTTATCCAAAAGCAGCACGTCCACATCTCCCGCCGCTTCGATGGCACGGCCGCTCATGGCCAGGACGTTGGCCTGGTTTAAACGGCTCATGCCGGCGATGCCGATGGAGGAAAGGAGGGCGCCGATGGTGGTGGGTGCCAGGCAGACAAGGAGAGCGACAATGTTCGTCAGGGAGACGGCACTGCCTTCCCCGGCCTGCTCGCTTGCAAACTCAGAGAAGGGCAGCAGGGTGGCCGCCACCGCCAGGAAGATGATGGTCAGGGTCACCAGCAAAATCTGCAGGGCGATTTCGTTGGGAGTCTTTTTGCGGGAGGCTCCCTCCACCATGGCGATCATTTTATCCAGGAAGCTGTTGCCCGCCTGGGCGGTAACCTTGACCACCAGCCAGTCGGACACCACCGTGGTGCCGCCGGTGACCGCGCTGCGGTCGCCGCCAGACTCACGAATGACCGGGGCCGACTCGCCGGTGATGGCGCTTTCGTCCACCGAGGCGACGCCTTCGATGACTTCGCCGTCCATGGGCACCTGTTCGCCGGCGCTTACCAGCACTACGTCGCCGGGTTTCAATTCATTGGAAAGCACCTCGGTATAGTCTGCGCCGGGCCGGGGCTCTTTGAGCTTTTTGGCCTTGCAGTCCCGGCGGGACCGGCGCAGGGCATCCGCCTGCGCCCGGCCGCGGCCCTCTGCGATGGCTTCCGCAAAGTTTGCAAACAGCACGGTAAACCAAAGGAGGAACGCAATGGTGAGCACATACCAGCCTTCGCCGTCCTTGACGCCGGCAAAGGTGAGGAAATACAGGGCGGTGATAAAGATGGCGCCGATGTAGACCACCAGCATCACCGGGTTTTTCATCTGAATGCGGGGAGACAGCTTGCGAAACGACTGCCCTGCCGCATCCAGATAGATGTCTTTTTTCGAATGGGTCTGTTTCATCGTGATCCCCCTTTAACCTAAGGTTGTAAAGAATTCGGCAATCGGACCCAGAGCCAGCGCCGGCAGGAAGCTCAGAGCACCCACCAAGATGACGACGGCAATCAGAAGTCCCACAAACATGCCGTTGGAGGTGGAGAGGGTTCCGTCGCTGACCGGCACGATCTTTTTCTTCGCCAGGTTGCCGCCTAGGAAGATAATCGCCACCATGGGGACAAACCGGACAATGAGCATAACCAGGCCGGAAAGAAGGTTGGTGAAGGGGGTGTTCGCGTTGAAACCGGCAAAGGCACTGCCGTTGTTGCCGCCGGTGGAGGCATAGGTATAGAGAATTTCCGAGAATCCGTGGGGGCCGGAGTTTGTAAGCCATTCCGGCGTCTGAGGATTCATAACGGTGAGCATGGGGCCGATGAGCATGAGAAGCGGCGGAGCCAAAATCACAAGGCAGACCATCTTCATGTCAAAGGCTTCGATCTTCTTTCCTAAGTACTCGGGAGTACGGCCCACCATGAGGCCGGCGATGAACACCGCCAGCAGCGCAAAGGCCAGCATTCCGTAGAGGCCGCAGCCCACGCCGCCGAAGACCACTTCACCCAGCTGCATGAGGAACATGGGAATCATACCGCCGAGCGGAGTGAAACTGTCGTGCATGGAGTTTACCGAGCCGTTGGACGCGCCAGTGGTTACCGCCGCCCACAGGCTGGAAGCGCCTACGCCGTTTCGCACTTCCTTGCCCTCCATGTTGCCAGACACCACGGCGCCGTCAAACTGGGGCGCGGTGAAAAGCTCGGCCGCCGTAACGCCGATGAGAGCGACGACGAACAAAATAAGCATGGCAAGGAAAATCGCCCGGCCCTGCTTGCTGTCCTTGACCGCTTTGCCGAAGGAGAAGCACAGGCCGACCGGGAGGATGAAAATCGACCAGCATTCCAGCAGGTTCGAGAATGCGGTGGGGTTTTCCAGCGGGAAGGCGGAGTTGACCCCGAAGAAGCCGCCGCCGTTGGTACCCAGCTGCTTGATCGCGATCTGGCTGGCCGCCGGGCCTACCGGAACGCTTCCGGCCGCGCCTTCCAGGGTAACGATGTCGTGATAGGAGCTGAAGGTCTGCACCACGCCCTGCGACACCAGCAGCACGGCTACAACCAGGGAGAGAGGCAGAAGGATGTAGACGGTGCTGCGGATCAAGTCCGCCCAAAAGTTGCCGATGGTTCTGCACTGGCGGCGGGTGAAGCCCTTGATGAGGGCGAAAAGCACCGCGATGCCGGTGGCGGCGGAAACAAAGTTCTGCACGCCCAGACCCAGCATCTGGGTTAAGTAAGAAAGGGTGGACTCGCCGGAATACGCCTGCCAGTTGGTGTTGGTGACAAAACTGGAGGCGGTGTTAAAGGCCAAGTCCGCGCTGGTGCCGGGCAGGCCTTCCGGGTTTAACGGCAGAAAGCCCTGGCACAGATGCAGCAAAAACAAGAAAAGAAATCCAAACAGGGAAAACGCCAGTGCACAAAGCGCGTATTTTTTCGCGCCCATTTCTTCGTTGGGGTTGACGCCCATCATCTTATAGGTGACGTTCTCCACCGGACGAAGGACCCGGGTGAGAAAAACCTTTTTGCCAAGCATGACCTTGTACATGTAGATGCCCAAGGGAATGCCAAGGCCGATGAGCAGAATCAGAAACCCCACGTCCTGCATAATCACATAGCTCATAGCTTCTCACCTCGAAACAGTACATAGAACAAATACGAAAGCAGTGCAAGCGCCAGCACGCCTGCGATGGCTACTACAGCTTCCATTTTTCTTGCTCCTTTTCGGTTTATTTGTTGAACAGGTTGTATTATAGAGCCTTTGCGGTAAAAACGGTGTGAAGGTGGCGCTCTGGGACGTTAAGATTGCGTTAAGGCTAAGCCCGGATTCCCCCTTCTTCGCTAAGAGGCTTGCAAGATTTTCATGTTCTTGCATCCTTCCTTTGATCTTAATGGAATCTTTATGTGTGCTGTGCGCTTCTTTATACCGGGTTTATCCTTGCAGTGATAGAATATAGTCAAATAAACACAAACGGGTTTTTGCAGTCGTCTTCGCGCAAAAACCCGTTTGTGTTTATTCCCCGTTTTCCGAATGGCTTTTTGCCGGATGGCAAAACGGTGTATAATATCGGTGTGCTACCATTGCAGAAAGGACGGGGATGGATATGGAAAGGACGGTTTCGGCGGTCAGCCGGTTTTGGCTCAATTTTCTCAAGACCGCAGGAGTTTTGCTTGCCTGCACGTTGATTTCCATCGGCTTTAAGCAGCTCGAAAGCGTGCGGGAAGAAAACATATTAATGGTATACCTGACCGGGGTGCTGCTGGTGAACATCAGCACAAAGGGCTACGGCTGGGGAATTGTTTCCTCGGTGGTGTGCGTCTTCGCCTTCAACTTTTTCTTTACCGACCCGGTTCTCACCTTCCTGGTAAGCGATCCCAACTACCTGATCACCTTTGTCATTTTCCTGGTGATCTCCACCCTCACCGGCACCCTGGCCAAACGGCTCCAGCAGCACGCGGACACGGCCAAGCGCAACGAACGCCAAGCCAGACGGCTGTACGAAATCAGCAAACGGTACCTGAATTTGACAAGCGTAAAGGAAATCGCCTTGCACGCCCTAAAAATTCTAAGCGAATACCAGTATCGGTGTATCCTTTACCTGGAGACTGGCGATAGGGATGGACAGGGGCTTCGCGCCGTCTCCTGCTTCGGAGAGGATGGGAAGGTAGCTGATATGAACCGTGATCTGGCCAAATGGTGCTTTTCCCATAAGGAAGCCTGCGGCTGCGGAACTGGCCATTATAAAAACTCCAGCTGGCAGTTTCTCCCGCTGCAAAGCGGCGATCACGTGCTGGGAGTGGTGTCGGTTTACCTGGGAGAGCAGAAATGGAGCGAGGACCGTTCCTTGTTCTTCAATACCGTCCTGTCCCAGGCGGCGCTGGCCATCGAGCGCGAGCAACTGCGACGCCAGCAGGAAGAAAGCCGGATGGAGATGGAAAAAGAAAAACTGAGAAGCAATCTGCTGCGTTCCATTTCCCACGACCTGCGCACTCCGCTGACCGGTATTGCCGGGTCAGCCAGCTTCCTGACGCAATCTCTCGACGAGCTGGACCGGGACACGGTCAAAAGCCTTTTGTCCGACATGACCAGCGACGCCATGTGGCTCAATCATATGGTGGAGAACCTGCTGAACATGACCCGGATTCAGGATGGCCGGCTTCTCATCCAAAAGCAGGACGAGGTGGTGGACGACATCGTATCCGAAGCCTGCGGCCGGGCCACAAAGCAGCAAAGAGGACGCCGGCTTTCCATCCAGATGCCCGACGAGCTCCTTTTGGTGCCTATGGACGGCAATCTGATGGTGCAGGTGCTCGTTAACCTCCTGGACAACGCCTTTCAGCACACGAAGCCCGACAGCCAAGTTTTGCTGCGGGTATTCCGCCAGAAGGATGAAGCGGTGTTCGAAGTGTCCGACAACGGCGGCGGGATCGATCCCGCCCTTCTTCCCCACATCTTCGAAAGCTTTGTCTCCTCAAGAACGGAGAAGTCGGATTCCTCCCGGGGTGTGGGGTTGGGGCTGTCCATCTGCAAGTCGGTCATAGAGGCCCACGGCGGCAGAATCGCCGCGCAAAACAACGCCCACGGCGGAGCTACCTTCCGCTTCACTCTTCCCCTAGACAAGGAGGCGCAACCGCATGAATAACGAATCCAACATTCTCATCATTGAGGACGATAAAAACATTCAGAACTTTCTGTCCATCTCCCTGAAGACCAACGGATACCGTCACGAGACGGCAGCCACCGGTTTAGAGGGGATTTCCCTCTTTCTTTCCAATAACCCCGATCTGATCCTTCTGGATTTGGGGCTGCCGGACATCGACGGGCTTACGGTACTCGAACAGATCCGGGACGCCTCCGACGTGCCGGTGATCGTGGTATCGGCCAGAGGGCAGGAGAAAGAAAAGGTGCAGGCGCTGGACATGGGGGCGGACGATTACATTACCAAACCCTTTTATATCAACGAGCTGCTGGCCCGCATCCGGGTGGCGCTGCGCAAGCACCAGCCTAAGGTTGCCAGAAACAGCGTGTTTACTCTGGACACGCTGACCATTGACTTTGAAAAGCGTAAGGTGTTTGTGGAGGGCAAGGAAGTCCACCTGACCCCGATTGAATATAAGCTGCTGGTTTTGCTGGTGGACAACGCCGGAAAGGTGCTCACACACAGCTTCATCAACAAACAGGTCTGGGGGTACAGCAACGTGGAGGAACCCCAGTCCCTGCGGGTGTTTATGGCCAACATCCGCCGCAAAATCGAGAAGGATACCACCCATCCCCGCTACATTCTCACCGAGGTGGGAGTCGGGTACCGGTTTGTGGACGAGTAAGCGGCAGTGATCGAGAAAAAGAAAAACAGCCCGGCAACGATCGTTTTCGTTGCCGGGCCGTTCGCTTTTAAGACTCTTTTTTCTTCAGGGGAATTTTCGTGCCGTCCTTCTCCACGAGCACCACCCGATCCAGTTGGGAGGTCAGGCTCTGCCGGAAGGCATCCACATATTCCTGGCGAAGGGCTTTTTGCTCGAGCCGTTCGGCCTCGCTCAAGCCCTCTTCCCTGGACTTTTTCGCCAGCTCATTAATCCGGTCCATCTTTCTTTTCTCCATTGATTTGCTCCTTTGCTAGCATTTCTTTGAGCAGGGACGTCAGCGTCCGCTCAAAGTCTTCATCCTGCTTGGGGGTACGCTTGGGCGGGCCTTTGAGCCGTCCGCCACCCCGTCGAATTTTCTGGGCGGTATGCCGAGCCGCCAGAAGGCCGTCAATGTTCTCCTTTGTATAGAGAACTCCGTCTTGGCTCAGGGGCACGGCGCGTCTGGCAAGGCACATGGCGGCCAAGCCATAGTCCTGCGTCACAGCCAAGTCCCCGGGGTGAAGACGGTTGACCAGGGAAAAATCCGCGCTGTCCGCCCCTTTGGAAACGGTGATCACTTGGCAGCCGGGCCGGTTAAACTGATGGGCGGTATCGCAGACAAGCACCACTGGGACGCCAAAGCGTCCAGCCAGGCGAATCACCTGATTCACAACCGGGCAGCCGTCCGCATCCACATAAATCCGCATACCGCACTTCTCCTATCTTTTTTCTAAGTATACCAGCTTTCCTCCGCTTTTGCTATCCTTATCTTTTTCCTCGGGGCTGGCGCTGCGTCGCCAAAAGCAGGTGATCTTTCCTTTCCCGTATCGCGCCGCCTATGGCAATGCAAGCCCGTCTGCTCTCTCCCCCGGCACAGCACAAAAGCCGGCAGCGGAAATTCCGCTGCCGGCCCATGCTCTTATTTGTTAAAAGGCTGCAATCAGGTGGTAATTTGACCTGCCGCACGGAGATTGGCGAGCAGCGTATTGAAGCTCGCAATCAGCGTGGCGAGATCCGCGCCAGCCGGAACATCCGCCACCGCAGCAGCGGGTGCAGGAGTCGCACCCGTGGCGCCGGTCGGGCCGGTCGCTCCGGTCGGGCCGGTTGCACCGGTAGCACCGGTGGGACCAGTCGGACCAGTTGCTCCGGTTCCAGTAGCACCAGTGGGACCAGTGGGGCCAGTCGGGCCGGTGGGACCAGTCGCGCCAGTTCCGGTTGCTCCGGTCGGGCCAGTCGGGCCGGTAGGACCAGTCGCTCCGGTTCCAGTTGCTCCGGTCGGGCCAGTCGGGCCGGTAGGACCAGTCGCTCCGGTTCCGGTTGCTCCGGTCGGGCCAGTCGGGCCGGTAGGACCGGTTACGCCGGTCAAGCCAATTCCGGTGACACCGGTTGCGCCGGTAGGACCAGTCGGGCCGGTCGGGCCGTGCATAATTGGATAAATCCACTGCCGGTCAAACAGAGAAATCCCGATGGGATAGTCAATACGCATCAAGAACCATGCTATCGCTTGTTTGCTCCAGCATTCCTGGCGGATATGCGGTCTCGCCAATAAAATCCAAACCGACAAGCAAACCAGATTCCCGGGAAAGCATCCCCTTTCTTTTCCTAGGTTTCATTCTTCCTGCCTGAAAGCCATCGTTTGCTGACACTCGTCCGCAAACGCGAAGTGGATTTCAATGTTTCCTCCTTCATGGACATAGATGACATCGATCAATTCGGTCAGAAGGTCCCTTGAAAGAGACGCAATGGTCCCCCGCTCTTTTAGCTCTTTGAGGAAAGAATCCTCTTGATGGACCGTTTCGTTTCGCGACGCAAGCTGCCCCCTCAGCCTTTCCACACTTGCGCAAAGCTGCTGGCGCTGCCCTTCGTAATGGTCATACATGGACGTATAATCCTCTTTGGAAAGGTCCCCGGTTTTCCAGTCTTCATAGACTGACCGCTTCAAGCTTTCGATCTTTCCAAGCTCTCGTTCCTTTTCGGCGATCGTGTTTTCGAGAAGCTTTGCATCGCGTTTCATGCTTTCGCGTGGAGCCGCATCCACTTGCCTGATCAGCTCTTCCAGATCGACCGAAAGGGCGATTTGCTTTTCGATCACGGCGAGCACCGTTTGCAGCAAGGCTGGTTCCTTGATCGTGTGCTTGGTACACACGGTATTGGACTGTTCTTTATAGGTGCGGCACACATAGTACACATAGTCCTTCACTTTTGAGCGGTGCATCGCCTTTTTACAACCGGCGCACCTTAATAACCCGCCAAACAGATACACCTCTCCTTTGGTCGGCGCGGCGCGGGTGTCTCGTTTGAGCAGCCTCTGTACCTTGTCCCATGTATCCCGGTCCACCACCGGTGAATGCGTTCCCTCTTTGCGAAACCATTCCTCCGGCGAGGTCGTCACCTGGGTATGCACTTTGTAGCTCTTGACCCGGTAACGCCCCTGCACCATGGTTCCGATGTACATTTCGTTTTGCAGCATGGAAGCGATTACGCGGGGCGACCAGAGACTGCTGCTGGTTGCATGGGGGTTTTGATAGGAAAATCCCTTTGCTTTTTTATAGGCGGACGGGCTTGGAATCCCCATTTCGTTGAGACGCCGGGCGATCCCGATCTTGCTCATACCGGCGGCATACCAGTCAAAGATACGGCGCACCACCGGCGCCGCTTCCTCGTCGATGAGCAAATGATGGTGGTCGTGCGGATCCTTGCAGTATCCGTAAGGGGCAAAGGCGCCGATAAAGTCCCCGTTTCTGCGCAGGGTCTCAAACCGCTGGCGCACCTTGATGCTGGTGCTTTTGCAGTGCTCTTCGTTCATAACCCCCTGCATGGGCACTTCGACGGAATACATTTTGTCCGGCTCCAGGAAGGAATCCAAGTGCGGCAGCTGCATGGAGATAAAGCGTACATTGAGCGCCACAAAAAGAGATTGAAGATAATAGAGAGATTCGGACGTATTGCGGGATAGACGCGACAGGTCGGTCACCACCACGCAGTTAACCCTGCGGCAGCCCAGGTCCCGCAGCAGGCGCTGGAAATCGGGGCGCAGGGAATCGGTACCGGTACAGTCTTCGTCTTTATAGAGATCTACCACTTGGTATTGCGCGTCCGGGTCAGCTTCTCTCAATCGGCTGATGTAATCATCCAGGGTCTTGTTTTGATTTTCCACGCTTCGGCTGTCTTCCTCGTCGCTTGACTTTCTCACGTATTTGGCTACCTGCCAGACTCGTTTCTGGGGTTGCGGGGTTAAGAAATCACGGCATTTGCGCGGCACCTTACCCTCTCCTAATCCATCCGTTTATGCCGGATGAGGTAATTCGCAAGAAGACGATGCAGGGGCACAGCGGAAGAAAAGGAAAGCTTCACGCCGGTATCTTTGCACCGAAAGCAGTAGGGGTTCCTAATCTGGGCCAGATAATCGAGCACACGTTCCTTCTCGGGCAGGGATCGGTCAATCTGCACGCTTCGGATATCCACGAGGCTGTCTTTTTTCAGGTCCGGTATCGCAACTTCCTTCTCTTTTTTCACTTGTTCTTCTCGGGTCACGAGCGATACCTCCTTGTGCGTTCTCTGTTATATCTATGCGAAAGCCTCCCGCTTCATCCGCCGCTGTGTGCGCAAGGATGGAGCAGGATAGGAAAAAACCGCGTCCTGCCCCATTGATTTGACGTCAGCCGAATTTCTGCCGCGCGGTTGGATAAAATGGCACTACCCTTCTTACACCCTCACTATAAAAACCCCGGTCTGCCTTTTCTGCCGTCCGTCATCTAGGTTAAAGTAGGCGCCGCCTCGGACTGACTTCCCCTATTCACATCAAAAAGGCCCCCTTGCACCAAAGGTGCAAGGGGGCCTTCCGTGGGATGGCAACATTCGTTTGAAAGAATCTACTGGTTATCTTCCAAGCGTAAAGGTAACGGTCTTGTCGGTATCAACCCACACGCCGTCACTGCCCTGATACTTCAGGTCCAGCGTACGTTTGCCGGCGGAACCGATGGAAAGGGTGATCGTCCAGGTACGGACACCATTCTCGTCCACATAGGTACGGGAACCGGCCAGGCCGGCGCCGCTCTCGTTGAAGAACGCAACCTTAGCCACATCGGTGTTCGTCTTGACCTCAAAGGTAATCGGCGTATTGACCTTCATCGCACCGCTTACCAGTTTCGCGGAGATCACCTTCGGACTGTCGCCTTCCGGAGGCGCAATCGGGGTATTGCTGACGGTAAAGGAAACCGTCGTGTCGGTTGCAATCAATTCGCCGTCGTCTCCAGCCGTAAGCACGGTCAGCTCACGGGTTCCGGCGGAACCGAGCGCCAGGGTGACCGTAAAGGTCTTGGTGCCGTCGCCGTTGTCCACGCCAAAGTAAGAATTGTCAACCGCCACGGCGTTGCCTGCTTCGTTGGCAAGGCCGACTCTCGTGACGTTGGCAAGGGTCTTAATGGTAACGGTGATGGTCTCATTGACGTTGTAGATTCCCTTGTCGGTCTCGGCGACCGGCTTGTCGATGGCCAAAGTCAGCGGATAGGATTCCGGAGAAGTAACCTCACCATTCGTGGCAACCACGGTGTACTTATAGGTACCCAGCGGGAGATTTTCTTCCTGATAGCCTACGTCGGCACTTCTGGCAATTTCCACACCATCGCGGTAGAGGACATAACCGGTGGCGCCGATAACCGGGGACCAGTTGATGTACGCGGAGTTGCCCTGTACATTTTCTGCAACCGGAGCAGCCGGCTCACGATCGGCCAGGTCAGCCTTGAACACATCGGTGGGATAACGGGAGTAGTTGCCCAAGAAGTCGGTCTGCTCTCTGGGCGTGCCGGTTACCAGACTGTCCAGGGGAGCTTCGCCGTTGGCATAGATCCAGATATCGCCCTGATCGGTGTAGCCGACGATTTCATCGCGGGAGTCGCCAACCAGATTCGCCACCATGAAGCGAGCGTCCTGACCGGGCAGCTCGAACAGCGTGTTGAAGTAGCCGTCATAGATGGCAGGCAGCTTATTATTGTCGGTTGCGTTCGGGTATTTGTTCGGGTCCGCGGCGTTGGCCTGATCGTTGCGGAAGAAGGACAGGCAAAGCGGAGCCCAGGTTCCGGTCCAGTTGGGCACGCGGACCACGATGGTGGACCAGCCCTGCGTATTGTCGGGTTCTTTGTAAAGGTCTTCGCCCTTCGGGCCAATGAGGAACATGCCGTCATGACCCACCGGGTAATTGCTGCGGTTTCTGCGGTCAAGACCGTAAACTTCCAAGCCCTCGGTCTCGGTGCGGAAGTCCGCCAGATTCAGGGACTGGGGTTCATGCGCGATGTTGTTGGTCCAAAGCAGTTCGCCGTCCGCGGTAAAGCAGAAGGTGGACATGCCGGCACCGCCGCCGCCCAGAACGACTTCCAGGCCATTTTCCGGATTGCCGTCCACGTCGCCGACCTGGATGGTATCCACGTGATCAGTAGCAGTGCCAAGGACGTTGCCGTCTTTGTCCTTAATCTCACGCGGTACGCGCCAGCGGATGGAGCCGTCGTGATTGAGAACGGTGTAGTTGGAGAGCAACTCGTCCTTACCGTCGCCGTCTAAGTCAGCGGCCAGAGGCATATGGCCCGCCGTAGCCTGACCGGAGACGGACTGGTTGTAGCCCCAAATATTCTTGAAGGTGAATTCCTGGGTTTCCTTGTCAAACAGCTCGAACACCTGGACATTGCCATAGCGCTCCTTGAGGACGACGAACTGATTGACGTCGCGGCCGTTGACGGTGCGGCCGTCAAAGTTGCCGAGCACGACGCAGTCGTGAAGATTGTTGCTGATGCCCGCTTCGGCAAAGCTCTTCTGATGCTTGATGCTGCCGTCACGGCCGTCGAGGATGTAGAACACGTCGCCGGAGGTGCTGTGGTTTCTGTTTTGGTTCGGGTTCCAGGTGGGGTTACCGACCAAAATGACTTCGTTGTAGCCGTCGCCGTCCACGTCCTGAATCTGGCAGGGCTCATCGGCGCCGGTCTTGGTGATCCACATGTTGGGCACCGGCGTTTCCGGATTGGCAAACCACTGCCACATCATTTCGCCTTCAATGTTAAAGGCGGTCACAGACCACACCACGCGGGGGTTTCTGGCGTCGCTGGTGTTCTGCGCGGTGTTGACAGCCAGGATATCGTTGCGGCCGTCGCCGTCCAGGTCGCCGATACGCAGGCGGCAGGCAGGACCGGCGATTTCCTTGATGTTGAAGTAGTTGAGTAAAACAGCGCGGTCGCCCGCCGTCATAATAAACGCTTCGTTGGTTCCGACGGATTCGCCGTTGGCGTTGACCGCGGTCACGCTGTAGTAGTAGTCATGCGCTTTTTCAACGGAAGTGTCCACATACGTGGGATCGGTTACCGCAGCGATTTTTTGCAGCGCGCCCTGGCCCGCTTCGCGGCGGTACACATTGTAGCCGGTAGCGCCTTCCACCGCGTCCCATGTGATGGTGACGGAATCGGTGGTAACCGGAGTAAACAGAATGTTCTTCGGTGTGGCGGGTTCTCCTGCCGCGCCAACCTGCATGGTAAACAAGCTAAGAATCATACAAAGCAGTACAATAATGGAAACAGCTTTTTTCACTTGATTCGCTCCCTTCTTCATTGCCATAATTTTGCTCCTTTTTCCTCGAAAACAGCCGCTGCCAAAGGTAAAATTGCATCGCAGACAGCCTTCCCGCCGTTTCCGATGGACAAGGTTTTACGCCTACCCGGATTCTTTCTGCCCCATTCTTCCTTTCCTGAATTTGATTCGGGAGGCTATTTATACGAACCCCTCGTTTCAACGCCGTTGCGCAACGTTTGCGGCACAGCTGCAGAGAGATCGTAACCATCCGCAATGCGGTCGGACACCCGGCCAAACAGTTTACCGAACCGGTTAAAGCAAGTTTCTTTTTTGTGGTTGCAAACCCCTTGTACTGCCAAAATATCGCACGAATATTGTTAATTTATATATTTTTTTGTTTCTAATATTCATTAATATGTTAATAATAATACATCCTTTGCTTTCCAGAAGTCAACATCCAAACTTATAAAAACTAGTGATTCCAAGTTCAAAAAATGGGAATTATTTTCCTTGCTGGAAATTCCGTCCCTGCAAAATGCAACACAAACAAACCGGCAGGTAAGAGAAGAAATTGGTTTGCATTACAAAAGCATAAGATATATTTTCTCTTTAAAATATCAATATTTCTGTTTCTCTGTCTGCTGTAATCTGGTATTCTACTTTATATAAGATGGTTCTTTTTTATGGATGTGCCGTTTACCAGATACAGAAGTATGATATGGTAGCGGCCACCATTCCGCTGTCTTTGAATCCGTACCTTAAGCCGCCAGGCCGGAGAAACAGATAGTTATCTCAAAATGGGGACCGGATCCTTTGTTCCGGCATACCGTTGACTACTGTCCCTATTATCCGGACACCACGTCCTTTCCCTATTGGCATTGATTGCAGATTACCAGGAGGTTGCGATGAAAAGGCTTTTGTCTCCCGTCATTCTTTTCGCAGTTGTATCGCTGTTCTTGTCCTCCTGCAGTCCGCCGCAGGCGGCTTCCTCCAGCTCTCCTTCCGCGTCGGAGCTGGACCCCTACTATGCGTTCTTTTCCGTGCCGTCCGATCTTTCATTCCTGGAATTTCCGCAAGAGTATACGCTTCCTGTTCTCATTAGCGCCCATTCGGAAGTTATCGAACTTCGAGAAACCGAAATTACCCCCTACCAGGGGAATTCCCTGTTCCATGTACCCGCGTCCATTCCATATGTTGCGCTTGGCGAGCCGGTGCAGATTCGTATCCGCGGGGAGGCGCCCGATTCCGTCCGACTGGAGGACTATGCCTTAAAGCTAGAAAACATGGACCGCTGGGAAACGCCGATGACCATTCCCCTGGAATTCCACGATGGAAAGGCGGCCTTCGCACTCAGGGACAATCCTGCCGCTACCTTAGACAGTGAAGGCGATTATGAACCGGGCACCAGCATCAGAGGGCTCAAGCTCATCTGCAAATGGGGAAACACGGAAAAGCACTATACCTGTTTGATCCGCTCCGATTATTTCGTGGATCTCGCAAAGGTTTCTTAAACAAAACACCGCCTGTGATTTCGATCACGGGCGGTGTTCATTGGGAACGGAAATACCCTGTTTTCGTGTGCCTCGCCGCCTGAAAAACGGCAGCGCCGTTCTTTTGCACCCTAAACGAGCACCGACAAATAGGGATGCATTTCATAGAACCGGAGAACAAGCGGGAGCGCGCGAAATCTTATTTTATCCAAATAGGAACGGGGCGGTCGGGCCAGTCGGACCGGTGGGGCCGGTAACGCCGGTGGCACCCGTCGCACCGGTTACGCCGGCAAAGCCCTGGGGACCCTGCGGGCCAGTCGGGCCGGTGGCGCCCAGAGCGCCGCCGGGGCCTTGAATGCCCTGGATACCCTGGGGACCCTGCGGGCCGGTGGCACCCGTCGCGCCGGTTGCGCCGGTTGTGCCCGGACGGCCCTCAACGCCCTGGATGCCCTGAATGCCCTGGGGACCGGTGGGGCCCATAGGACCACGGGGACCTGTGACACCGCGAGGACCGGTGGCACCTGTCGCGCCGGTGGGACACACCGGGCAGGTGCAATCCGGACCGGTGGGAGGACAGGGACGCGGCGGACAAGGCGGAGGCGGACAGGGGGGCGGACACGGAGACGGGGGACAAGGCGGCGGGCACGGAGGCGTGCACTGCCAGCGATTCATGGGAAGATCCAGATTTCTGCCGCTTAGACGGGCATAATCTTCATATCGCATGTAACATCTCTCCAATTCCTTCAGAATGATGTCAATGTATAACATCTGCTATAGTCTATGTGAATCGGACAGATTCGGTGACGAATGAAAAAGGACGCGGTCGGCTTTCGCCGTCCGCGTCCAAGAAAAAGAATTGAATGGATTATGATTCGGCCTGTTTTGGGGTCTCGGCCGGCTGTTCTTCGGCTTTTTTCTCCGTTTCACCATAATAGGCTTTTTTGAGAATTTCCTCGAGCTCGGAGATGAGCGGATAGCGGGGATTGGCAGTGGTGCACTGGTCCTCGAAGGCGTTTTCCGCCAGCTGGGGAACCTTGGCCATGAACTCCGCCTCGGAAATGCCGCACTCCTTGAGGGACATGGGCATATTCAGCTCCTTCATCAGACCGCGAATGGCGTCGATGAGCGCCTGCACCTGCTCCTCCTGGGTAGCCCCGCCCAGGTTTAAGAACCGGGCGATCTGGGCATAGCGGTAGTCGGCTACAAACTTGCCGTACTTGGGGAAGGAGACGAACTTGGTGGGCTTCTGGGCATTGTAGGCGATGACATAGGGAAGAATCACGGCGTTGGCGCGGCCATGGGGAATGTGGAACTCACCGCCCAGCTTATGGGCCAGAGAATGGTTGATGCCCAAAAAGGCGTTACTGAAGGCCATACCGGCAATGCAGGAAGCGTTGTGCATCTTCTCGCGGGCAACCGGGTCGTTCTCATGGTAGCTGGCAGGCAGGTACTTAAACACCAGCTCGATGGCCTTGACCGCCAGACCGTTGGTATAATCGGACGCCAGGGTGGACACATAGGCCTCGATGGCGTGGGTGAGCACATCCATACCGGTGTCGGCGGTGATGGACTTGGGCATGGTCATGACGAACTGCGGGTCGATGATGGCCACGTCCGGAGTCAGCTCATAGTCGGCCAGGGGGTACTTGATGTTGCCGTTCTGCTTGTCGGTGATGACGGCGAAGGAGGTGACCTCGGAACCGGTGCCGGAGGTGGTGGGAATGGCCACAAGCTTGGTCTTATTGCCCAGGTTGGGGTAATGGAAGGCGCGCTTGCGGATGTCTAAAAAGCGCATGCGCAGGCCGTCGAAATCGGTGTCCGGGTGCTCGTAGAAGAGCCACATGCCCTTGGCCGCGTCGATGGCGGAGCCGCCGCCCAGAGCGATGATCACGTCGGGCTTAAACTGGTTCATGGCGTCCACGCCGCGCATGATGCACTCCACCGACGGATCGGGTTCCACCTCGGAGAAAATCTCGCAATGGCAGTACTGCTGACGCTTGCGAAGGTAATAGAGCACCTTGTCGGTATAGCCGAGCTTCACCATCATCGGATCGGTGACGATAAAGGCACGGGAGATGTCCGGCATTTTCTCCAAATACTGGACCGAGTCGTTCTCAAAGTAGATCTTCGGCGGAATCTTGAACCACTGCATATTGACTCTCCTTTTGGCAAGGCGTTTCTTATTGATCAGGTTGACGGAAGAAACGTTGGAGGTGGTGGAATTCCGGCCGAAGGAGCCGCAGCCCAGGGTCAAGGACGGGGTGTTGGTGTTGTAGATGTCGCCGATGGCGCCCTGAGAGGAGGGCTGGTTGGCGATGACGCGGCCCACCTTCATGGCTTCACCGTAGGCTTTGCAGAGGGCCTCGTTGTTGGAATGGATGACCGCGGAATGGCCGAGGCCGCCCAGCTCCAGCATGGTTTTGGCGTACTGGAAGCCCTGCTTGTCGTCTTCACAGACAAAGTAAGCCAGCACCGGGGACAGCTTTTCCAGGGAGAGGGGGTACTTTCTGGAGGGATAGGGAAGCTTCGCGAGCAAAATCTTCGTCTTCTCCGGGACCTTGACTCCCGCCTGCTCGGCAATCCAAGAAGCTGCCTTGCCGACCACCGCGGGATTGACCGCCATCTTTTCCTTGTTGATGACGTAATTGGTCACCTTTTCGGTTTCCTCGGGCGTGAGGAAATGGCAGTTGTTGGCCGCCATGATCTCCTCAAAACGGCCGGAGATCTCTTTATCGACGATGACCGCCTGCTCAGAGGCGCAGATCATGCCGTTGTCAAAGGTTTTCGAGAGCATCAGGTCGGTACAGGCACGCTCGATGTCCACGTCCTTGTTGATGTAGCAGGGTACGTTGCCGGGGCCTACGCCCAGGGCCGGTTTGCCGGCGCTGTAGGCGCTTCGGACCATGCCGGAGCCGCCGGTGGCAAGGATGAGCGCCACGCCCGGGTGGTTCATCAGGGCGGTGGTGGCCTCAATGGAGGGGTATTCCACCCACTGGATGCAGTGTTCCGGCGCGCCGTTTTTCACAGCGGCGTCGCGCAGAATGCGGGCCGCCTCCACCGAACACTTCTGAGCGCTGGGATGGAAGGCAAAGATAATGGGATTGCGGGTTTTGGTGGCGATGAGAGACTTGAACATGGTAGTCGAAGTGGGGTTCGTCACCGGGGTAACGCCCGCAATGACGCCCACCGGCTCGGCCACTTCCACATAGCCCTCCATCTCGTTTTCCGCCACGACACCGACGGTTTTTTCATTTTTAATGCTGTGCCAGATATATTCGGTGGCAAAGCTGTTTTTAATGACCTTATCCTCCACCACGCCGCGGCCGGTTTCCTCCACCGCAAGCTTGGCCAGGTACAGGTGCTGGTCCAGGCCTGCCAAGGTCATGGCGTGGACGATTTTGTCCACCTGCTCCTGGTTGAGACTCATATAGCCTTCGAGGGCCTGCTGGGCCTTTTCCACCAGGTCGTTGATCATCGCATCGGTTTCCACGGGAGCTTGTTTCTGGTTTGCCATGAGAATTCCCCTTTCTAAATCGAGCGTCATGGGCAGCGAATGTCCGCCGGGGCGGAACGTTTGCGGTTGATGGTTCTCCACGGGTATCGTTACAGTTTGCCCGATGAGATTGTTAATATTTTATCAAACCATCCTATAAAACGCAAGTACAACTTTGCACCTCTTTTGGCTAGAATTTTGTGAATATTTTAACAACTTGTCCTTTGGTTCTTTCCGATACATTTTTCGGTTCCCTGCTAGGCATTTTGCGTCTTTTTTTGATGTTTACGGGAAGAAATCCCGGTTTGGCTTTGTGGTTTGGACGGGATGCGCAGGGACACAGAATTTTATTTTCATAGAGGACTTTTCCTCGCAATCTATCGTCCGGTTCCTACCTGGCTTCGTATTCCTTTCTTTCGCTCCGCCGAAAGGAGAAGGCACTCTGACAGTCATTGAAAAGCGGGGCTATAATTTGCCGGTTTTTCTTATACCGGGTTTTGAAAAGAATCCGTTCTTAGCCTCGCAGCAGTCGGTCCCTTCCGTCCGTTTTTTACCTGACATCGTGTTCATTTCTTTCGCGTCGCCGAAAGAAACGAACCAAAGAAAGGGCGGCTTAAGGGAGAAAAACGGCGTAAAGTTCGGGGGCAACCAGGCCCGCCACCGATGGCGGCAAAGCCGCCATCTCCCCAAGCGATTATACAAAAGGCCCCTATTTTGCCGGGGCCGCGCCCCCTTGCAATTGCGAAGCAATTGGGCAAAATATCGCCTTTTGTTTAGTCGCGCAGGGGCGCGGGCCGGTGCGGCCTTCCGCTGCGATTAAGACGCGCCCGGTCTGGCTCCGCCATGCCCCGACCTCCACGCGCGCCAAGCGACGCAGTGGCCGGGCGTAAGCCAGGCCGCGAAGGAGCGGGACGCGCATCAAGCGCGCAGCGCCTCCATATAGAAAGAGAAAGCCTCACGGCTTTCCCCACGGGTTCCATTCCTCTGCGTAAAAGTCGGACACGTACTCCACGCACGCCTGGTCAATGTCCTCGCTGGTCAGATCGACTTCCCCGTCGAACAGGTTTGTCCCATGGGCAAGCGCGTGGCAGCGGGAGCACAGGCAGATCAGATTGTGCGGGCTGTTGGTGCCTCCCAGCGACCGGTGAATCACGTGGTGGATCTGCAGATAGCGCACGTCGTCGCACAGCGCGCACCGGTACCCGTCGCGGGCGTAGATGGACTTGCGCACTTCGTTGGGAATCTTTGCGGATAACATGGCAAGGGCCTCCTTTTTTGAAGATGGGGCCTCTATGGCATGGAAGGCAAGGGTGCCGCCAGGCACTCGCGAAGCCCTTGCCGAACATGCTACAATGAGGCCCCTTCAAAAAGAGGCCCGCCATGACGCAAAGACCAACAAGACCGAGGCCTTACCGCGACCTGCATCCGGGCGCTGGGCAGACCTCCCGCTTTCCTCACGCATTGCCGTGGGCCAAGACAAACAATCCGTGACCATCTTTCACGCGCTTTTTCCCTCCCGCTGAAAATTAGGCCTCCATCCCCCGCAAACCCGCCATTTTCCACGGGTTTTCCACTATGAATTCCTCCGAATATCGCCAAATATATAGAACGAATGTTCGCATCCCCGTCTTACTCTACGCCGAAAGGCGTATACCTCGTTGGGCGAACCAAAGAAAGGGCGACTTAAGGGAGAAAAACGGCGTAAAGTTCGGGGAAAAGGTTTTTCTCCCTTAAGAATCCCTCTGTCCGCTCGGTCGGGCTGGTGAAAGAGAGTCACAACCGACTTTGTCGGTTGACGGAGTTGTGTGACTGCATTTCACCAAATCTTGTTTTCTTCCCCCTGCCCTCCTCCGATAAGAGGGGGATTTTCAAGGGGGAAAAATATGTGTCCCAGATTCTAGCGTCTTTTTCCCCCTTGAACTGCCTTTTCTTTGGTTCGTTTCTTTTGGCAGCGCAAAAGAAATGAACAGCAAAAGAGCTTTGGGAAAGTACATTTAAGGAGAAAAGCGGATCTATTCTTCCCACCGCCTTTTCTTTCGCCTCTTTCTTTTGGCGGAGCAAAAGAAAGAGGCAGCCCGGGAATCATCGAAGCTCTCGCTTCTCGGTGCGTCCGGTCATCCAATCCACCGTGCATCCATACAAATCCACAAGCTTCACAAGCACGGGCAACCGCATGGAATCGGCTCCTTTTTCCTCATAACGCCGGTAAGTCCGCAACGTTACGCCGATGGCCTCTGCCACTTCTTCCTGAGTTAATCCCGCCTCTTCCCTTGCTTGAAGTAAACGATACGTCATTCGCTATCACACTCCAACTTCCTTTTATATTGTTCATAAAAAAATCTACATTTCTTTCTTAAGCGCTCATCCAATCAACCTTCGTTTTTTATATTATACATTTCGATAAAATGAAATCAAATTGGGAGAAATCATTACAGACACAATTGAATGGATTTATATTATCAATATTATATTATTTATGTATTCGTTCAAAAATAAGTGAATTAATTCACTATATTTTAATACGAAGAAGAAATGTAAAATATTTATGAACAAAAAAGAAGTAGAATGATCAAGGAACTAATGGAAAGCCTTGGATATAAACAAAGCAACTTCAGCAACAAGTTAAGAGAGGATAACTTTTCCGAAAAAGAGCTGCTTCGCATTGCAGAGGTATTGAATTGCAATTATGACTCAGCCTTTACGATGAAAGACACCGGAGAAAAAATATGAAACCGTGTTCGCGGTCCGTTTCCTGAGAAAAACGCGGGAAAAAAGCTTTCAGAGACGGCTTTTGTCTCGGTATCTTCTTCCCATATCAATCGTATTCCAAATGTCCCTGTTTGGCCATTCCCATGTTGATTGTTACCATGTATGCCGCTGCAACGCAATCCCACAGAAAAACGCCTGGAAGAAGCGAGCCATGTGCTCGTTCTTCCAGGCGTTTGGTTATCTACCAATCGGCCAAAAGGCCCCCTTAATGGTATTCCACCACGACCTCTTTGTCCATCCGGCGCAGACAATCGGCAATGTCCTGCACCAGGCGCAGCTTGATGCTCAGGTCGATGGGCATGTCGGGGTTCTGGTGGGCCGGGTTAAGGGCGCGCCCCACCACGAACTTGGCCCCCGTGCATTCGAGAATCAGCTTTTGGGCCAGCAGATGGGCGCCGTCCTTCTTGTAATTGAGGGCATTGTCCCGTCCTACTCCGCCCTGCTCGTACTTTTTCATCAGCTCCAACGCCTTGCCCAGGGTGATGACACCTTCGGTCACCAGGTCGATCCCCTCGATCTTGGCGATGGGAGGCACGTCGGGAGAAATATAGTCGATCATGGTGCGGATTTCCCGGCCGGACACCCGGCAGACGATCTGAGAGGTGGTGCCGCCGCAGATGATCTTCGTACCGTCAAAATGCAAAAGCTCGTTGACCAGGGTTTCGTCCTCTTTGCCGTCCACCGGCGGGCCAACCATCACATACGCTACGTTTGGCAGACGCACCTTGCACACGGCCACGGTGGTATCGTCCCCGGGGGATTCCATATAAAGGCTGTTGCAGGCTGCGAGAAGCTGGGTCTGCATATAGTGGGCGGAAGCATCCTTCTGATAGGCCTTTTCCAGGTACTCCACCACGTTCTCCTGCTGCCAGCCCAAATTGAGCAGCTTGCCGATGCCCGCGTGGATGACCCCGTCGGAAAAGAAGACACAAAAGTCTCCCGGCTGCAACTTGATATTGGTTTCCTTGATGAGCTTTCCCTCAATCTCCATCTCTCTGCGGGGCAGGTCCAAGCTCTTGCCATCGCGCAGGATGATGAGGGGCGGATTGTCGTACTCCACGATATGAGCTTCCCCGGTGGGGCTGACGCGCAGGAAGGTAAAGGTGGAATAGGCCACCAGCCGCTCCTGGCAGACCGGGAGGGTGGACGCCATGGTTTCGATGACGTCGGGGATATCGGCTCCCGCGTTTAGCATGGTGGACACGATCTTACTGGTCAGGGAGGCGAGAATGTTGGCCTTGACGCCGCTTCCCAGGCCGTCGGCCAGGACCATGGTAGTGTCAGTGCCGTTCTTTACGATTTCGACCTTGTCGCCGCACAGCTCTTCCCCGTGCTTAAACAGGCTTCCCCAGCTGGTTTCGTAATAGTAGCTTTTCATAGCCGGTCCCCCTGGGCGATGGACTTTTTGAGCTTGGTGAGAGCCGCCTTGGTTTCGCCGGTGGTTTCGCCCAGAAGGCTGGCGATTTCCTGGGCCACCCGCATCTGCTTATCGATGACTTTCTGGGTGATCTCCACGGTTTCCCGGCGGAACTCTTCGGTTTTGCGGCGGTTCTCTTCCTCCTCGGTCACGTCCCGGGCGATGACCAGGTAATCCCCGTTGGGCACGGGAACAATGGTCTGCTCGATGGAAAGCTTGCCTTCCTTTGCCGAGCGCGGAGAATTAAAGACGGGATTTCCGGTCTTTCTCACCACATCAAAGTCCTCCGCCGGCAGCACCAGCTCAATGGGCATGCCTACCGTTTCCGCTTCCGTCAGCCCGAACATCCGCCCGGCCGCCCGGTTGTACTGGAGCACCATAAACTCCTGATCGAGCATGAAGATGGCGTTGGGGGTGTTCTCCAGAATGACGTTGGACATGCTCTCCGCCTTCTCGCGCATGTAGGGCAGGCACATTTTCAGGTCCGCCTTGCCCTGGTAGACGGCGATGGCCTTCTCCCGGCAGGTGGGATACCCGCAGGCGCCGCAGTTGAGCATGGATTCGGGCGTGGTCTTGCCGATGCGGGCGAGAATTTCCTTGATGGTATCGTCGTCGGGGATTTTGTCGTGGACCATGGTGCGGTCGTAGACGGCGAAGAAATCCGTTTGGGTCTCTTCGGAGGGAACCGGCGGGGTTTCGGTCTTCTTCTGGGAATTGCGCAAAAGCAGGTCCTTGGAAATGAGGAAGGGCGTCTCGAAGCTTTTGAGCCCCGGCCCTTCTACGCAGGAACCGGAACAAGCGCTCATTTCGATGAAATAGCCCCCGATGTTATAGTCCCGGATGGAATCGAGCATCTGGATGCAGCGGTTGAGCCCGTCCACCGCCACGCTCTTATAGTTCGCGCGGGCCGCACGGGGGATGGTGCTGAGGATGCCGCCGGGCGAGGGATAGAGGCGGCTGACGGTCTCGTGCATTTCGGCCGGATTTTCGTCCGGCTCGGAGATGCAGATTTCTTCCCGCTCCAGCCAATCCTTAAGCTCTTCAAACATCAAAACCGCGTTGATGTCCCGCCCGGTCTTGGCCTCCTGCTTCTTGGAGATGCAGGGGCCCACGAACACCACCTTGATGTCGTCACCGTAGGCCTTTTTCATCATCCGGGCATGGGCCACCGCCGGGGAAACCACCGGCGCGATGAAGGGAACGAGCTCGGGATAGTATTTCTCCACCAGCATCACTGAGGTAGGGCAGCAGGTGGTGATGATGTTGCGCATTTTCTTTTCTTCCATCAGCCGCATGTATTCCCGGCTGACCTGGGTAGCGCCGATGGCCGTTTCCTCCACGTGGGCAAAACCCAGACGCTTGAGAGCGGCGGACAGGGCGGTAAAGCTCTTGCCCGGGAAGGCGGCCACATAAGAGGGCGCGACGCTGGCGTAAAGCTTGGCGCCGGACTTTCGATACCCTTCGATGATGGGCAGGTCGCTGGACACCTGCTTGGCGTTCTGGGGACATACCAGCGTACATTTCCCGCACAGGATGCAGGATTCCGGAATAATGCGGGCCTGCTCGTTGGAAAAGGAAATCGCCTTGACGTCGCAGGTCCGGATACATTTATAGCAGCTTTTGCAGTTGGCTTCCTTAAATTGGATGATACTCATATTGTCTCCGCCATTTCTCCAGCGACCAATAAATAAAAGAAACGCTTATCCCGGCTCGCTGGTTCGGGATAAGCGGCATCAATGCGGGCAGCCACGGCACCCGGAAAATAAACTTGTTCTCGTGAGGGCAGGGTACCCCCTCAGGACTCCACCAGCGGGAGCACCTGGGTATTGAAAAAGTTCTCCGCTGTAGAACCGGAGACACTGTAAATATCGCTTTCGCCGATCTTCACCGAGACCGCCTCGGTGCAATGGCCCAGGCAGAATACGCCCATCAGCTCCACCTTACCCTCCAGCTCATGCTCCTTAATCAGCCGCTGGAACGTGGTAATCACGCTGTGGGACCCTTTGATATGACATGCGCTTCCGATACATACACTCAACTTTACCATGGTAACCACCTTTTCTCCGGCCGGTTATAGTCTTTGTTTGGAGCGGCCGCCACCGCAGCCGGTGTGTGGCGCGCCGTATGGGCTGCACTTCTCTGGCCGCTGTTCCCTGGTTTACAGGCTGGACACAGAGAAATACACAGAATTTTGTTAAAATTTCGACATAGCTTTATTTTATCCGACAACTGCGCAGATTGCAAGCAGGAATTGCAGCCAAATGGAGTTTTTTCATGCCCGCTCCTTTACCTTATGCAAAAGGTAGGGTAAAATAGAAAAAACATGTATGGTCCAAAGGAGAGATGACAATGCCGTCTACGGTTTTGATTACCGGCGCTTCCAGGGGAATCGGGGCCGCCGCCGCCCGCCTGTTCGCTCAGAAGGGCTGGCAGGTGGCGGCCAACTACTGCCAAAGCGAAGAGGAAGCACGGACACTTGCCGCGTCTCACCCCGGCATTCTGGCGGTGCAGGCGGACGTGGCGGACCGCGGGCAGGTGGATGAGATGATCGGGGAGGTCCTGCGTCAGTTCGGCCACATCGACGTGCTCATCAACAACGCCGGCATTGCCCAGCAGAAGCTGTTCACCGATGTAACTGAGAAGGAGTGGGAGAGGCTCTTCTCCGTCAACGTTACCGGAGTCTTTCACTGCTGCCAGGCCGTCCTGCCCGGTATGATCCGCCGCCAGCGGGGAAAAATTCTCAACCTGTCCTCCATCTGGGGGATGACCGGCGCCTCCTGCGAGGTGGCTTACTCCGCCGCCAAAGCGGCGGTGATCGGGCTTTCGAAGGCGCTGGCCAAGGAGGTTGGGCCCAGCGGCATCACCGTCAACTGCGTGGCTCCCGGTGTCATCGACACGGATATGAATGCCGCTTTGGACGACGAAATCCGTGCGGGCCTGCGGGAGGAGACCCCCTTGGGGGTGCTCGGCAGGCCGGAGGACGTGGCGAATCTCCTTTTCTTCCTGGCAAGCGAACAGGCGGATTTTATCACCGGCCAGGTCATCAGCCCCAACGGAGGCTTTGTCATCGTATAAGGGACAAGCCCTCTTCCGGATGAAGCTGTGAAGAAACAAAGCGGGTATAGGAAGGAAAATGCGGTATAACCAGTACTTCTCTGCGCAAAAAAAGCCCTGCCGGCAGAAAGTGAATCTGTCGACGGGGCCAAAGCAAATACATATTGTATAGTTTTTATCGAATTATACCGAATTTCGCCCTTTTTCTCCGGAATTTGCCTGCATAACTGGGAGCCGAAGTTCCAGAAGCGAAAGTCCCCGGCGGCTTCCCCACTGTACCGCCGCTTGAAAAAGCACCTGTCCGGCGCCCTCTTTCTGTGGGGTCGGCAAAGTCCAGAACTCTGCCGCCAGCACTGCCCGGTACCGGGAAAAACAGGGGCCCGGCAAGGACGGACATTCCTTAAGGCAAACGGCGGCACAAAGCTTTCCCGCCTCCTCCAGCAGGCAGGACCGCCGCCCTCGGGTTTTGCAACAGGGCGGCCAGCTCCTGGGCGCAAACCGGCCGGGAAACTGCCTCGCCCAGACGGCACAAGGCGGGAAGATCCTCATCTATCGCCCGGCGGATGGTGCGGCCGGATCCCGCTTCCCTTTCCCGACAGGGTTCGGAATGGTCCGCGATTTTTGTTGCTATTTCGTTATTTTTATCAATAAGTATACTATTTGTAATCCTGTTCGTGGGATTCCGCCTCCTGCTTTCGCTTTTTCATGATGCGGTTATAAAGGAGCAGGCCCAGCCCGCTGATAACCGCAGTGGCCACAAAAACGATGATGGCAAACGTATAGTCCTGCATGCCCAGCGCGTGGCCGCCGATGGTGGAGGTGATGACGGAGGGGATGCGGGCAACGGAGGAAATGAGCAGGAAGGTGCGCAGCTTCATGGGAGTCAGCCCGATGAAGTAAGTCAGCAGGTCTTTGGGCGTGCCGGGGATGAAGAAGACGATGAAGATAATCAGGTTGAGCTTCTTTTCATTCTGCAAAAACTTGATCTGGCTGAGCTTTTCCCTGGATACGAAGGCCTCCACCAGCTTAACGCCAAAGCAGCGGGTGAGAAGGAAGATGATTGCCGAACCGATTGCCGCACCCGCCAGGCATAAAAGCGTGCCCTCTATGGCGCCGAACGCGTAGCCCGCGCCGATCTCGATGATTTCGCCCGGGATCATAGCCACCACTACCTGCAGCGCCATAATGCCCGTCAGGATAAACCGGCCCCAAATGCCGTATTGATCCACCCAGACACGAAACTGTTCCGGGTCGGAGGCAAGCTCTAAGAGGGGTTTGCCCACCGCGATGGTCACCCAGGTGAAAAAGGCCAGCACCACCGCCAAAGACAGAAGACTGAAAATGCGCCGGCGGCGGATATAGGCCCGGTCGGGCGGGGTGGATTCGTTTTGAATGGCTTTGCGGTTTGGTTGGGTATATGGATTGGTCATAGAGGCAATTTCTCTCCTATATGATACCGGCCGGAAACCGGCCGTTTTTTGCGTTCATCCTTACAGTCGTTGTGATACACCAAAACCCTGCAATCTTTGTCAAAGGAGGTTTCGTCATGCAGCAGACCGTTCATCCCTTTTCTCCCGTGTTTGACGCTTTTTCCCGCGTCCTGATCCTCGGCACCATGCCCTCCCCTAAGTCCCGGCAGACCGGCTTTTACTACGGCAATCCGCAAAACCGGTTTTGGCGGGTGCTCTGCGAGGTGCTCGAAAAGCCGCTGCCTTCCACCGCCCAAGGCAAACGCCTTCTGGCCCTTTCGTCCCATATTGCACTGTGGGACGTGCTGCGCTCCTGCGACATAGAAGGCGCCGACGACGGCAGCATCCGAAACCCGGTTGCAAACGACCTTTCCGAGATTTTAGGCCATGCGGACATCCAGGCGGTCTTCACCACTGGAACCACCGCGGCCCGGCTCTATAAACGCCTTTGCTATCCCAAAACCGGCATTCCCGCCCGTACCCTTCCCTCTCCCAGTCCTGCCAACTGCCGGTATTATTCTTACGAAGACCTTGTTCAGGCATACCGGGCAATTGTACCATTTTGTTCGGAATTCAATGGTAACAACGAGTAACATTTTGGTTACATATTGACATAATTCGAGGACAGCGTTATACTAATTCTAACAATATACGCGGGAAATATGCAGGGAATCTCCATTGGTTTTTCTCTATCGTTTTCTTACATACGATTACCATTCCCTTCTTTTTCCGAACTATTGAAATTTTTTGTTTTTTGGGTTTTTACGGATGAAATTGTGGTTTACACGGGCGGCTCTTTGGAGCCTTGTGGCTTTATGCATGGCGTTCATCTTTTTTATGTCTGCAAAGCCGGCCCAGCAGTCTTCTCAGGTCAGTGGCCAATTCATCCGGTCTGTGGCGGCAATTGTCACGCCGGATTTTTCCGCGCTTTCCGAGGACGAGCAAGACACGGTGGTGGAATCTTTTCAACACGTGGTGCGCAAGGGCGCGCACTTTTCCATCTATCTGCTGCTGGGTGTCCTGTGCCTGCTGGCGATGCAAACCCACCAAGTGAAAACCGGTGTCAAAATCGGCGTTTCCTTGGGAATTTGCCTGCTTTATGCGGCCAGCGATGAGCTGCACCAGCTGTTCATCGACGGGCGAAGCGGACAAGTTTCCGACGTACTGCTGGACTTCTGCGGTTCGACGGTGGGGGTTCTCCTTACGGCTGGCCTGGTTATCCTGATCCGCCGGCATCTGCGAAAGCGGACAAGCCCGGTTTCTTCCTGACGACGGCACACGTAGCGGTATCTTTCTTACATATAGGAGGTTCTTTGGGGTGTACAAGTACATATTCAAACGAGTGCTGGATTTTTCCCTGTCTTTGTTGGCTCTGGTGCTTCTTTCTCCGGTGTTTGCGCTGGTTGCGGTTCTGGTCCGGTGCAAGCTGGGAAGCCCCATTCTGTTCAAGCAGAAGCGGCCGGGGAAAAACAATCGGATTTTTACCATGTATAAATTCCGCACCATGACCGACCAGACGGATGAAAACGGCAACCTTCTGCCGGACAGCGTACGGCTGACGAAATTCGGAAAATTTCTGCGTTCCACTTCTCTCGACGAGCTTCCGGAGCTTTGGAACATTGTAAAGGGCGATATGAGCATCGTCGGTCCGCGGCCTTTGCTGGTGGAATATCTGCCGCGGTACAATGAGGAGCAGATTCACCGCCACGACGTCCGGCCGGGTCTGACCGGATGGGCCCAGGTAAACGGCCGCAATGCCATCAGCTGGGAAGAAAAATTCCGCCTGGACGTACAGTATGTCCATCGCATCACCTTTCGCAAGGACATGCAGATTTTATGGATGACGGTTCGAAACGTGCTGAAACGGGAGGGCATTTCCTCCCAGACCAGCGAGACCATGGAAGTGTTCCAGGGAACTCTTTCTTACGAGCGGGCGGCGCAGCCGGTCGAAGCACAGCACATTTCCGCATAATTTGGTTTCTTCGTATATATGGGGAGTGACAAGGGAAAAGCCTTGTCACTCCCTTCTTTTTGCGGTTTTTCAGCCACACAGTATTCCATTATATGGAAAGCATTTCTCCTTTACAGCGAAAAAGGACGGAAAACGCCGTCAAATCCCCGCGATTCCCGGCGCATTTTCGGATCGGGACGTGAATAGAAATGGGATGATCCCGGCCGGCAAAAGAAACATTTACGTGGTTCCCCTTTTGATGCATTTGTTGTATAATAAGAATGACAGAGAGGGGAAAGCCGGTGGAACCGGCGTCCTTTTCTTTGCATCCGGTCCCGTAAAACCGGGCAGAATTTTACCTATGATATATGGCGGTTTCCTTTTTGTTTTCTTTCTCTGCGCAACCGGCGGCAGGCATAAACGGTTCCGTTTGGGGACGCCTTTCTTCCGGTAACGCAAACGGTGCGGCGGATACCGTACCGATCAACTTGGAGGGATCGATCATGAAAAACAAAATCATCATCACCATCGGCAGGCAATTTGGCAGCGGCGGCCGGGAAATCGGCAAAAAGCTGGCCGACCGGCTTCACATTCCTTTTTATGACCGGGAGCTGCTGGAGATGGCCGCCAAGGAGAGCGGTATGAGCGAAGAGCTGCTTTCTGATTTTGACGAGAAAGCCACCAACAGCATTCTGTATTCCCTGGCCATCGGTTCCTACGCAATGGGCAGCCACGTTTCCGGCGTCCCTGAAATGCCTATGAACGATAAAGTGTTTTTGTTCCAGTCGGACGTGATCAAAGAGGTGGCGAAGAACTCCTGCGTGTTGGTGGGACGATGCGCCGATTATGTGCTGCGGGACGACCCGGCTTGTCTGAACCTGTTTTTGCACGCACCCAAGGAAATCCGCATTGAGCGGGTGGCTCGTCTTTACCAGCTCGACGACCGCAAGGCGGAGGAAAAGATCCGAAAGACGGATAAAAAGCGTGCCAACTACTATAACTTCTATTCCGGACGCAAATGGGGCCAGGTGGAGAACTACCATGTGGCTGTGGACACGAGTCTGATTGGTATTGACGGAACGGTAGACCTGCTGGAGTCCTTCGCCAGGCTCAAGGACGCAAAGCAGGAAGGTTAGAAAAACAAGGCGAGCAAAAAGGCCGCGGTTTCTTTCTGAAACCGCGGCCTTTTTTATGTCATCCTGTGAGTGCACAGGCCCTCTCTTTGGGGCAAACACACCCCATTCGGATTTTTCTCGCGTTTGTCTTCATGTGGGCGGGACGGCATTCTTCCTCCAAAAGCCGGAGGCTCTCGGTTTTGCAAAGGAACGGTACTGCCCGGACCTATTGCAGGTACTGGGCCACCCGGGATTTGAACTCTTTCCATCTTCCATCCCTGAGGATACCGGAGGGGCAGTTCTTCCCGGAAAAGTCGTGGTGCATCTTCACATCGTTCAAGGAAAGGCCGTATTCCTTGACTAGGTAGGCGGTCAGTTTGGCGGCATTGTCAAAGGCAGTTTCAAAATTTCCGTCTCCGTTGACGCAGACCTCCACGCCGATGCCGTGGAGATTGCCGTCGCCCAAGGCCCCGTCACCGGCGTGGTAGGCGACCTCATTGTCGGGGATGTGGTGGTAAATCTCATGGTCGTCCACGGTATAATGCCAGGCGGTGGTGGAGGGGCTGTTGAAGGAAAGAAAGTTCGCATGGGCGGCCGCGTCGGCGCCGGCGTTCCAGTTGTCGGTCTCGTGGATGACCACGTACCAAATACTGCGCGCAATCTGAGGCCGACCAGGCGCCCCTTCCTCCACCAGCTGGGTATAGACGGGGACACCCCGGATTTCCTCAGGGAAGACGCTATATTCGGTGGGCGTGGTCTCCCGCCGTTTCGCAGGAGTACTGGGCGAGCTCAGGGAAACCGCCAGCCCAATCCCGATGGCCAAAAGAAGCAGCCCGGCCCCCGCCAACAGCAAAATGCGCTTTTTTCTCCGGCTTAGCTGTGAAATCCATTTCAGTTCCTTCATCGTCTTCCCCCTTTCTTCTACCTGTATGAAGAATACCACCTGCAACATGCACGGTTATGAAGGTTTTCTTTCGAAACTCTTACCGAATGGCAACAATCAGGCCGAAGGTTCCCCATCCCCTGCCGGTTCCTGTAAGATCTGCTCCAAATGGTCGAGCAGAAATTGCTGGGCTTCCCGGGTGTAGAGATTGACCCAGTAATTTTTTCCGGCAGCATCGTGTCGAGGAACACGCTTGATTCCAATCAATTCAGCTTTTAAAGTGGGTATTTTTGTCTTATGTCCTTGTATGCTATTTGCTTCTTGCAGAAATCCTCTCTTTATCAGCCAGTTGGCAAGAGGCGGATGGGTCAGTTTCTTTTTCGTCTCGTCCACTCCGGCCGCTTCATTGATGCGCTGCACCACCACGCTCAGAGACACCGGCGTATCGCTCAGCTCCACCTGGGAAAGCTGCTGGGCGGATATGGAAAAGGGCGCCTTTTTCTCCCTGGTCTGCCGTCCAACCTGACCGCCGTTTTCAATCACCTGGCCGAGCACGCCCGCCACATAGGCAAAACAGTTGCGCAGCCTCTGGCCGGTAAGCCCATTTTCCTGCGGCAACGCCTCGTGGGAGATGGGATCGATCCCTTGCGACAGCTGCTGCAAGTATTCTCTGGCCCGCTGTAATTTTTGCAGTTCTTCCATTTCTTCTCCTCCTTTCCCTTTTGATTCGCCGACCGGGTGGCTCTGCTCGTAAAGGGACACACCGGCCTTCCTCTATGTATTCGGCGGCGCTCTGCCGGAAACGCAACCGGACAAACCGGAGAGAAGCGAGCGGGACAGGCGCTTAGCTGTGTTGGGCCCGCACTCGGGATCCGCCCCCTTCCTCTGCCGCTTTCCCCGGCTTTCAAAGCGGCCCGTTCTCGGTGATATCGGCTGCTCGGATAACAGAAAAGGGCTGAAACACAAGGTTTCAGCCCTTTTGCAAATCAATCGAATTATTCCGCGTCTACCTTGGCCATGTGCTGGATGAGCATCAGGACCTTGTTGGAATAGCCCCACTCATTGTCGTACCAGGAAACCAGCTTGACAAAGTTCGGGTTGAGCATGATGCCGGCCTTGGCATCGAAGATGGAGGTGCGGGCGTCGCCCAGGAAGTCACTGGAGACGACCATATCCTCGGTGTAGCCCAGGATGCCCTGCATCGTGGTCTCGGAAGCTTCCTTCACCGCCGCGCAGATCTCGTCGTAGGTGGTGGACTTCTCAAGACGGACGGTCAGGTCCACAACGGAAACGTCCAGCGTGGGAACACGGAAGGACATACCGGTCAGCTTGCCCTGCACTTCCGGGATAACCAGCGCACAAGCCTTGGCGGCGCCGGTGGAAGACGGGATGATGTTGCCAGCCGCAGCACGGCCGCCGCGCCAGTCCTTGTTGGACGGGCCGTCCACGGTCTTCTGGGTGGCGGTGGTGGCATGAACGGTGGTCATGAGGCCTTCGACAATGCCGAATTTATCGTTGATAACCTTGGCAAGCGGAGCCAGGCAGTTGGTGGTGCAGGAAGCGTTGGAAACAACCTTCATGTCCTTGGTATACTTGTCCAGGTTGACGCCGCAGACGAAAGTGGGGGTCTCCTTGTCCTTCGCGGGAGCAGAGATGACGACCTTCTTCGCGCCGCCCTGGATGTGCAGCATGGCCTTTTCCTGTGCGGTGAACACGCCGGTGGACTCTACCACATACTCGACGCCTTCTTTGCCCCACGGAATGTTCTCCGGGCTCTTTTCGGCATAGACGCTGATGGCCTTGCCGTTGACGACCAGCTTGCCGTCCTCAGCCTTGACACAGCCGTCGAACTTGCCGTGCATGCTGTCATACTTGGTCATATAAACCATGTAATCCACCGGGATAAACGGATCGTTGATGGCAACGACATCGAATACGTCCGGCTGAGCGATCGCCGCGCGGAAAACCAGTCTGCCGATGCGGCCAAAGCCATTGATACCAATTTTAATTCCCATTGTCTTTGAACCTCCCAAAAATAGTATGGTTCTATTTTATATCAATCCACTCCAATTTACAAGGCGTTTGTTACAAATTTAACCCCAGGGTCACAATTTTACCTTTTGCACGCATTTCGCAGAAAAGCAAAATTTGTCCTTGTGCAGTTTTCCGCTCTAAACGCCGTTTTTCCCAGGTTTTAAACCCGGATGCCTGAATTCACCAGCGTCAAAACAAAGAAATTCGGACATACTAGGGCAAAGAAATGAACAAAAAAGGAGGGATTTATTTGCTGACTGCCGCGCACCTGCCGGAAATTCAGGGCGCCTATGAGGATCTGCCCATCGCGGCCGCCACCGCTGACCGGCAGCTTCACATCCAGTGGCTAAACCCGGACGCCGCCCGGCGCTTTCCGTTTCTCAAGCTGACCGACGGCATACAGACCCTCCTTTATCCCAGCTCGCCCGCCCAGGCCCTGCAGAGCCTGCAAAAGGGGGAAAGCGTGTCCCTTGCCTGCGGCGTGCCGCCTGCGGTGGGGTGTACCGTCAGCCTCATCCCCGCCATGCGGGAAGGTTCTCTCGAGCAAGTTCTCCTGCTGATTGCAGACGGGTTCTGCGCGAGCGCTCCCATGCGGGAACCGACCCTGGCAAGCGGTATGCTCTTTTCCAGGCTGCGGGCGAACCTGGCCATCTGCTTTGGGGTGACCGAGGCGCTCAAAAAGCAGGGGATCAGCCGGGAGCACGGGGTTTATCTGGACATCCTCGACAATCGCTGCCAATGCCTGCTGCGGGAGTTTCAAAACCTGTCCGCTCTTTCCCGCTTTCTACAAGGCGCTCCCCGGCCTTCCCTTCTCTATGGGAGTTTGACCGGATTCTTGCAGGAGCTGAGCGCCGCCTGCAACTCCCTGCTCAGTCCCCTTGGCCTCTCGGTGCGTTACCATGTGCCGGCGGGGAGCATCTGCACCCGGTTTGACGAGGATTCTCTTTCTTTAGCGGTACTCAACCTGTTGTCAAACGCGCTCCTTTACGGGGATGGAAGGGCGGATTTAACGGTATCGGAACACGGAAACCGGGTTCTGATCGGGGTAGGCAGCCGCGGGTTTCCTCTAAATGGAGATGCGCTTCTTCGTATGTTCGACCCCTTCTACGCCTACCACCCGGCCGGGCCTTCTCGGGCGGGTTCCGGGATTGGGCTTACGGTGGCGAAGCTTACGGCCACCGCCCACCAGGGCACCGCTTTTGTCGAGCACAACCGGGGCGTTACCCGGGTCTATCTCAGCCTGCCGCTTCGCCGGGAGACCGGCGCGCCCCATCCGCCCCGCACCGCCGCCGACCATCTGCAAAACCGCTTTTCTTTCGTGCGGGTAATGCTGGCAAACGTACCGGGCAGGGAATAAACAGCTGCTTTCAAAACCGGTGCAAGAAAAAAATGCGAACCGTGAAATACGGTTCGCATTTTTTGTGAATTTCTCAGGCCTTTTCGGCTGCGGCGGCACAGATAAAACCAGCACCGCACACTTCATGCAGATTTAGCACTGCTGGCTCTCCTTTTTGGCGGAAAGTTTGCCTTGGGTGCGCAGCAGAAACTTTTCTCCTGACACGATAAACCGCTCATGGGTACCCGCGCCGATGATGCCCGCTTCGTCCTCGGCAACCACATCGAACACCAAGCGCTTGCCGTCCACCTCGGTGAGAGTGGCTTTGGCACATACCTCCATGGAAACCGGAGTAGCGGACATGTGCTTGACCGAAATCATCGTCCCCACTGTCTCGTTTCCCTCATCCAAAAACTGCGCCGCGCAACGTGTAGCCGCTTCTTCCATCAAGGCAATCATCGCCGGCGTGGCAAATACCTGCAGATTCCCACTTCCCATTGCTTTGGCTGTATTGCCCTCGTTTACCACGGTTTTCGCCGTCGCATTCGCGCCGAGCATAAAATTTTGCATGTTAAATACCGCCTTTCCCTTTCCCGGATGATTCGGGGCTATTGTAGCATACTTCCCCTGGGAAAGGCAATGGGCGTCTAGCAGAAAGAAAGCGGAAGTCAATCCTTCCGCTCTCCTGAAAGAATCTGAATAACCGCATCTCCAACTTTTTGCCGGTCTTCCTGGGCCAAATTGCGGTACAACTGGATGATATTTTCCTCCATGTCCGACAACGGCTCCACAGAAGACGTGCGGGTGGTATAGGCCGCCCCTTCGTTGCGCAGTTTCACATTGTTTTCCGCAATATAATCTATAGAAACATGAAAAAGATTGGCAAGCTTTTTCAACGTCTCAATATCCGGTCTGGTTTTCCCCGTTTCGTAGTACGAATACGTAGACCGATCAATATTCAAAAAATCAGCCACCTTGCGCTGGGTGTAGCCGTTCTTTTCGCGTAGGTAGCGAAGCTTATCCCCTATCATTCTGGCACACCTCCTCTTAGTAACGATTATAATACTTTTATTACTTTTTTACCTTAAATCGTGAAAAACATTCACTATACATCGACCGGTAATTGTTACCAATCAAAAAATCTTCTATTTTATCCTATATTCTCTAAGAAAGAAACGGTTTTGACCTATTTTTGTCACTTGATCTGGTTCTGATTGAAAAGTGCTTGACGAAGCGAAGGGAATCCAGTATAATAAAACACTGTCAGCGGAGAAGTCCTTTATGGATGAGAGACGCGGCCGTGTAGGTTTGTTACAAGTTTTGTTTTTTTATTTGCTGGTGTGGCTCAGTCGGTAGAGCAGCTGATTCGTAATCAGCAGGTCAGCGGTTCAAGTCCGCTCACCAGCTCCAAAGCTGCGGTGTGCAAGAGGCACACCGCAGCTTTTTTGAATAAATACGTGACCGGAAGCGGAGCTTCGCTTTCGCCAATATAAAAAGGCATGGAAACTGCACTTGTTTCCATGCCTTTTTGTATACACGGCTTTGCTTCTCCTTCTTTCATGAAAAGCCAAAAAAGCCCACGGCAAAATGAGTCAGCCGTGGGCTTTTCATCAATTGAGGCCTCGTTCCCCAACGTTCTCAAACAGGGCTTTTACCGCCTTTCCCAGCCCGGCGTGTTCCGGTAAGGACAGGGCAGGATCCTGTTTTAAAATCGTTCTGGCGGCCTCCTGGGCGCTGCGAAGCACCGCTACATCCTCCGCCATATCGGCGATATGGAGCTCAGGCAGGCCATGCTGGCGCTGGCCGAAAAAGTCACCGGGACCGCGCAGCTTTAAGTCTTCGTCGGCAATGCGAAAGCCGTCGCTGGTGCTGCGCATGGCTTTGAGCCGCCGCACCGCCGCGTCGTTTCGCGCGTCGGATATGAGAATACAGTAGGACTGGGCGGTGCCGCGGCCCACCCGGCCGCGCAGCTGGTGCAGCTGGGAAAGGCCAAACCGTTCGGCGTTCTCGATGACCATGACGGTGGCGTTGGGTACGTCCACCCCCACCTCGATGACGGTGGTGGCCACCAGGAGAGAGAGCCTTCCCGCCTTAAAGTCCGCCATAATCTGGTCCTTCTGTTTGGGTTTGAGCTTGCCGTGGAGAAGCCCCACCGAATAGGCCTGAAAGGGGCCTTCCGAAAGGGTTTTCGCATATTGCTGGGCAGAGGTAAGCCCTCCGTCTCCCTCCTCCACCAGAGGGCAGACGATATAGGCCTGCCTGCCCGCGTCCATCTCCTTTTTCAGGAACGCGTAGACCTTTTCCCGCTTGCCGGTGCCCATCACCAGGGTCTGCACCTGCTGGCGGCCGGGCGGAAGCTCGTCGAGGACGGAAATATCCAAGTCCCCGTAGATGATCAGGGCCAGAGTGCGGGGAATGGGGGTGGCGGACATTACGAGCATATGCACCTGTTCGCCCTTGGCGGCCAGCACCGCCCGCTGCTCCACGCCGAACCGGTGCTGCTCGTCGGTGACCACCAGGCCCAGCTTGGAAAAGACCACGTTTTCCTGCAGCAAGGAATGGGTCCCCACCAAGAGGCCGATTTCGCCCGCCTCCAGCTGCTGCAGCACTTGCCTTTTCTCCGCCGCTTTGGTAGAGCCGGTCAAAAGGGCCACCCGCACCCCGGCGGGGGCCAGCAGGGCAGAAAGAGACTGGTAGTGCTGCATGGCCAGGATTTCGGTAGGCGCCATCATGGCTGCCTGCCACCCGTTTTTCACCGCGCAGGTGCAAAGCGCCGCTGCCACCGCGGTTTTCCCTGCGCCCACATCTCCTTGCAGCAGCCGGTTCATGGCCTGGCCGCTTTTCATGTCCCTGACCGCCTCCTGCACGGCCCGGCGCTGTGCGCCGGTGGGCGCAAAGGGAAGCAGGGAAAAAAAGCCTTCCGACGCGTCTTCTTTTAGGATCAGGTTGGTTTTCACCACCGTGCCCATACGCAGGCGGAGAAGGCCCAGCTGCAACGTGAGCAGTTCCTCAAAAATAAGGCGCTGCCGGGCGATGGCCAGCGCTTCGTAGGACTTTGGAAAGTGGATGTTTTCCAAGGCATAGCGCAGGTGGCACAGAGCGTATTCCTGGCGCAGTTTGTCCGGCAGCGGGTCTTCCAGATCGTCTCCCAGCGCCCGGACAGCCTGTTTCATAGCCGATTCGATCATCTTCGAGGACAGCCCCTGGGTCTGGGGGTAGACCGGGTGGATGCCCTGGCCGGTATCTGCTTTGCGGATAGCCGGCGCGCTCATCTCCCGTTTGCGGGGCGTTCCGGCCATTTTGCCGTAAAAGAGATACTCCTCCCCTTCCCGCAGGGCGGAGGCGGCAAAGCGGTTGTTGAAAAGAGTAATCTGCAAGAGGGATTCCCCGTCGGTGGCCTGAGTTTTATAGAGGACCATCCCCGCCCGGATGCGGTGTTCCTTCACCGGGGCGGCAATCCTTGCCTTGACGCAGCAAACCTCGTTCATAGGCGCGTCCTGGATGAGATAGGGACGGCTCCAGTCCTCATAGCCGCGGGGATATAAGCGCAAAAGGGCGCCGACGGTAGGGGCACCCAGCTTATAGAAAAGCTGGGCCCGCTTCTCGCCGACACCCTTTACATATCGAATATCACTCGTACTGGTCAGAGACATGCTATCACTCAACCGACATGATGAAATAATAGATGGGCTGGCCGCCGTGGATAACGGTGACCTCCGCATCGTCGTTGAGCCTCGCCTGAATGGAGGCTCTGGCCTCCTCCGCCTGCTCCTCGGTGACGCCTTCGCCGTAGATGAGGGTGACAAAGGAAGTGTCCTTCTTAATCATAGCCTTGGCCAGATGCACCACCGCCTTGACCGGATTTTTGTCGGTGTACATCAGCTTGCCGTTCATCAGCGAGATGATCTCGCCTTCGCGGATTTTATGCCCGTCATAATCGGAGTCCCGTGCGGCAAAGGTGACCTGCCCGGTGCCGACCCGTTCGGCGGCCTTGCGCATATTGGCCAGGTTTTCCTCGTCGGACTCATCCGGGTCAAAGGCCAGAAGCGCCGTCAGGCCCTGGGGAATGGTGCGGGTGGGCACCACCACCACCTTGCGGTCGGCAGCCAGCGCCACCGCCTGCTCGGCTGCCATGATGATGTTCTTATTGTTAGGGAAGACAAAGACGGTTTTTGCCGGCGTCGCCAGCACCGCTTCCAGAATGTCCTCAGTGGAAGGGTTCATGGTCTGGCCGCCGCTGACGATTTGCTCACAGCCAAGGTCGGTAAACAGGTTACTGAGCCCGTCACCCACCGACACCGCCACAAAGCCGTAGTCATTGACCGGGTCTGCCCGTTCGGGACCTTTTTTCGCCGCGGCTGCCGCTTCCTCGGCCTTGCGCTTTTGCTCGCGCATATTCTCGATCTTCACCGTCAAAAGCTGGCCGAAAGCAAGGCCCCGCTGGAGCGCGTCGCCCGGCTGCTCGGTATGCACGTGTACTTTGATGATCTCGTCGTCATCCACGACCACTACGCAGTCGCCAATAGACTCAAGGAAAGCGCGCAGAGTTGCGGGGTCCTCTTTGATTTCCGGATCCCGGCCCACAATGAACTCGGTGCAATAGGTGAAGGTGATTTCCCCTTCCCATTCGGCCACCGCGTTGCCGGGCGTCGCCGTCTCCTGGGCTTCTTCCGTGGAGGGATCGGCTGCGGGGATGAGCATTCCGTCGGCAAACACCGAACGCATTCCTTCAAAAATCAAAGCAAGTCCTTTTCCGCCGGCGTCCACCACGCCCGCTTTTTTCAAAACCGGCAGAAGGTCCGGCGTAGTGGCCAGCGCCTTCTGGGCATTGTCACAAATGGCGTCCCAAACCACCAGAGCATCCCGGTTGATGGTGGCTGCCGCACGGCCTTTTTCGCCGCTGACCCGGGCCACCGTCAAAATGGTCCCTTCCGTGGGCTTCATGACCGCCTTGTAAGCGGCCTCCACTCCCAAAAGCAGGGCGTTTGCCAGATCGAGCCCGTCGGCCGTGTCTTTGTCCTTGAGGCCTTTGGCAAAGCCGCGGAACAAAAGAGACAGGATGACCCCGGAGTTGCCTCTCGCGCCCCGGAGCATGGCGGACGCGGCCTTCTCGGCGCACTCGCCCACCGAGTCGGACGCGAAGCCGGAAAGCTCTCTGGCCGCCGCGCCGATGGTCATGGACATATTGGTTCCCGTGTCCCCGTCGGGCACGGGGAAGATATTCAGCTCATCCACCTGCTTGCGATTGTTATGAATATGGTTGGACGCCGAAAGAATGGCATCCTTTAACTGTGTGCCTGTAATCACGAAACGCACTCTCCCCCACTCGGTATTCTAGCTAAAAACAACATCGCGGCGTTACCGGCACACCTTATGTTTTCAGCGAATCGACATAAACGTTGACCTTCTTGACCCCAAAGCCGGTGACGTCCTCCACCACATACCGCACCTTATGCACGATGCTCTTGGTGATGGCGGCGATGTTCACCCCGTAGGTGACGACGATGTGCAGGTCAATCACCAGGCCTCCCGGCTCTTCCTTAATGCGCACGCCCTTGTCGGGAAACTCCCGCTTGATCATGGCCTTGACGCCCTGCATGGCGCCGATGGTAGACATCTGGGCCACGCCGTAACAGGAAGAGGCCGCGTCCCCAATCAGCTTTGCAAAGTATTCTTCGGATATTTCCACCGTACCCAGCGGATTCTCTGTCCTAATCAACAAAGAAAACCTCCCTTGCTCACCCGCCCAACCTTCAGCCTGTGATGTATACGATGGGTAGATAAGATCATTGTATCAAAAAAACAGGAAATTGCAAGGAGTTCTTTGCCAAAGCCGGATCTAATGGACCGTTTTATCTGTATGCACGTCCCTGACCCGACTATTCCCGCAAACCGGGAGATTCTATCCGCCGAAGGTCCAGTCCTTCGCGCCCCGATAGGGGTCGGAAAAGGCTGGGGCAATGGTTCCCTTCAGATCCCGGGTAAAAGCCACCGCACCCTGCCGGTAGCACAAAGGGACCATGGGCTGCTCCTGGGAAAAGGCGGTCAAAAAAGCCTGCAGGTCGATTTCCCCCTGCTGATACTGGCCGTAAGCGTTGGCCGCTTCCCCGGAGGGCAGCACCTTCTCCAGGTTCATGTCGGCGGTCAAGCGGATTTCCCCGATATAAAGGTCGTAATTGCCCTTTTGGATGGCGGCGCTGTATTCCTCAAAGGAAAGCTCGGTCAGGCTGGCGTCGATCCCCGCTTTCTGAAGCTGGGAAACCAAGTCCTTTCCCAGGGATACACGAGACTCGTTGTCGTTGTTGACGATGACTTTTATTTGCAGGGTGCGCCGGTTTTTAAGCACCAAGCCTTCCGTCGCACCCTGCGCCCGCTGATAGCCGGCGGTGTTCAGATAGGAAAGGGCGCCGGTCAAATCCGCAGACACGCTGGGCAGAGTCAGCCGGTCCAGCGCCTGCCAGGCCGGGTAAAATGGCGTGACCGCCGGCTCCGCGAACCCGAGGAAGGCCTTTTTGACAAGTTCCTCCCGGCCCACGGCGGCATTGACCGCTTTGCGGATATTCACATCTCTCATGTTGGCGGATTTCAAATTGATCCCGGCGAACACCAGGTTGGTGGTCAGGTATTTCTCCGACACCGACGACACCCGCTGCCCCGCCGCCTGGGAGGGTTCCATCACCAGCATGCTGACCATCCCCATATCCAGCGCGTGGATCAGCGTGTCGCTGTCGGGAACGTTGGTAAGGTAGATGGGCTCGATGTTCGGATACTCGTCCCCGGAAAGCTGGGGATTGGCGCTAAGCTGGTTCCCGGCCGCCTGATAGACGTAAAGCCCTCCACCCACCGGCGTGGCGCCTTCCTCGCCGGTGCCGTTTTTGAGGATGGGAAAGTCTAAGAGGCTGACAAAATTGCGGTTGGGCGCGGTGAGTGTAAAAACCACTCCTGCGCCCGAGGCAACCACAGATTTTACCTTTGCAAACCGAGTCTGGTAGGCAGCCGAGCCTTTCGCCAGGTTATAGGAATACACCACGTCCGCCGCCGTCACCGCAGAACCGTCGGAAAATACCTGACCTTCCTTGAGCGTGACGGTACAGGTTAGGCTATCCAGGGTAATCTCCTGGGCCAGCTCCTTCTGGGGCTCCAGGGAAGGGCTTAGGCGTACCAGCGACTGGTACAAAAGCCCAGACAGCTCCAAATTCGTACGGGTAGAGCAGCGGTAGGGATTGAGAGAATCCCCCGGCTCAAGGCAGAGGGTAAAATTTCGTTCGATCAGCGTGCCGGAGGGCTGCTGAGAGGACTCGTTCTGAGAAGGAGAAACGCTTTCCGGCTGGGAGGAAGAAACCGGGCTTAAATCAATGATGCCGCAGCCGGTCAAAAGCAGGCAGGCGGTCAAAAGCAGCAAAAGCGTCTTTTTCATGGGTAATTCGGTCCTCCGTTTCGTCAGGGAAGGCACGCCGGATGCCGGAATGCCTGCGTTTTGCTTTATTATAGCCCTTTCCTGCCCGCTTTACAATCGCCCCATCTTCAGGAAACCGAAATTCGTTCGATTTTGCAGCATTTTCCCGATTTCTCATCGATCTGCATCAACACTCCCTGCATGACGCAGGGGCCGTCGGCGTACTCGAAGAAAACCGGCAGCTTGTCCTTCATTTTGCGGATAGAGAGCTCCGCCTTCACGCCCAGCACCGAGTCGCGCGGTCCGGTCATGCCGATGTCGGTCAGAAAGCCGGTCCCCTTAGGCAGGATGGTTTCGTCCGCGGTGGGGACGTGGGTATGAGTACCGTACACGGCGGATACCCGGCCGTCCAAATAATACCCCAAGGCCTTTTTCTCCGCCGTGGCTTCCGCATGAAAGTCCACAAGCACGATTTTCGCCCCGTCGGTCTGGGTAAGCAGTTCGTCGGCCGTCTCAAAGGGGCAGCGCAGGCTTTCCAAAAACACCGTGCCGGACAGATTGAGCACGCAGACCTTTACATAGCCCATGTCCACCACGCAGATTCCTTTCCCGGGCGCGGCACAGGGGTAGTTCGCCGGGCGCAGGAGGAACGCGTCCTCCTCGAAGCGCTCGTAGATATCTTTACGACGAAAGGCGTGGTTGCCGGTGGTGATCACGTCCACCCCGCTTTGAAAGATATGGTCGGCGGAGGAGGGGGAAATGCCGTTGCGGTCGGCGGAGTTCTCCCCGTTGGCAATCACCAGGTCCACCTGCCTCTCCTTTTTGAGCCGGGGCAGCACCCGGCGCAGATGCTCGCAGCCTACTGTTCCCACAATGTCTCCGATCGCCAGAATGTTCATCCGTCTTCTCCTTCCTCATAATCCCGTTTTGCCGGATGGGGCGGCCATCCGGCCCATCCGGCAAGAAACGCGGCCTTGCGGCCGCGCTTACGTTTTTCAAGAAACCGAAAACGATGCAGCGCGTAAGGGGCGCTGCATCGTCTGCACGTTCGATTTATTTCGCGTATTCGATCGCACGGCTTTCGCGGATCAAATGCACCTTGATCTGACCGGGATAATCCAAGTCGTTTTCAATGCGCTTGACGATCTCGCGGGCCACCAGCACCATCTTGTCGTCACCCACTGCTTCGGGCTTGATGATGACGCGGATTTCCCGTCCCGCCTGGATGGCATAGGAACGCTCCACCCCGTCAAAGGAGCTGGCGATTTCCTCGAGCTTTTCAAGACGCTTGATGTAGTTCTCCAGGTTTTCACGCCGGGCGCCCGGACGGGCGGCGGAAATGGCGTCAGCCGCCTGAACCAGGCAGGCGATAACCGTCTTCGCTTCCACGTCGCCATGGTGGGCGTGAATGGCGTGGACCACTGCTTCGCATTCTTTATACCGCTTGGCAACTTCCACACCGATCTCGATGTGAGAGCCTTCCATCTCATGATCGAGGGCCTTGCCGATGTCATGCAGCAAACCTGCGCGCTTGGCCAAAGCCGGGTCGAGCCCCAGCTCGGCGGCCATGATGCCGGAGAGATAGGCCACTTCCAGCGAATGCTTGAGCACGTTCTGGCCGTAGCTGGTACGGTAACGCAAGCGGCCCAAAAGCTTGACAAGCTCCGGATGCATGCCGTGCACACCGGTTTCCAGCACCGCGCGCTCGCCTTCTGCTTTGATAGTTGCGTCCACCTCGCGGCGGGCCTTCTCCACCATTTCTTCGATGCGCGCCGGGTGAATCCGGCCGTCCGAAATCAGGCGCTCAAGCGCAATGCGGGCAATCTCCCTGCGCACCGGATCAAAGCAGGACAGGGTGATGGCCTCGGGCGTATCGTCGATAATGATGTCCACACCGGTGAGGGTTTCCAATGTGCGGATGTTGCGCCCTTCCCGGCCGATGATGCGGCCTTTCATCTCTTC
>CATONX010000016.1 GCA_951801675.1 uncultured Eubacteriales bacterium | reverse complement strand
ACCAGGATTAGCTTGATTTGCGGATATTGCTCTCTTAACGCAAGTACCGTTTGAGCAGCCATGGTATCAAATTCCAAAGCGCCGCCAGCTCCAAAATAGATGACGCCTTGTTGAATCATCGCCGTAATTTCGGACTTAAGCCGTTTTCTAATCTCCTCATGTTGTTCAGAGGGAATTTTTCTGTGTCCGGTGAAGCAACATGTTTGTTTTTTCATAACAGCACCTCTTTGTATTCTAAATTGTATTCGAATATAGACTCTATATTTAGAATACAATAAACCATATACTTATGGCAAGAGGTGAGTGGAAATATGTCTGATTTTGTCCCAAAGCCATATAAGAAAGATCCCATTACCATTCGGATCGATTTTGAAAAGCTAGAAAGAATCGATAAATTGGCATGCAAATATAATTTAAGTAGAAGTGAGTTTATCAATCAATGCATTGATTACGCTCTTGACCATATCCCGGATTTAACAAAACAAGCCGACGAAGAATAGCCTTTCTTCGTCGGCTTGTTTTTTATTGGACTCTCCGGCAAATAAAAAAGGCCGCCCGTCACGGCGCGGCCTTTTTTATTTCCTTCGCTTCAAGCAAGCTTTCTTCCTTTAACTCCCGTCCCTCCCGAAGCAGGGTGCGCAGCCCGTCGGCGTCTTCGTTTTCAATTGCCTGACGATATTCGGTGAGCTTTTCGAGAATGCAGTCGATTTCCGCCAGAAGCGGGTCCTTGTTCATCAAAAACAGGGTGGTCCACATGTCCTCATTGAGCTTGGCCACCCGGGTCAGGTCCTGGAAGCTGCCGCCGGTAAAGCCGCCCTGCTTTTTCAGGGTGGGGCTTTTGACGTACGCGTTGGACACTACATGGGCAAGCTGGGAGGTAAAGGCGATAATCCGGTCGTGCTCCTGGGGGGTGGTCAGCACGATCCGGGCAAACCCGATTTCCTTTGCCAGTGCCTCTACCGCGTCGATACTGGGGGCAGGGGTATCCGCCGACGGGGTGATGATAAAGCTCGCCCGGTCAAAAAGGCTGTCGAGCGAATAGGCAAAGCCGGAAAACTCCCGTCCCGCCATGGGATGGGTCCCCACAAAGGCGACGCCTCTTTCCCGCAGAGGAAGGGTCACCTGGTCCACCACCGCCTTTTTTACGCCGCACACATCCGCCACAATGCTGCCCGGGCGGAAATGGGCGGTGTTTTCCAGGATAAAGTCTATGGTCTGACGGGGGTGAAGGCAGACCATAGTCAGGTCCGCCTGGGACAGGTCCTCAGGCGCAATGGCCCGGTCGATGGCCCCCTGGTTTAAGGCGGCGTGCAGGGTTTCCCCGCTTTTGTCCAGCCCGAAGCACAGATGCTTGGTGCGGTGCTTGATCGCCTTGCACAGTGACCCGCCGATCAGCCCCAGGCCCACTACCGCAATGTTCATGCTTTTTCCCCTTTCGCCGTGGTAATGAGAAAACGAAGAATGTCCTCGTACACATCGCTTCGATTGATCTCGTTGATGATCTCGTGCCGTCCGCCCTCATAAAGCTTGCAGTCCACCTGCTTGACGCCGGCCTCACGCAAGCGCCGGCACACCTTCTCTACCCCTTTGCCGAACTGGCCCACCGGGTCCATATCCCCGCTGAGCAGGAGAATGGGCAGGTCCTTTGGCACGCTTTGGGCCCATCCCTTTTTGGAAACGGTCTTTAGAAGGTGAAACAGGTTATAAAAGCCGTTGAGAGTAAAGAGAAAATGGCAGTAGGGGTCCTCCACGTACCGGTCCACAATTTGCGGATCGCGGCTGAGCCAGTCAAAGGAAGAACGGTGCTGCTCATACTTGCGGTTATAAAAGCCGAAAGCCATGCCGTTAATAAGACGGCTGCGGTGCCGATCTCCTTTGAATAGGCCGATGAACTTGGCAAGCGCCATTCCGACACCCGCCAGAGGTTCGCCCCCGCTGGTACCCACAATCAGCGCCCCGGCCAGCTCCTGGCCGTACTGGCTCAGGTAAGCCCGGGCGGCAAAGGAACCCATGCTGTGCCCCAGCAGGAATATGGGAAGACCGGGGTACTGGCTGCGGATTTTAGCCGTCAGCTGATGCAGGTCCTTGGGCAGAGCGCGCCAGCCGTCCTTCTGGTCGAAGTACCCCAAGTCCTCCTGTTTGGGCGCGGTCCTTCCGTGGCCCAGATGGTCGTTTCCGCAGACGAGAACGCCCGCACGGGTCATTTCCTCCAGAAAAGGCACCTGCTCATACCGCTCGATGTATTCGCACATGCCGTGGGAAAGCTGCAACACCGCCCAGGGCTTTTCCCCTGGCGTATATACATAATAGGCGACCTGGTCGATTCCGTTGGCGCTCAAAAAGAACCCGGTGGTCTTTTGGTAGGACACGTTTTCTTCCTCCTTCTGCTGCAAGATGGTTTATCCGCAGATCAGCTCCACTTTGCTGCCTCCCTTGGGATCGGGAGACACCTCGATTTTCGCGGCAATCCGCTCCCGAAGTTCCCCCACATGAGAGATGATCCCGATCAGCCGTCCGCCCGACTGAAGCTCGGACAGCGCCCGCATGACGCATTCGAGCGTCTGGGCGTCCAGAGTGCCGAACCCTTCGTCGATGAACACCGAGTCGAGCCGGATGCCGCCCGCGTAGCTTTGCACCGTGTCCGCCAGGCCAAAAGCCAGAGCCAACGACGCCAAAAACAGCTCGCCCCCAGACAGAGTGTTGACGCTGCGCTCGCCGCCCCGGTAGCCGTCTAAAACCGCCAGGTCCAGCCCCCGGTAGCCCTGGCCGCCCTGCCGGTCCATGCGCACCAGGTTGTACTGGCCCCGGCTTAAACGGAAGAGATACTGGTTTGCGGCGCTTACGATGTCGTCGAGCATGATGCCCAACACAAACTGATGCACCGGAATCTTACGGGGATTTTTTCCGCTTAAAAGCTCTGCCAGAGCCCCCGCCGTGCGGTACTGCTCCTCTAGTCCTTCCTGCTCTTTGCAATACGCTTGGGCCCGTTTGCAGGCCTCATGGAGCGCCGCCTCCCGCTCCTGCAACCGGCCTATGGCCGCATCCTGTTCGGCCTTTTCCTTGGAAAGAGCGTCCCGCTTTGCGGTAAGGTTCTCCAAATCGGGAACGGATACGCCGGAAAGCTGTTCCTGAAGCTGGGCAATCACGTCTTTGACCGTCGCCTGCTCCTTGTCATACTGGGCGATGGCCTGCTCCATCTGAGGCAGCCGGTCGAGCAGTTCCTTTTGCAAAGCGGGGTCCTCCCCGGGCGTAAGCTCGGCGGCTTTGCACTGGTGTTCATATTCAGCCTGGGCGCGAACCTGTTGGTCGGAGGCTTTTTTCACCGCCTGAAAAGCGGCAGCCGCCCCTTCCCTCGCTCCGGACAGGTTCGCCTTTGCCTGTGACAATCCTTCCTGAAGCCGTGCAGCGGTTTCCTTTCTCTGCTGCAGGAAAAGCCGATGCTCGCCAATCGCCGCAGTCAGCTTCCCAGTATCCGTTTCCTGTCCCTGCAGCGCCGTTATTAATTCCTGGACGCTCGCCTGGGCTTTGGCGGCAGCCACCGCCGCCTGCTGCGCGTCCTTGCGGCTTTGCTCGAGCCGCTCCTTTGCCGCGGGCAGGTCCCGGCGCAGCTTATCAAGCAGCGCTTCCCCTTTCGGCCGGTCCCGCTGGGCTTTCTGGGCCGCAAAAAGCCTCTCGTTCGCTTCCAACAGGGCCGGTTCGATGGCGCTTTCTTCGATCTCGAACCGGGCAAAGGACTCCTGCGCCCGAGCCAGCGCCTGCTTTGCCGCCTCATAGGCTGTTTCCCTGCGGTGAAGCTCCTGCTCCGCCGCTTCCTGGACGTCCTTTGCCGCCTGCTCGTTCTCCCGCGCGGCCTGCACTTCTTTTGGCGCCGGCACGTTTTCTGCCGGGCGTGCGGGAGCAGGGTGATGCAGAGACCCACACACCGGGCAGGGTTCTTCTTCCTTTAATAAAGACGCGAGCAGGTAGGCCGCGTCCGCCCGGGACGCCGCTTCCAGCTGCAAAAGCGTTTCCCTGCGGCCGGCAAGGAGCCGCTGGGCCTGTGCCGCCTGTTTGCCCGCCGCTAGCTTTGCGGCGAGCGTGTCCCGCTCCGTTTCCTGTGCGCTTCGCAGGGCGGCCAAGGCGTCCTTCGCCGCCGTCAGCGTCTGCACCCGCACAGAAAACTCTGGAAGTCTGGACAGATACATTTGAAACTGCTCGCGCAGATAATTTTCGCCTTTTTCGATGCGCGCCTGCAAAGCGGTAGTCTCGGCGGCAGCCTCTTCTTCCCGCTTTCCGGCTTTCTCGGCGGCCTGTGCCGCCAAGGAAGCCGCCTGCCTCGCTTGGGTCAAACGCTTTGCATCCTCCAGCGCCCGTTCCAGGACGCTGAGCCTGCGGCTTTTCTCTTCCGCCTCTTCTTGTAGGCGGGGGATGGCGTTCGCCGCCTCCTGGGCCTCATGGCAGGCGGCCGCGGCGGCACTTTCCCGCCTCCTGCTTTCCTGCTTCTCTTTCTTTGCGTCCTCTTCCCGCTTGACGGCGGACTGCCACATCTGAAAATAAGGCTGCACCCCTTTTAGCTTGACCCCATAGGCGTACCGCTTACGAAGCCCGTCCATCTCCTCCGCTTTAAGACGAAGCTGCACTTGCCGTTCTTTGGCGGAAGAAAGCCGGTCGAACCGGTCCTTTTGCCGGGCAGCTTCCTGCAGCTGAACATTTGCTTCCTGTAAGGCTTTCTGAAGCAAAGCCCCTTGTTCCTTTGCTTGCTGTCCGTCCAGCCGGCAGGCATCCCGCTTTTCCAATAAGCCGGAAAGGTCCTCCACCTGGTAAGACGCAAGCAAAGGAGCGAGCCCGGCGGAAATCTGTTTGAGCTGCTCTTTGAGCTTGTTCGCCCGCTCGTTTGCCCGTTCGGCAATCCGTTTCCACTTCCCGGTGGCGAACAGCACCTCCAAAATCCCTTCCTTTTCGCTGGAAGAGGCGGTGAGCAGCTTGCGAAACTCCCCCTGGGGCAGCACAATCACCTGGGAAAACTGCTCATAGGTAAAGCCCAGCAGTTCCTTCGCCTTCTGGGCAACCTCCAGCCCCGTGGCCAGCAGCCGCCACCCGTCCGCCGCCCAGACAAAGCATTCCGCCGTGCTCTCCTGTTTGAGTTCGGTAGCACCAGACCGCTTCTTAACCACGCGCTCCGAAAAGGTGCGCGCAAACCGGTACCGTTCTGCTCCTAGGGAGAATACGAACTCCACTACCGTAGGCGTATCCTGGGAGGCGCCGGTGCTGCGAAGCTCCTTCCAGTCCTTGCGCAAAGCCCCGGTAGCCCGGCCGTAGAGAGCGCAGCTCATAGCATCGAGCAGCGTGGTCTTGCCGGAACCGGTAGGACCGGAAATCAAAAAAAGAGGCGCTCCGGCGAGTTTCAAAAAATCCACCTCGCTGCGGCCCAGATAGGCACCGAAGCATTGCATGACGATGTTCACAGGTCTCACGGGCGTTCCTCCTCTCCGGCAAGCTCACAAAAAAGCCGGGTGAGTTCCTCATCCGGCTCCCGGTCGCAGACCTGCCGCAAAAACGCCTCGAATACCGCCCGGTCGTCCACCCGCTTGGCCCGCAGGCTCTTGCGAAGGGCGTCCCGGCCGGAGGATTCCCCGCTCCCGCTCCGCAGCCAGGCGCATTCCAGCCCTAAGAGGTTCGGGTATCCTTCCCGCAGCCGGGCCATGGGCTCGAACACGGGGGTATCGTCCAAAAGGATGGCGTACAAAAAGTCTTCCCGGTGCTCGTCCGTTTTCGCCGCCCTTAGCAGCTCTTCCAGTGTTCCCTCCACCATGCGCATATCCCGTTTGGGCGTGATGGGAAGCTGGCGGACCGCAGCGGTTTCTTTCCCCAGCTCCACCACGGTCAGCGACTTTTTGTGATGCGCCTCGTCAAAGGAGTATTTTAAAGGTGAGCCCGCATACCGGGCGTTTTTCCCCGCCGGCTGGGGCCCGTGCAGATGGCCCAGGGCCACGTAATCGAACCCGGAAAACAGCGCGCCGTCCACTTCGCCGCTGCCTCCAATGGACAGGGGCGATTCCGATTCGCTCTTTTTCGAGCCCGTGACAAAGCAGTGAGCCATGAGAATCTGCCGCGCCCCCGGCGTCTGCCGTTCCCTGACCGCCGCGAGCACCCGCTCATACGCCTCCTGAAAGCCCCGTATCGTCTCGTCCTTATAAACCTCGCGCACCTGGGCGGGATCGAAATAGGGCAGCATCCACAGCTCGATTGGCCCGAACTCGTCGCAAAACCGCACCGGTTGGGGCTCTGCTTTGAGCCGGGAAGCGATGAAAAGGCCCTGCCTTTTGAGAATCTCCGCGCCTACCGTCAGCCGGTCGGCGCTGTCATGGTTTCCCGAAATGATGGCCACCTTGCGCCCCCGCTCGGCGCACAGTGCATAAAGCAGGTCGTCAAACAAGCGGATGGCCTCCACTGGCGCAATGGGCCGGTCAAACACGTCCCCGCTGATCACAATCAGATCCGGGTCCTCCCGGTCCACCGCGGGAAGGAAGGTTTCGTAGAGAAACTGCTCCTGCTCTTCCAACAAAGAGCGGGAAAAAATCACCTTGCCCAGGTGCCAGTCAGCCGTATGCAGCAGCTTCATACCCGCCTCACCGCTTCTTTTTGTTCAGGTCCAGCGGCAGCACATCCCCAAACACCGCGATCTGCCGCGGGGAAATCACCTTGTCCACATGGCAGCTGCCGAAAAACCAACGCTTGAATTTGCAGGTCTTCGCCACCTCGTCAAAGAAAATATTCAGGGAATTGACATAGTCCTCCCCAATGTTGAGCATCCCCTTGACCGCCGCAGACGGCTCATGGGTGATGATATAGTCCACCTCATGGAAGGACGCCTCCAAATTGCGCCTTCCTTCCTCGATTTCCTCAGGAGAAGGGAGCTCCTTTGCCCACCAATGCCCGTCCTCCCGGCGGATGTCCTTGTCCGGGCTTTCCCCGCCGCCGAAAGCGAAAATCCGTTCTCCCTCGATCTCGTAGATTTCGCCCCGCATCAGCTGTACCGTGTTCTCCTGCAGCCGCCGCACCTTGCCGCCGCACCATTCGCTTACGGGCAGCCGGTCGAGCAGCTCAAAATTTTCATGGGCGCCGTCCACAAAGGCGATGGTAAACGGGAATTTTCCCAGGGCCTTGAGCGCCTTTTGCTCCTCTTTGCTCCCGTCCCACACAAAGCCGAAATCCCCGCAGACCAAAAGGGTGTCGCGCTTTTTGACCACCTTCATCTGCCGCTCGGAGAACCGCGCCAGTTCCCCGTGCAGGTCGCCTGTCACGTAAATCAAACCAAAAATCCCTCCAGAAAAATATGGGAGTACGCTTACAAACCTTACGTCTTTCTTACATTCTTCCAAAGGCCCTTCCTTTCGGAAAAATGCCTTTCTTTTTTGCCAGAACCCTGATATACTAATTAAGATCGCATCATGAATATATAGTATATCACATTGGAGGGAAATGTCCATGAACAAAAAGGCAATTTTCCTGTCTGCCTTATTGATTCTCGCGCTGCTGCTCATGCCGTTTTCCGCGTCGGCCTCCTACACGCCGCCGGACAGTGTTCCGGTGCGCTCGCAAGCGGTTTTGATGGCAAACGTGGAGACGGGCGAGATTGTATATGAAAAAAACGCGGATCAGAAAATGTACCCCGCTTCTCTGACCAAGGTGGTCACGGCCATGATCGCATTGGAGGAATGGGGCGACCGGCTGGACGAACAGGTTACCGTGGACGGTGATTTGTTCGACGATTTGGGCTGGGGCTATTCCAACGCCGGGCTCAAGGACGGCGAGGTGCTGACCATGCGCCAGCTTCTCTACGCCATGCTCATCAAGTCCGCCTGCGAGGGCTCCAATGTCATTGCGGACGCGGTGGGCGGAAGCGTGAGCGATTTTGTGGATAAGATGAACGAGCGGGTTAAGGAGCTCGGATGTGAGAACACCCACTTCGTCAACCCCCACGGTCTTCACGAGGACGATCAGTACACCACCGCCAGAGATCTGTATAAAATCGTGCAAAACGCCATGAAACTGCCGGTGTTTATGGAAATCTGCTCCACCGCCCGGTACCGGATGCCGGCGACCAATATGAACGAGGAACGCACCTTGGTGACCACCAACTTGCTGATGGACCAGGCCACCGGCGGCGTCAAATATTATTACAGCCCCGCCAAGGGCATTAAAACCGGGTATACTCCCGAAGCGGGCCGGTGCCTCATCTCCACCGCTTCTCAGGATGGGTACACCTATCTGCTCATCACCCTGGGCGCACCGGTGGAGGACGAAAACGGCGAACCCATCACGGACATGTATAATTTTATGGACGCCATCAACTTGTATGAATGGGCGCTGCCCAACTTTCAGGTCAAGTCCCTGGTGGACCAGCAGGAACCCAGCGGGGAAGTAAGCGTGCACTTGGGCGAAGAGAAGGACAGTGTGCTCGCCTACCCCGGGAAGGATTTCTCCGCGCTGGTACCCAAAAACATTGAAAAATCCAGCATTCTGCTGGTTCCCGAGCTGCCCGATACGGTGGATGCCCCGGTAAAGAAGGGGGACAAGCTGGGGACCGCCAAGCTGATGCTGGCGGGCGAAGAGCTGGGCACCATCGACCTGGTGGCGGGCGAATCGGTCAACCGCAGCGAATTCCAGTTCTATATGGAAAAAATCAACGAAATTATCTCCTCCACTTGGTTCAAAATCGCAATTGTCGCGGTGGTGGGGCTGATTGTGGTCTATGCGGTGATTGCCGTGATCCTCAACCAAAAACGCCGTAAAAACAAGCATGTCAACCGGAAAAGAAAAATGTAAAAGTCATAAAAATGAACTCGTTTTGCTTGTTGAAAATATTTACATTTTTGTAAGTTGCGTTGACAAACAGAAGAAAGAGAGATAAAATAAGTCGAAGTAGTAAGATCGATGTCAAAAAGGTGGATTGGCCCATGAAACAAAAGAAAAAAATGTTCCTGCCCGTGCTGCTTCCTAAAATCGGACTGGCTTTTCTGGATGCATTAATCGTCAATATTGCAGTCATTTTTTCTTATTTGCTGCTGAATAATTTTGTCCTGAATCCCGCGCTTCTCTCCAATTATTTTCAAAGCTTTTGGGCACTTTCCATATTCACGGCCCTCAGCCTGTGTGCCTACCGTGTCTATCATGTGCTGTGGATTTACGCCTCCTCGCTGGACATTGCCCGGATCACCATGGGTTCGATTACCTCCATGGTATTCTATTACCTCTATGGGCTGATTCTGGATGTGCCTCTTCCCTTGTCTGTCTATGTGATGGGAACCATTGTCTCCATTGGTTTTCTTTTGTTTTCCCGTTTTGTTTACCGGTATATCCGCGTTCGCGCTTCCATTGCCTCGGTGGAGCACAAGGTTTCCCGCCGGATCATGGTAGTGGGCGGCGGCAACGCCGGCTCCTCTCTGGTACACGACCTGCTCAACGAAGGGCCCAGGAGGGGAACGCCCGTTCTCGTGGTGGATGACGACATTAAGAAGCACCATACCCAGATTCGCGGCGTAACGGTTCTTTACGGCGTGGACCGCATTCAGGAGCTGGCTGAGCAGTTCGCCATTGACGACATTTATATCGCCATCCCTTCCGCCACCTCCGATCAATACGAACGGATCGTCAGCAATTGTACCAAGACCAAGTGCAAGATCAAAATGGTTCCGCCTCTGAGCGAAATCCAGGACGGTACCCGGCCCATCGCCGAAGTGCGGGAGCTGCATATTTCCGACCTGCTTTTGCGTGACGAGGTGAAGCTCGACATGCAGAGCATCAGTGACTATCTGAAGGACAACGTGGTTCTGGTTACGGGCGGCGGCGGTTCCATCGGCTCGGAGCTTTGCCGGCAGATCGCCCGGTTCTCTCCGAAGCTGCTGATTATCTTCGACATCTACGAAAATAACGCTTACGAGCTGCAAAATGAACTCAAGGACCGGTACGGCAGCGCGCTCAACAGCTTGATTTTGATTGGTTCGGTACGGGATGAGGCAAGGCTGGAAGAGGTCTTCACCCAGTATCATCCCAGCATCGTCTTCCACGCGGCGGCCCATAAGCATGTCCCGCTGATGGAGGACAGCCCTGCCGAAGCGGTGAAGAACAATGTGTTTGGGACCCTCAATGTTGCCAAATGCGCGGATAAATATGGAGTCAAGCGGTTTGTGCTCCTGTCCACCGACAAGGCGGTCAACCCCACCAACGTGATGGGCGCCACCAAGCGGGTGACGGAAATCATCATCCGTCACATGGCCTCGGTCAGCAAGACCCGGTTTATGGCGGTGCGCTTTGGAAACGTCCTCGGTTCCAACGGAAGCGTGGTTCCGTTGTTTAAAAAGCAAATTGAGTCGGGCGGCCCGGTCTGCGTAACCCATCCGGACATCACCCGGTATTTTATGACCATCCCGGAAGCGGCACAGCTGGTGCTGCAGGCCGGCGGCATGGCGGAAAGCGGCGCGATTTATGTGCTGGATATGGGAAAGCCGGTTAAGATCGACGACCTTGCCCGCAACATGATCCGCCTGATGGGCTACACGCCGGACATTGATATTATGGTCAAATATGTGGGCCTTCGTCCCGGAGAAAAGCTTTACGAAGAGCTGATTCTGGACGACGAGCGCGACCGTCTGATCACTACCGCTCACAACCGTATTATGATCACCCGTCCCCTTCCCGGCGAAGGAGACCATCTGCAAGAAAAGCTTGACGAACTCCAGGCGGACATTCAGCGCGATCCGAACAACGCGACGACGTATCTGCAGCGGATCGTTCCCATTCGGAAGATGAGTGCGCCGGATTTCGATGTTGCCGAAGAGATTGTGGAAGAGCCGGTTGTGCAGACGGCTTCGGTCTGACCGTTTCTCAAAATTACAAAAGCGCCCTGAGCTAAAGCTCAGGGCGCTTTCTTTATCCAACCGAGTTCTTTTGAACCATGTGAGGCTTGACCCTCTTATTTTGTTCCAGCCAGCCCACCGTGTCTTTGAGCGTTTCAGTAAGCGGACGAGGCTGATATCCAAGCTCCTCTTTTGCCTTTTGGTAAGAGAAATCGGCGTTGCTGCCCAGGGTGAACAGAGAATACCTGGTGTAAAGAGGCGGCTGGCGGCGCAGCTTATAGTACCACTCCGCCAAAGGCGCGGTAGCCTTGGCAAGCCAGGTGGGAAGAACGGTTTTGATCGGTTTGCGGCCGCTTAGCTCACTGAGCGTTTTCAGCAGAGCGGGGATGGAGCAGTAATGCCCGGAAAGAATATAGCAGGCGCCACAGCTTCCATGCTCCACCGCGGAAAGAATCCCGTCCGCCACATCCCGCACATCCACAAAATCGTAGCCGCCGCTTACACAGGCCACCAACCGGTGATCCAGGTAATCCATAATCAGCTGGGTCAGGTGCCCATGGCCGTAGTCATACGGCCCGATGATCCCGGAGGGATGAACTACAACCGCGTCAAGGCCCTCCTTTGCCGCATCCAGCACCAACTGGGCGGCCTGGGCCTTGGTTTTCGCATAAAGCCCTTCCACCTCATTGGGGTCAAACTGGGTGATTTCCGAAAGGACCGTCCCTTTTGTAGCCGGAATGGCGTGAACGGAGCTGGTATAGATGAGGCGTTTGGTCGGATACTTCCGGCACAACGCGATGATGTTGGCCGTGCCGGTCACGTTGACGTCGAACACCTTTTGCTGAAACTTGGACGCAATGGAAACGATGCCTGCGGTGTGAATAACGATCCGCTCACAGGGCTCTGTTGTCTGAAAAGCCGGTTCGATGGAGGCGGGATTGCAGATATCCCCTTCGAAAATCTCCACATCCAGCTGGTTGAGCGCCTTGGACGAATCCCCAGGCAAAGCCAAGCCCCTCACCCATTTGCCCTCGCTTTTGAGCCTGCGAATGATGGTGTTGCCCAAGTGCCCTTTCGCACCGGTCACCAAATAAAGCTCCTTCACGGCCGCCACTCCTTTCCATGCCTGCGCAACAAAGCGGTGAAATACCAAGAAACTGCATTGTAGAAACTGTAAAATATTTCAACTTTATTATACCACATTCCCTTGCAAGCAATGCACTTTTGTGTGAACAATTTGAAACAAATCTATGCACGCTCCCGTCCGCCTTTTTGCCTTGGGCGGCTGTGTATCAAAGCAGACACACGGCTGAGAAAAACCTGACTCCAGCCTCACTCAAAAGACAGCATATCCGGGGGTTTGCGGCACTCTGCACAAGACAGCGGCTACAAAAAGGCCCGGCAGTACACTCGACTGCCGGGCCTTTCATTATCTAGAAAACACTTAAGAGAGCAGCGTGCTCATGGAAGCCTTGAGCTGCTCGGTAATTTCGTCCGCCTCTTGGCTGGTGGGCGCCTTGGCCGTATAGTAAATCTTTACCTTCGGCTCGGTGCCGGAAGGACGGACGATGACCTGCGCGCCGCCTTCGAGCCGGTAGCACAGGACGTTGGACTTAGGCAGATGGATGACGTTGACCACGCCCGATGCAAGGTCGGTGTCGGTGGACTGCTGGTAGTCGGCAATGCCCGTTACCTTGCGCCCGGCGATTTGAGCCGGTGGGTTTTTGCGCAGCTTTTCCATAATTCCCTGAAGCTCCGCCATGCCGGCCGCGCCTTCCCGAACAATGGAATCCACCGCATTCTTATAAAAGCCGAACTCCTGATAGAGGTCCTGCATCACGTCGTAAAGCGTTCTGCCCTGCTGCTTATAGAAAGCCGCCATCTCGCAGATGAGCATGGAGCCGACCACCGCATCCTTATCCCGGACATAGGAGCCCGCCAAATACCCGTAGCTTTCCTCAAAACCGAAAACAAACCGGTCGTCCTCGCCCTTCTTTTCCAAAAGCCCGATTTGCTCGCCGATGTACTTAAACCCGGTGAGCACGTCGATGAGCTGCACTCCGTATTTCTTGGCAATGGCCGCCGTCATCCGGGTGGAAACGATGGTGGTCACCGCCACCGGGTCTTTGGGCATGGTGCCGTTTGCGATACGCTGGGAGCAGATATAATCAAAGAGCATGGCGCCCACTTCGTTGCCGGACATGAGGACATATTCTCCATTCTGGCGCACGGCGATACCCACCCGGTCGCTGTCCGGGTCGGTGGCCAGGAGAATGTCCGGCCCGATCTGCTCAGCCAGCTTTAAGGCGCACTCGAAGGCCTGGCGGATTTCCGGGTTCGGGAAAGGAGCGGTGGGGAAATTGCCGTCGGGCATCTCCTGCTCAGGCACTACATGCACCTGCTCAAAGCCCTCCCGGGCGAGAATCTTGCGTACCGGCACGTTGCCCGCGCCGTTTAAGGGCGTATAGACTACTTTCAAGCCCGCCTGCTTGCCGACGCCATGGTGAATGGCCTTCGCCGCCACCGCGTCCAGATAAGCGTTTAACAGGTCGTCCCCGATGATGGAGATCTTCCCCGTGAGCACGCCCTCGTCAAAGTCCATGGTCTTGGCCCCGTCGAACACGTCCACTGCCTGCGTTTTGCGCATGACGGCACCCGCCGCTTCCTCGGTCATCTGGCAGCCGTCCGCCCCGTAAGCCTTGTAGCCGTTGTACTTGGAAGGATTGTGGCTGGCCGTGACCACCACGCCGCCCTGGGCCTTCAAATACCGGATGGCAAAGGAAAGCACCGGGGTAGGCTGCAATTCTTTGAAGATATGGACCGGGATGCCGTTGGCGGCGAAGACACAGGCCGTCTCCTTTGCGAACAGGTCCGACTTGATGCGGCTGTCAAACGCGATGGCAACCGAAGGATTCTCAAAGGTTTCCAGCAGATAGTCCGCATAGCCCTGAGTGGCCCGGCGGACGGTGTAGATGTTCATGCGGATGGTACCAGCGCCGATGACGCCGCGCAGCCCGGCGGTGCCGAATTGCAGCTCGTCGTAAAACCGGTCCTTAATGGCCACCTCGTCCCCGGCGATGCTCGCAAGCTCCTCTGCCAAATCCGGGTCGCCCACCGCCTTTTGCTTCCACAGCTCGTAAAGCTCCATTTCCTTCATACCCGTCACATCCTTACTCGTTTTTCTTAGAATTAGGATACCATAGCTATTTATTTTTGTACGTCGCATTTGCTCGAAATGAGCCGAATCGCCTTGTTCTCATTCATCCTCCGGCGTAACGTCCTCAATCGGGGTATGGTCGCACAGTTCCCGTACTTTGTCCCGCAGCTTGACAAAATCCTCAAACGCCTCGGGCTTGTTGGACGGATAGCGCAAGAGCGCCGCGGGATGGAAGGTACCCATAAACAGGGTGCCCTGCTTGTCAAAGAAGATGCCGTGTTCCTTGGTCACCTTGAAATTGGGGCTGATCATCTTGAGAGCGGCAATGCGCCCTAAGCACACCACAATCTTCGGCTTCATTAAGTAGAATTGGTTGCGAAGCCAGCCGATGCACTGCTCCTGCTCCTCCGGCTTCGGGTCCCGGTTTTCCGGGGGACGGCATTTGACGATGTTGGCTATGTACACGCTTTCTCTGGAAAGCCCCACCGCCGCTAAAAATTTATCGAGAAGCTGGCCGGCCCTTCCCACGAAAGGTTCCCCCTGCTCATCCTCGTTTTTGCCCGGGCCTTCGCCCACAAACAGCACCTCCGCCTCCTGGTTTCCCACGCCGAACACCACATTCGTGCGGGTGGCGGCCAGAGGGCACCGGGTGCATTCCTTACATTGGCGCTCCAGCTCTTCAAAGCTTTCGATCATGCGCCTACCACATCCTTTTTTCTATTTTTCCAGCGCGTACTTGCTCGGCGGCACGCCCTTATAGCGCTTGAATACCCGCGAGAAATAGAGCTGATCGGAAAATCCGGAAGAAAACGCCGCCTCACTGACCGAAAGGCCCTGGGAGCGTAACAGCACACAGGCTTCGTCGATGCGAAACCGAGTCAGGTACTCGTTGGGGGACATGCTCAGATGCTCAATGAACAGCCGGTAAAGATGGCTGCGGCTGATGCCCACGCTGTCGGCAATGTCGCCCACGCTGATGCTGCGGGAATAGTTATACTGGATAAAGCGCAGCGCCTTCTCGATGTACCGCCTGCCGGTGCCGGTGTCTCTTTGGGTTTCGTTGGCGCCGCAATACTCAATTAACGTGGATAAAAACTCCATCAGCCTGCCCCGCATACGGATTTCATCCGACACCCGCGAACCGGTGGCGTCGAGAATGGAGGCAAGATTCGCCGAAAGCGGGCTTTCCAGCGGACAATGAAACACCGGCTTGTCCGGCGAAAGGCCTGCAAGCTTGACAAGCCGCTCCGCTTCCGTGCCGTTAAAGCCTACCCAGGAATATTCCCAAGGGTCGGCCCCGTCCGCCCGGTAATGGATCACCGTGGAGGGAAAAGCCAGAAAGCCGTCCCCGGCGGTCAGCTCATACCGTTGTCCTCCGGTTTCATAGCTGCCTTTTCCGGACAGAATATAGTGAATCAGATAGTGGTCTCGTACCGCCGGGCCCCAGCTGTGACCCGCCTCGCACTTTTGCAGGCCGCAATTGTACACCGCCAGCCCCACATATTCGAAATGCTCCACCTTATAAGAATGCTTAAACGTATCATTCATGACGTATCCTCACCCCGATTGCCTCAGAAATTAGAAAGGACGCAGAGGATTCTTTCTACGTATCAGTATACCGCATCTTCCCCTCCCTTTGCAACCGGTCGGAGACATTCTCTTTGCAACTTTTGTCCTGATTCCCGTTTGGCGGCTTTGGTTTACAAGGAGGGACAAGTGTGCTACACTTATTTCATCTGCAAATTTATCCGAAATGGATCGGGAGAAGCATGGTATGGTTTATTTAAGCGCAACCAACGTTTCCAAAGCCTTCGGCGAGGAAACGCTTTTTGAAAACGTATCTTTTCACGTGGAAGAGCACGACAAAATCGGCCTGGTGGGCGCCAACGGCGCGGGAAAAACCACCTTGTTCAAAATGATCATCGGCCAGATGGAACCGGACACCGGCGGCGTCTATGTCAACCGGGACGCCATCGGCTACATGGAGCAGTACGCCTGTCTCGACGATGGGCGCACGGTACTGGAAGAGGCGTTGTCCGGATTTACCAAGTTTCGCCGGATGGAGGAGGAGCTGCATTCTCTGACCGCCGCCCTGGACGGGGCGGGCGGTGACGCGGGCCTCATCGAGCGCCAGCAGTTTTTAACCGAGCAGTACGCCGCCCAAGGGGGACTTACCTACCAAAGCCGGGTGCGCGCGGCGCTTTTGGGCCTTGGGTTCGCGCCGGATGACCTTACGCGCCCTCTTTCTTCTTTAAGCGGCGGTCAGCGCTCCAAGGTAAGCCTTGCCCGCCTGCTCACCTGCGACGCGAAACTGTTGCTTTTGGACGAACCCACCAACCATCTGGACATCCGTTCCGTCGGGTGGCTGGAGGACTTTTTAAAGGCCTACGACGGGGCCTATCTGGTCATTTCCCATGACCGGTATTTTCTCGACCAGGTGACGAAGAAAACCTTTGAACTCGAACACGGGCATCTGCGCATGTACGGGGGCGGATATTCCGAATATCTCTTGCGCAAGCAGGAGGACCGGGAGGTATTGCAGCACCAGTACGACAGCCAGATGCGGGAAATCAAGCGCATCGAAGGCATCATCGCTCAGCAGCGCCAGTGGAACCGGGAGAAGAACATCAAGACCGCGGAAAGCAAGCAGAAGATGGTGGACCGGCTGCGCGGGCAGCTGGTAAAGCCTGAAGCGGAGCTTTCCGCCATCCGGTTTGCGTTCAACGTCCTGCCCGGCGGGGGCAACGACGTGCTGCTGGCGGAGGAGCTCTCCAAGCGGTTCGGGGAAAAGAAGCTGTTCGAGCACGCGAAGCTGCACATCCGAAACGGGGAGCGAGTGTTCCTGCTGGGGGAAAACGGCTGCGGAAAAACCACTCTTCTTCGCATCATCACCGGCCAGCTTCCTTCCGACAGCGGATTCCTCCGTCTGGGGGTCGGCATCAAGGCGGGGTATTACGATCAGAATTTAGAGGGGCTTGATTACGGCAAAGACGTGATCCACGAAGTCTGGGACAGATATCCGCAGATGACCCAGACCCAAGTGCGAAACGCCCTAGCGGTGTTCCTGTTCACAGGGGACGACGTGTTTAAGCCCATGAGCGCGTTAAGCGGCGGGGAGCGGGCACGGGTGGCGCTCTTGAAGCTCATGCTCTCCAAGGCAAACTTCCTGCTTCTGGACGAGCCTACCAACCATCTGGACATCGCTTCGAGGGAAGCGCTGGAAAGCGCGCTGCTGGGGTATGAGGGCACTCTTTTGATGGTGTCCCACGACCGGTATTTCATCAACAAGCTGGCCGACCGGGTCCTTGTGATGAAAGAGGACGGCATAGAAGAGTGCATCGGCAACTACGACGATTACCTGGCGCGGGAGGAAACCCGGCCCAAACGCGAGGAAACCGCGCAAAAAGCGGCGCCGAAAAAGCAAAACGATTACCAGCGGCGAAAGGAGCTCGAGTCCCAGAAGCGCCGCACGGCGGGGCAGCGAAACCGCACCGAAACCGCCATTGAGGAAACGGAAGCCCAGATCGAGCAATTGCAGGAAGCGCTCTCGTCTCCGCAAGTGAGCGCGGATTACAACAAGATTTTGGAGCTGACCGGGCAGCTCGATGAAACCAAACAAAAACTCGACGGGCTTTACGAGCAGTGGGAACAGCTGGAGGAACAGCTGCGCGAGCTGGAAGAAATGGACGCGTAAAGGAGGGCTTTGGAATGGAAGAACCGATGCAGGCGGACAAAAAGGCCAAGCCCCGGGGCGGACGCGTCCGCCGGGAGCTTTTGAGCTGGGTTCGGCTCATTCTCATTTCCCTGGTGCTGGCCTTTCTCATCAGCAATTTTGTCGTGGTCAATGCCGTGGTTCCCACCGGGTCCATGGAAAACACCATCCAAGTATCGGACCGGATCATGGCCTTCCGGCTGACCTATCTGTTCGAGGACCCGGCCCGGGGAGACGTCATTATTTTCGAACCGCCCGACGGGGATGAGGACTGGTACGTCAAACGGATCATCGGCCTGCCGGGGGACACGGTGGAGATTCACGACGGCGGCGTTTACATCAATGGTACGCGGCTGCAGGAGGACTATGTAAAGGAACCGACCCAGGGAGTATTCGGCCCTTACCATGTTCCGGAGGACGGCTACTTCATGATGGGAGACAACCGCAACGATTCTCTGGATTCCCGTTTCTGGAAGAACCGCTATGTGCACCGGGAGCAGATTAAAGGGAAGGTTTTGTTTGAATACTATCCGAAGCTGCAATGGGTCCATTAATCGCAAAAAGATGAAGCATCCTTATCACGACAGCTTAAAAAACAGGTGCAGTCCACGGGGCTGCACCTGTTTTTTATCGGATTACTGTTATCGGTTCCTTACAAAGAACTCCCTCTTTGATCTTACTCCGTTCTTCTTGCTATTGACCGGCCTGTCCGGCTTTGCTATCCCCAAGATACTTCGGTATTTATCGAGTCAACATATCAATCGCTTCTTCTTTTGTAGAAACAAGGAACACATCTTTTCCATTGTTGCTTTCGTAAATAAAGTCTTTGAGCGGTTTACTTGTATAGTGGGAGTAATCCCCATAAATAGCGATACGTCCACCGTAGTTGATGTACTTTTGCAAAATCTCTCCGGCAAGTCCTGTGCTGAGAATAAAAAAATCCTCATTGACCAGTTTCTTATCCATAACGATATTATTTGTATCTGCCTCATATTTTGCTCGCATAAGTACATCCAATGCGGATTGCGTATCTGTGAGAACCATTTCATCGCTTTCTATGACTGCACATATTACCAGGTTCTTTTCAACCTTTTTCATTGTCATCTATTACATCTCCTCATTCATTTGCCGCTTAGGTCATTGCAGCATAACCGCGTGGACAACCAGAGGGACAAAGCTCCCCGATTGACAAGCATAAAACCAAGACTGGCGGCATTTCCATATCGAAGGCCCTCGAAATCTCTTTCAATCTGGCTCGCTTATCCGATCACCTGATCCCATCGTTTCAAATTATCCGGTTACGGTGGACCGGCTGTAAATATCAAAAAGCTCTTGGCTGACCTGATATTCTTTGCTGCGCGGCTCGAAATTCTCATCAAATTTCTCTGCCTCGGCTTCCTCAATCTCATAGGCAGGGCTTTCCTGATAAGTCCAGCTTTTTCCCGCCAGCGCTCCCGCAACAAGCTCTTTCACCAGCATTGCAGTGGGATAGACCTGTTCTCCTATGCTTACCTTGTATTTTTTGCAGCTCTTAAATCCCCTGCTGACGTAATTCTCGGGGTTTCCAAAAATCACAATCGTGTCAAACCCAAGATCCATCGCCTTTTGGAAAGAATGCTCCAGCAGCTTTTTCCCATAGCCTTTGCGCTGAAATCCGGGCAATACACTCAAAGGCCCAAACGTTAGAATTTCTTTCTCAGCACCATTTTCATCTCTAAGCTTTGCCCTTGTGTACATGACGTTTGCAATGATTTTCCCATTAAGCTCAACCACCAAATCCAATTCGGGAATAAAATCCCGATGGCTTCTTAAAAGATGCACAAGGTAGTGCTCATGGCATCCGGGAACATAAAGGTTCCAGAAAGCCTGTCTGGTCAGATCCTCAACCGCTCTGTAATCTCCCTTTTCTTCCTTACGAATTGTCATCTTCCAACCACACCCTTCTTTAAACATAGAACCCAGTATTCTAGTATATCTCATCATAGCCTCCGTATCAACCGATTTGGAGGCTTACTAAAACACGGTGTAACCGCGCCTACCTCAATCTTTCTTCCCACACAACGAAGTAGGGCCGGCAGTCTTTAAGACCGCCGGCCCTGCCTAGCCCGTAAGCTGTTTTCTAAGCTCGCTTAAGATCACCTTTTCCCGCCGGGATACCTGCACCTGGGTCATTCCCAGCTTTTCCGCCGTCTGGGACTGGGTCATACTGGAGAAATAGCGCATAATAATCAGCTTGCGGTCCCTAGCGGACAGGGCGGACACCACTTCGTTGAGGGCAATGATGTCGGAAATTTTCTCCTCCGGCGCTTCCACCGGAATATCCAGCTGTCCGCCGCCCTCCTCTTCCCCCGCGGTTAAGGATACGGGAGGCAGAGACGCGGTGATGGCCTGCGCCGCTTCTTCGGGGGAAATCCCCAGGCATTCGGCCAGTTCGCCGATGGTTGGATCGCGCCCAAGCTCATTGGAAAGCCGTTCCCGGCAGCGCACCGCTTTGATGGACAGTTCCTTAAGAGTGCGCCCTACCTTCACAGTACCGCCGTCACGGAACAGGCGCTTGATCTCGCCCAAAATCACCGGGACGGCATAGGTGGAAAAGCAGTTGCCCCGCTCCGGCTCGAACGCCTTCGCCGCCTTGACAAGCCCCATGCAGCCCGCTTGGAACAGGTCGTCGTAATCGATGCCGCGGCCCTTGAACCGATGGGAACAGGAGTGGACCAGCCCCAGGTTATCCTGCACAAGGGCTTCGACGGATTTTTCGCCGCTCATGGCGGTCAAACCCGCAGCGGACGGGCTTTGAGACGTTTTTCCATGGATACGGTGGTTCCTTTTCCGGGCTTGGAGCGCACAGTCAGCTTGTCCATAAAGGACTCCATGACCGCAAAACCCAAGCCCGCCCGTTCCTCCCCGGCGGTGGTGAAGAGAGGCTCCATCGCCTGCTCGACATTCTCGATGCCGCAGCCGGAATCACGGATTTTGATGGAAATCTTCCCTTCCTCAAACAGCTTGACGGTGAGAAAGATCGTGCCGATCTTGTCCCGGTAGGCATGTACAATACAATTGGTGACGGCTTCGGAAACCGCCGTCTTTATGTCGTTGATTTCCTCAATGGTCGGGTCAAGCTGGGCCGCGAAGGCAGCCACCGCCACACGGGCATAGCTTTCATTGGCCGACCGGCTGGGAATCACCAGCTTCATTTCATTGACCGGTTTCATCTTCCGTTCTCCTTTTCCAAGACGTTGAGTCGTTCCATTCCCGCCAGGCGCATCACCTTGGCAATGTGGGGCGGGGTGTTGACTACCTTTAAACTTCCTCCCAGCTCGCTCATCAGACGAAACCGTCCCATTACGAGGCCGATGCCGGAGCTGTCCATAAAGGAAACCCGGCCGAAATCCAAAAGCAGCGTCTGCGGTTTGCTCTGCTGGGCCTCGTCGTCGATCTGCTCGCGGATGGAGCGGGCGGAATGATGGTCGATTTCTCCTTCCAGATATGCGGTCATCACCTTATCCCGGTGCTCGATCTTTACCGACATGTTTTTTCACCTCAATTCAAGCAAAAATCCCTTATCGCTATGATAAGGGATTTCTTTCCAATTGGCGCGCACATTTTGTCGCCCCATTCTTCTTTTTTCAATTTTTCTCTTTAAGCGCAAGCAGCTGTTTGCGTGCCGGCCCCGCTAAGTACAAGGACCCGCATACCAAAAGCACGCCATCCTTTCCCACGTCCTTGAAAGCAAGGGAGATCGCTTCTTCCAGGGTCTTTGCCGCTAGGGCCTTTGCCCCATGGCGTTCCAGCTCCTTTGCAAGCGCTTCTCCCGAAAGGGTCCGGGGATTGTCCACAGCCACGCAGACCGCTTTCTCCAAAAGCGGGGCCAGGACCGCCGCTGCTTCCCTGTACGCCTTGTCCCGGAGCATCCCGGTCACCGCGAAGATTCTCCGCCCCGGAAGAACCTCCTTGAGGGTTTTAACCAAGGCCCGCATCCCGTCGGGATTATGGGCCCCGTCCACGAGAACAAGCGGCTTCTTGGAAAGCACCTCCAGCCGGGCGAGCCATTTGGTTTTCGCGATTCCCGCCTGGATGTGAGTATCCTCGATGGCAAGCCCGGCGCTTCGCAGGGCCCAAGCCGCTTCCACGGCAGTGACGGCGTTCAAGTGCTGATGGCCGCCGACCAGCGGAATGTGCAAAGGCAGACGGCCGTACACCACGTCGCTGCCCTCCACCGTCATGCTTTTTACTTGAAGCGCCCCCATGTTTCCCATGTGCAGGGAATTTCGCTTCAAAGCCGCCATGCGCATAATTTCCGCTAGGGCTTCTTCCTGCTGCATGGGATAGCTGACCGTAATGCCGTCCGGCTTGATGATGCCGCATTTTTCGAAGGCGATTTGCCGGTAGGTGTCTCCTAAAATGTCGGTATGGTCGAAGCCGATGGAGGTGATGACCGAGCACAAGGGCGTTTCGATCACATTGGTAGCGTCAAACCGGCCGCCCAGGCCTGTTTCCAGCACCACCACGTCGCACCCCTGCTCATAAAACCAACGAAATGCCAAGGCCGTGATCGCCTCAAACTCCGTCACCGGCTCTCCTTTCCCGGAAACCTCCTCCATTAGAGGCTTGAGCCGTTCCACCTGTCTTGCCAGCTCCTCGTGAGAGATGGGGGTGGAATTGACCTGCATGCGCTCGCAGAAGTCGGTGATATACGGGGAAATGGTCAAGCCTGTTTTGTATCCCGCGCACTGCAGCATCTCCGACAGCATGGCGCAGACCGAGCCTTTCCCGTTGGTCCCCGCCACATGGACAAAGCGAAGCTTTGTCTGGGGGCTTCCCATCCGTTTGAGCAATGCTTCGATACGGGCAAGGCCCGGCTTCATCCCGAAGCGCAGCAGGGAATGCATGTAATTTAGACTTTCCTCGTAGGTCATCCGGCCGGTTCCTCGATTCTTTTGGTAAAATACGCATTCAGCGCCTGGGACACATAGCCCACCGCATGCTCGAAGGCCACGTTCTTCGGTTCAAACACCTCGTGGTGGCCCCGCTCGATCCAATAGAGCGTTTTCTCTGCTTTTGGCGTATGCTCCATGATGTACGACGCGCTTTTGGGGTTGGCGCAGTCGTCGTCTTTGGACTGGATGACGGTGACGCGGCAGGTGAGCCCCTCCATCTCCTGAATGCACTCTTCCCTGAGCTTTTTGAGCTCCTTGATGTTCTTTCGGGTGGCGCATTTGGGCAGCATCACATAACCGCTCAACGCATACCAGAATTCCTCCGACAACCGCCCTAAGATATTCCTGAAGCTAAGCTCAAAAACCGGCGGGCACACCAGTACCATCGCGTCCACGTCCCGCCTCCGGGCCACCTGGATGGCGATGAGGGCGCCCATGGAATACCCCACCAGTATGGGGCGTTTGCCTTCCTGCTTGAGTCCATCATAGGCGTCGAGAATGCTCTGCACCCATTCCTCATGGGTGTGGCCCTTCATGTCCTTCTTTTTGCGGGTATGGCCCGCCAGGCGGGGAACCACCGCTTCGTAGCCTTCCAGCCGCAGCCGGTCGGCCAGCGGGTACAGGTTCTCCGGCACACCGGTAAACCCGTGAATCAGGATAACCGTCCCCCTGCTCTGCTTCTTCTCCACCATTACTGAGGAATCCTTTCGATGCTCTGCTCGAGCATGGCGATTTTCTCTTTGAGGTCGTTGGCCAGATCCCGCTGATTGTCCACAATGTGCTTGGGCGCTTTGGAGGTGAAGGCTTCGTTTGCAAGCTTCGCCTCAATGCCCTGCAGGTTCTTCTGCGCGGCGGCCAGCTCCTTGTTCAGCCGGGCCCGCTCGGCGGCAAAGTCCACCAGTTCGCCCAAAGGAATAAACACCTTCGCGTCGGAGGTGACGATGGAAACCGCCCCTTCTCCGTCAAACCCGGTGTTGACCGCTACCTCGGAAGCAAAGGCCAGCCGGGTGAAGAACACGCCGGCGGCTTCAAAGGTTTCGCCGAAGGGAGTCTCCACATACACCTTCGCCTTTTTGGACGGGGGCACGTTCATCTCCGCCCGGCGGTTGCGGATGGCGCGGATGGCGGTCATAATGCGCTCGAATTCCCGCTCCTCGGCGGCAAAGTTGAGGGTCTCGTTAAACTGGGGCCACTTTGCCACCATCAGGCTCTCCCCTTCGTGGGGGATGGACTGCCAGATTTCCTCGGTGATAAAGGGCATAAAGGGATGGAGAAGGCGCAGAATGCCGTCCATGAGGAAGACGAGAACCCGCCTGGCATTGTCCGCCTGGGCTTCGTCCGCCTGCAGGCGGATTTTCGCAAGCTCAATGTACCAGTCACAGAACACGTCCCAGCTGAAATCGTAAAGCTTGCCCACCGCGATGCCCAGCTCAAACTTCTCTAAGTTCTCGGTGACTTCTTTTGCAAGCGCGTTAAACCGGCTGACGATCCATTTTTCCTCCAGCGTCAGTTCTTCCGGCAGGCCGAGCGCCACCTCTTTGCCTTCCAAATTCATCAGGATAAAGCGGGCCGCGTTCCACAGCTTGTTGGCAAAGTTGCGGGAGGACTCCACCTTCTCCTTCATATAGCGCATGTCGTTTCCGGGGCTGTTGCCGGTGGCCAAGGTAAAGCGCAGCGCGTCGGCGCCGTACTCCTCGATGACCTCCAGCGGATCGATGCCGTTTCCAAGGCTTTTGCTCATTTTGCGGCCCTGGGCGTCCCGGATGATGCCGTGGATAAACACGGTGTCAAAGGGGGCCTCATCGGTTAACTCCACGGCGGAGAAGATCATCCTAGCCACCCAGAAAAAGATGATGTCGTAGGCAGTCACCAGGGTGTTGGTGGGATAGAAATAGGAAAGCTCCGGCGTTTTCTCCGGCCAGCCCATGGTGGAGAAAGGCCAAAGGGCGGAGGAAAACCAGGTGTCCAGGGTATCGGGGTCCTGCTCAATGTGCTTAGAGCCGCATTTCGGGCAGCAGTCCGGGTCTTCCCTCGTTACAATCACCTCGCCGCAGTCCGCGCAGTACCAGGCCGGGATGCGGTGGCCCCACCACAGCTGACGGGAGATGCACCAGTCCTTAATGTTTTCCATCCAGTGGTAATAAATTTTTTCAAACCGCTCGGGAACGAACTTGGTCTTTCCTTCCCTCACGGCCTGAATCGCCGGCTCGGCCAGCGGGCCCATCTTGACAAACCACTGCAGCGAAATCCGCGGCTCCACAATGGTGTGGCAGCGGTAGCATTCGCCCACGTTGTGCTTCATGGGCTCCACCTTGACTAAGAAACCGCCCTCTTCCAAGTCGGCGACGATGCGTTTTCTCGCCTCATACCGGTCAAGGCCCTGGTATTTGCCGCCGTTTTCATTGATGACGGCGCCTTCGTCCATGACGTTGATGACCGGCAGATTGTGGCGCAGGCCCACCTCGAAGTCGTTGGGGTCGTGGGCAGGGGTGATCTTGACGACACCCGTGCCGAAATCCCGTTCCACGTATTCGTCCGCCACCACCGGGATTTCCCGGCCCACCAGCGGCAAAATAACCGTTTTACCGATCAGATGGCGGTACCGGTCGTCCTCCGGGTGCACCGCCACCGCCGTATCGCCCAGCAGCGTTTCCGGCCGGGTGGTGGCCAGCTCCAGATAACCAGAGCCGTCGGAAAGCGGATAGCGCAGATGCCAGAAGCTGCCGTCATGCTCGGAATATTCCACCTCCGCGTCGGAAATGGAGGTCAGGCAATGAGGGCACCAGTTGATGATGCGCTCGCCCCGGTAAATGAGATCCTTGTCATACAGGCGGCAGAAGAACTCCCGCACCGCCTTCGAGCAGCCCTCGTCCAAGGTAAAGCGTTCCCGCTCCCAGTCACACGAGGAACCCAGCTTTTTGAGCTGCTCGACGATCCGGCCGCCGAACTTTTCCCGCCAGGCCCACGCACGCGTAAGAAAGCCGTCCCGGCCCAAATCGTCCTTCGTGAGCCCTTCCTTTTTCATGGCCTCCACGATCTTTGCCTCCGTTGCGATGGAGGCATGGTCGGTCCCCGGCATCCACAAAGCGGAATATCCCTGCATCCGGCGCCAACGGATCAGCGCGTCCTGCAAGGTATTGTCCAGCGCGTGACCCATATGCAGCTGGCCGGTAATGTTGGGGGGCGGCATAACGATGGAATAGGGCTTCTTTTCGGGGTCCACCACCGCGTGAAAATAATTCCCCTTCTGCCAAAAATCATAAATCCGATCCTCGACCTCACGCGGGTCGTAGGTTTTCGCAAGCTGGCTCAATCTTTACTCCTCCTGACGGTGCTACCGCAGATGTCATTGGCGCGTTCGGCGCATATTTAAAGATAATTATAGCATGACGCCCACCTGAAATCAACCGTAGGCCCTATCCCCTGTCCGAATCTTCTACTGAGAAGCAAAATCGAAAGGATTTGATTAAAAAGTCGTGATTTCTGTTCGCAATTGTGCAAATTAGTTGAAATAGTTTAAAATGTGTGCTATCTTATCCATATACCAATTTTCGCGCAGATTTTACACAAAAAATTACCGAGGAAGGAAGGGATTGCGGAAAAATATAGACAAATTTAGCATTTTTGCTGTAAATTTCAAAGTTGGATAAGGATTTGGGAAGAGGAGGTCTTTGTTTGAAAAAAGTTGTTGCAACGCTGCTTTCGTTTCTGTTGTTAGTAACGGCGGCGTCCATTTCTACGGTTGCGAGTGAACAATCTTTCGGAAGGGTTGACACGGAGGGAAGCAACCTGAATGTACGCTCCGGCCCCAGCACGGGCTATTCCATTCTGGGCAGAATGTCTGACGGTACTTATTTCGAAATTGTTGGTGAGGAAAACGGCTGGTATCAGATCGTTACCCCCACGGTCAGCGGTTATGTTTCTGGCGATTATGTGCTCCCGGTCAGCCACAACCGCGTAGGCAAGGTGGACACCGAGGGCAGCCGCCTGAACGTGCGCACCGGTCCGAGCACGGGCTATGCATCCATTACGAAGCTATCGGACGGCACCTATTTTGAGATTCTTTCGGAAGAAAACGGCTGGTATCAGGTCCGGCTCAACGCAACCACCACCGGCTGGCTCAGCGCCACCTATGCGGTGACCTATGACATCCCCGAGCCCGAACCCGAGCCTCAGCCCACGCCAGACCCGGATCCTTCCAGCGGCTACATCTGGCCGGCGGAAGGACCCACGGTCGTTACGCAGAATTTCAGTTCCGGTCACCCGGCCACCGATATCAGCTATAACGGCACGTCCCTGTCCCAGCTGGGCGGCGGCACCCGCGACGTATACGCTGCCAACGACGGCGTAGTAGAGTATGTCTACACCGGCTGCACCCACCGCAAGCAGCCTTATATCTGCTGCAACGGCGGCACCGGCTACGGCGGCGGCGGAAACATCGTGGTCATCCGCCATGCGGACGGCAATTACACCATGTATGCCCACCTGGATGTGGGACAGGTCTTCGTAGAGAAGGGCGATACCGTCTCCAGGGGCCAGGTCATCGCCAAGATGGGCAACACCGGCCAGTGTGCCGGCGCCACTGGTATCCATCTGCATTTTGAGTTTCGAGAGGGTCACAATTCCTCCGCCTACTCGGTGGATGCCCGCAATTATGTTAACCCCTAAACAATAGCTTTGCAGAAAAAACGCCTCCGGGTAAAACCGGAGGCGTTTTTTGACGTATCGCCATGGAAGGCTCAACCGGGCTGGGCGATTTAACCCCTATTTGCCGCGTGCTTGCACAACAGGTGCCGGTCCTGTCTCTTCCGCACACGGCAAACAGCAGCTTTTTCTCCCATGTGCTTTCGAGCTCTCCCTGCGCATGTTTTCCTGATATAGCAAAAGAGCCCGGCGTACGAATTTAAGTTTTGTACGCCGGGCTCTTTTGCTTTTATGATTCTTGACTGCTACGGTTCTCCTTAAGATAGGCGACAAACTGGTCAAAGGGAATGGCCGGGCTATACAGATACCCCTGATAGTTCAGACAGCCCAGTTCCTTGAGCTTATCGCGCTGCTCGGGCGTTTCCACATATTCGGCCACAATCGAAAAGCCCAGGGACTCGGACAGGTACACAATCGAGGAAATGATGTCCCCGCACCGGTCGTTTTTCATCAGGCCCTTGATCAGCGAGCCGTCCAGCTTGACCACATCGAACTGTTTGTCCTGCAAATAAAGCAAAGAGGTATGCCCCATACCGAAATCGTCCATCAAAATCTGCACCCCCAGCCTATGGATGGCCTCGATGCGCTCGCGCATCAGCCGGGAGCTGGACAAGGCGGTCTGTTCGGTTATCTCCAACCCAAGGTTCTCAGGCGTTACCGCATAGCGCTCCAAAAGGCCGCGCAGAACGTCCACAAAGTCTGCTTGGTCCAGCTGGTTGGAGGTTATGTTCACCGAAATCTGCACAGGCGGCAAAATTTCCCGTTCGAGTTTCTCCAGGTCTTTGCAGGCTCGCGCCAGAAGATACTGGCCCAGTTCCTTCGAATACCCCGCCTCCTGAGCCAGGGCAATCACCAGAGGCGGGTACAGGTACCGCCCGGTAGCCCCATGCCGGTAACGCAGCAGCGCCTCCCCGCCGAAGGCCGTCCCGTCCGCACGCACCTGGGGCTGGTAATAGAGCTCTACCGCCCCCTTCTTCATGGCATGAAAGATGTCGCCGGCTAAGGTCCGCGCCATGACTGACAGCTTGTCGCTGCGTCCCAGCAGGACCGGGCGCACGCCGGTTTCCTCGCACTGCATGACCGCTTCGGTCAGCTTGTCGATGTGCCGGTTCATCCGCTCCTGCTGATGGCTTTGGGAAAAGCGGATGAACGGGATATAAATCAGGACGCCGAGGGCCAGATTAAATAGCTGCAGCAGGCTTCCGGCAAAGGAACCAGTGGCCGCGTAGCCGCTTAAAAAAATCGGCGTGGTCCATTCCACCGTGTTGACCGGGCAGGGCACCAATCCCAGTATCACCGCTCCGTAGCTGACCGCTGTTAAGAGAAGCGGGGTGCATAAAAACGGCACAAAGAATATGGGGTTTAACACCACCGGGATGCCGAAGAGGAGCAGCTCGTTGATGTTGAACAAAGCCGGCGCCGCCGCCATCTTCGCGAGGCTGCGCACGCCTTTTCGCTTGCTGCACAGAAAAATCGCCACAAGCAGGCACAAAAGCGTTCCACATCCGCCGAACAGCACGAAGGTATCCAAAAAGGTCTTGGTCATGATCTCGGTGGGAGCCTGTCCGGCAGCGGCCAGCTGAGCGTTTACGTCCATCCCCGCGCCGAACACGCCCTTGGCCGCGTCGTCGAGCACGTTGCTGCCGTGAATGCCGAAGAACCACAGCACATGCATGAGCAGGATATAGAGAAGGCCGCTTGGCAGGTTTCTTCCCAAATCGGAAAAGAGCCGGGCGGTCAGGTCGGAAAAGGCGGTCTGAAAGTCCGGCCGGCCCAAAAACAGCGAAACCGTCACATTGAGCAGGGCGAATAGGAACAGCACCGCAATGGCCGGCCAGATGGCGCCGGTCATCTGGTTGAAAGCTTCATCCGCACCGCTGGCATAGCTTTTTGAGCGCAGCCGGGGGCGTTTGACCAGCCACAAAAATAAGGCGCTGGACAGCACCGCCACCAACAGAGCATTGAACATTCTCCCGCTTTCGAAGATGCGCACCGTGATTCCTTCCTGTACGTCCACCGAAAAAATGAGATACGCGCACAGGTTTACCACCGGGAGAATGCCGCAGTAGCGCCGGTCGGACAGTTCGGCAAAGCTATAGCTGATGGTGAGCAGCAATATCAGGGAAACGACGCCCATGGTGGCGTTTTTCACCAGCGTCAGCACGTCCGACGCCGCCCCGTCAAAGAGACCGGTCAAAAACGTCTGATACTGAGGGACCGGGATGCTCAGCAAAAGCAGCGCAAAGGAGCCCGCCATGATGGCGGGAATGGCCAGAACCATCCCGCGGCGCACCGCCATAATCAGGAGGTTCTCCTCCACCCGGCTGATGAGCCGTTCCCCAGGCATCCGTATCTTCTTCACCCGTTCCCCCTCCTTCCCCTATCGCATAGCTATCATTCTACCATATATCCTTTAAAAACAATAGCCTTTTCCACAAGTTGGGAGAGAATTATCCTCCCACCAGCCGCATCACCCATTCGGTGAGCAGCACCGCCCCGCAGGCGGACAGGGCCACCGTGAGAAGGCTTCGCTCAAAAAAGGCAAGCACCAGCGCCACCGCAAACCCCGCGATGGCCGAAGGCAGGGTGCTCGTGGAAAACAGGATGGCCGGAAAGGTCATGGCGCCCAGTACCGCGTAGGGCACATAATAGAGGAAGGACCGCAGAAAGCGGCTGTTGATCTTGGTCTTGAAGATAGCGAGCGGCAGCATCCGAATGAGGTAGGTGACCCCCGCCATCACCGCAATGTACAAAAGAAGCTGTGTCGTTTCCATCAGGCACTCTCCTCCTCACGGATGGGAAAGAACAGCGCCCCGACCGCCGACGCCGCCACCGCGCAGATGATAATGACAAAGCCGCCCGATACCTGATTGAGTCCCGGTACCCAGAAAAACAGGCAGCTGAGCACCACCGCCATGAGAATCACCAGCGCAATGGGTCTGGAGTGCTTGGCGGGAGGCAGGATGATGGCCAGGAACATGCCGTAGATGGCAATGCCCAAGGCCGACTGGACAAACCCCGGCAATAAGCCGCTTGCTACCGCGCCGAGCAGGGTACCCGCCGCCCAGCCCAAGTAGGGGGTGACGGCAAGGCCGAAGAAATACCGCTTGCCAACTTCCCCCTTCTGCCCGCTCGCCACGGCGAAAATTTCGTCGGTGTTGCAAAAAGCAATCAGGAGCCGGTCGAGAAAGGTGACGCTTTTGTGAAGCTTCTGGGAAAGGGAGAGGGACATGAGGGAATAGCGCATGTTAATAACCATCTGGGTCAGCGCCATTTCAAAAAGCGGCGCCCCGGTGGTCATCAATGTCAGACCCGCGAACTGGCCGGCGGAGGTCAGATTGGTCATGGAGATGACCACGGCCGCCCAGATGGGCAGGCCGTCTGTCACCGCCTTCATTCCAAAGGTGAAGGAAACCGATAGATACCCAAGGCCGATGGGAATGCCGTCCCGCAGGCCTTTGGAAAAGCTGTTGATCATTTGTGTCGGCTGCATGATTTGAACCTTACTCCTTTTTCTTCGTCCTTACCGGGTCATGGTGTCCTGGTACATGCGGTAAAGATGGTAATAGACGCCCTGCTTCTCCATGAGCTCTTTGTGGCTGCCCTGCTCCTCAATGCCTTTTTCGGTGAGCACCCAGATGACGGTGGCGTTTCGGATGGTGGTCAACCGGTGGGCGATGGTGAGGGTGGTACGGCCATGAGCCAGCTTTTCGAGAGACTCCTGGACCACCCGCTCGCTCTCGTTGTCGAGCGCGGAGGTGGCTTCATCGAGAATCAGGATGGGCGGGTCCTTCAAAAACACCCGGGCGATGCTGATGCGCTGCTTCTGCCCGCCGGACAGCTTGATGCCCCGTTCGCCTACATAGGTGTCATACCCGTCGGACAGCTGGGTGATGAACTCGTGGGCCCCCGCCTTCTTCGCCGCGTCGATGACCTCTTCTCTCGAAGCGCCCGGCCGGCCGTACTCGATGTTCTCAAAGATGGTGCCGGAGAAAAGGTACACCTCCTGCTGCACCACGCCGATCTGGGAGCGCAGGGAATGCAGGGTAAAGTCCTTGATGTTCTTGCCGTCTAAGAGCACCTCTCCGGCGGTCACGTCGTAAAACCGGGGAATCAGGTTGCAAAGGGTGGTTTTTCCGCTGCCGGAGGGGCCCACCACCGCTACGCTGTCCCCAGGCTTTACATGAAGATTGATGTCGGAAAGGACCTCGGTGTGGTCGTCGGAATACTGGAAGCTTACGTGGCGAAACTGGATGTCGCCGTCCACCTTTTCAAGGGGCAGCGCATCGGGAACGTTCTGGATGTCGATGGGTGCGTCCATAATCTCCCCAAACCGTTCAATACCGGTCATTCCCCGCTGGAACTGCTCGGTGAATTCCACAATCCGACGGATGGAGGTAAGCAGGGTGGTCACGTAAAGCAGGTAAGCCATCAGGTCGGCGGGGGTAATCTGGCGGTTGATCATAAAGAGGGCGCCCGCCACCACTACAACGATGTACATAATGCCGTCGAAAACCCGGGTGGTGGTCTGAAACCCGGCCATGTACCGGTACATCTTTCGCTTGATATTCAAAAACTTATGGTTGCCTTCTCTGAACTTTTCCTCCTCCAGCGCTTCGTTGGCAAAGGACTTGACCACCCGCACTCCCAAAAGGCTGTCCTCCACCTGGGCGTTTAATTCCCCGATCTGGTCCCGCGACGCTTTGAAGGCCCGGCGCATCTTCTTATTGAAGTACATCGAGCAGACGAGCATAACCGGCAGGATGGAGAAGATAATCAGGGTCAGCCAAATGTTCATGGTCCCAAGGATGGCAAAGGACGCGATAATCTTGATGGCGGCGATGAAGTATTCCTCCGGGCAGTGGTGGGCAAACTCGGTCACATCGAACAGGTCGCTGGTGACCCGAGCCATGATCTGGCCCACCTTGGTGTTGCTGTAATAGGAATAGGAAAGCTTTTGCAGGTGGCCAAACAGATCCCTTCGCATATCGGTCTCGATGCGCGCGCCCATTACATGACCGATGTTCGCCATGTAATAGTTGGCCACCGCGTCGATGACCCGCAGCACCAGGTAGAGAGCGCCTAAGGATAAAATCATCTGCACCGTCAGGCTCTCGAGGTCGGTCATGCCGGTGTTGGTAATGTACCGCACGATCAAGGGCAGCACCAGCTCGCACAAGGTGGTCAAAGACGCGCAGAACAGGTCAAGTGCCAGGGTCGCCCGGTACTTTTTGAAATACGGCGCAAACCGCTTCATCAAATCAAGCGTTTTCATCCGTTCGTTCCTCCTCCCGGCGAAGGGCCTGATAGCCCTTTCCCCACAGGCCCAGCGCTTCAATCACCGGGCGCAGGCTTTCTCCCACTTCGGTCAGGGTATACTCCACCTTGGGCGGCACCTGGGCGTAGACCGTGCGGATGAGAAGCCCGTCCTCCTCCATGGAGCGCAGGTTCTGGGTGAGTACCTTCTGGCTGATGGCGCCTACCGATTTCTTCAGCTCCCCGAACCGTTTGGTTCCATCCATCAAATCCCGTAGGATCAAAATCTTCCATTTATCCCCGATCAGTTGCAGGGTGGTCTCCACCGGGCAGGCCGGTAAAGGTTGCAGCATGGTTCCTTCCTCCTTTGGTTTCCAAAAGGCACCTATGGTACACAATAGTGCCTTCTTGCAAATGCATACTACGTGTATTATCATAGTCAATATCAAACGGTTTTGCAACCCGCATGCATCAAAAGGAGGTTTCGGTGATGGAAGAAATTCTGAAGTTCCTAGGAAACAACACTACCTTTTTCCTGGCCACAGAGGAAGGGGACCAGCCCCGGGTGCGCCCTTTTGGCTTTGCCATGGAGTTTGAGGGCAAGCTTTACCTGTGCACCGGCAATCAGAAGCTGGTATACGCCCAGCTCCAGAGAAACCCGAAGGTGGAAGCCTGCGCCATGGCGGCAAGCGGCGAATGGCTGCGGTTAAGCGGCAACGCTGTGTTTGACGACAATCCCGAGGCCAAAAGGAAGGCGTTCGAGCTGCTTCCTAGCCTTAAGGATATTTACGTAAGCCCCGACGGTCCCACATTCGAGGTGTTTTACCTGACCGACGTGACCGCCACCGTCTATTCCTTTACCGCGCCGCCTAAGGAACTGCTGCTGTAAGCCGCTTCGAATGGGACAAGCGCTTTCCTATGGGCAATAACTGCGCTGGTATAACCCCATGCGTTTGCCGCATTTGGCCGCTTGCCAGCGCATCAAAAAAGCCCCGGGCCCATTGGGCCTGGGGCTTTTTCCTTCCATATCTATTTTCCTTTTGTGTCTTATCCTGTAGCCTCTCGGACAAAACCGGAGCCATGCGCAGACGCAATGCCGCAAGAGCGTCGTTCTTCCCTTTTATTCCCACAGCGCTGCAAGCAGCCGGTCGACTTCTTCTTTCGTGGCGAGCGTTTCCGAAAAAGCGCTGGCGCTTCCTGCCGCCACTCCCATGCGAAAGGCCGTTTGCAGGTCTCCTGTTTGCAGATACCCGGCCAGAAAGCCGGCCACCATGGAATCTCCCGCGCCTACCGAGTTTATGACCTCGCCCTTGGGCGCTGGGCTTTTGTAAACGGTCCCGTCCTCGGTTTTCAGAAGTGCGCCGTCTCCGGCCATGGAAACGAGCACGTTGCGCGCTCCCAGCTCCTGGAGCTTCCCGGCGTACCAGGCGATTTCTTCGCTGCCTGTTACCGTGACGCCGAACAGCTCGCCCAGTTCGTGATGGTTGGGCTTAATGAGGAAGGGACGGTATTTGAGGACATTTTTAAGCAGATCCTTCGTAGCATCCACCACGAAACGGATTCCTCTTCCCTGCAGCCGCTTGAGGATGCGTTCATAGACGTCGCCGGGCAGGGAATCCGGGATCGACCCCGCCAATACTAGAACATCCCCTTTTTTCAGGGCATCCAGCTTTTCATAGAGCTTCCCTATGTCTTCTTCACACAGGCTGGGGCCACGGCCGTTGATCTCGCTTTCCACCTGGGCTTTGAGCTTGACGTTGATGCGGGACATTCCATTTTCCACCCGGATGAAATCAGCCTCGCAGCCGGCTTTGCGGACGGCACGTTCGATTTCCCGGCCGGTAAAGCCGGCGGTAAAGCCCAGGGCCACATTGTCCATCCCTAGGTTCTTTAACACCATCGACACATTGATTCCCTTGCCGCCTGGAAAAATGTCCTCGGACTCACAGCGGTTGACCGCGCCCGGCGTAAAAAAAGGAACCCGGAGAATGTAGTCAAGACAAGGATTGAAGGTAACCGTATAAATCACAGGGGATCCACCTCCATGTATGGTTATTGGCAGGTGCTGCACTGGTAAGGGCCATGGCAGCCGGCCCGCCGAAGGCGATAAAAAAGCTTGGCCGCGTTTGCGAAAAGCCGGCCGGACCTTGTTTTGGCCCAGGGGAAGCGCCTGCGTTTTTCCCGGAGTCCGGGGCTGCGTCCCGCCCATCCCCTGTTTTCCTGTTCAGCCGGTTCCCCCGTTTGCTTTCCCTTTGCGCGACGGGATTTCTTTTCGCTCGGGGCAAACCGTCCCTCCATGCGAAGATGCTTTCTCTTTTTTCTATGCTTTTTTCACAGGTTTTTGTTTCCGGCGGAGAAGCTTCTCCGCATTTTCCAGCAGTTCTTTGGAGTTGACCGCGAAGATGAGCAGTACAAAGGCCGCCTGCAAAAGCGCCCAGTAAGGAGGCTCGAGCAGCATACAGGCGCTTTGAGCCGCCAGCAGCAGGGTGTTGGCAATGAGCTTTCCCGTACCGTAGTCGATAAAAATAAACCACCTGGCCGACACCGCACGCAGCAGAAAGACAAACAAATAGCTTGCAAAGGTGGCCAGGGCCGCGCCGTTTACCCCCATCATGGGGATGAGAAGAAAGTTAAGCCCAATGTTTAAGCCCGCTCCCGCCGCCGTGGTCACAAGAGAGAGCATGCTTTTCTTTTTGACCATGTAGACGCTGCCGAGAAAATTGACCAGACAGGAAAAGGCGGTGGCCAGTACCAGCAGGGGGATATACTGCCAGGAATCGTAGAACTCGTCAGACACCAGAAGCTTCGTCATCAGCTTGCAGACCAGGATGATGCCGGAGGCCGCCATCATGATTAAGGCGCTGTAGGAGCGGAATACCTTGGTAAAAAACCGGGCTCTGGCCTTTTCCTCGGTCACGGCGGAAAGCTGCCAAGCATCCATGAAGATGCCGGAAATCAGCACCACGATAGAGGGAATCTTATAAGCCACCGCGTACAGGCCGTTGGCCCCCTCCCCACACAGGGCGGTGACGATGTACCGGTCGGAAACGTTGGTAATCCACCAGAACATGGTGTTGGGAATCATGGGGACCGCGTACTTGAGCATGGCCCTGACGGTGGCCCCTTCCATCCCGCCGATGCGGATGTACCTGGAAAGCCGCCCCATGAAAAACAAAAACACCACCGAGATGAAGTCGGAACAGACCATGGCCAACACATAGCCGGAAATGCCCCATCCGAACGCCACCAGGAAGAGCACGTTAAAGAGGATGGTGGTGACGGTACTGAGAATGCCGTCGAAGGCGTAGAGGCGCACGAGACCTCTGGCCCTTGTAAACTGGGAGCACAGGGAGCGCAGGGATGACATGAGAACAAAGGCGTAAATGAGTCCGGTATGCCCGGAAATCACGTCCACTTGGTTTAAAAGCGGCCAGAACGCCAGCAGCGCCCCAAATCCGCAGAAAATGGTCAGCAGGCCGGTGGAGAACACATCGGTTTTGCGCACGCTCTTGTCCAGCCCGAAGCGCACCACCGCGTTGACAATTCCCAGCGACACCAGCGGCAGCAAAAGATTTCCCGTCTGTACCAGCAGGTCGGTGACACCATATTCCTCGTTGCTCAGTACCGTCGTGTAAAGGGGCATGAGCAGGAACACCAGCACCTTCGAGCTGAAGGTGCCGATGGCGAAAATCACCGTATTGGAAATGAGCTTTTTGTACTTATCCATTGGCTGGGTAAGACTCCTTTATCGAAAATGAGACCCGCTCCTTATTGTACGGCATTTGCCCCGCGCCGCCCCTCGAAAGCCGTCGGAAAAAGCGGGCGCCGCCTGTTTTGTAAGATTTTCGCCGGGCCGGACGAAGGCAGGCCCCACCGGCGCATGCCGAAGGGGCCCAACGCCTCTCAATCCTTTTGCTCAAAGAAGAATTTCTTTTCAAAAACCTCCTCGGGCTCCGGCCTTCCGAACAGATAACCCTGAATGGTGTCCAGCCCCATTTCCCCGACAATTTGGTATTCCTCCGGGGTTTCCACCCCTTCCAGGCATACCCTGATATCCACGTCGTGGCACAGCTCCACCACAAACCGGATAAAGGTAGCGTCAAAGCGGCTGGTAAGAATGTCCCGGATGAAGGTCTTATCGATTTTGACGATGTCGGCCGGAGAATTTTTGAGAATTTCCAGTGAGGAATAGCCGGTGCCGAAATCGTCCATAGCGATGCGCACGCCCAGAGCACGAATGTGGTCAAAACATTTTTTGAGAGTCCCGCTTTCCCGGGCCAGATACGTTTCGGTCAGCTCCACCACCAGATTCTTGGGGTTGAGCCTCGCTTGCTTGAGGGTGTTTTCCAAAAAGGGCAGGAAATCGTCCTCCGTAATCTGCACGTAGGACAGGTTGACGCTCATAACAAAGTGCGGGTCCATCCGAGTCCATTCTTTGCACCGCCGAACCGCTTCTCTCAAAATCCATCGGCCCACCGGGAGAATCAGGCCGCTTTGCTCGAGAAGGGGGATAAATACCGTTGGCGGTACCCGGCCGTACTTCTCGCACTGCCACCGGGCCAGCGCCTCCGCCCCGATCACACGACCGTTTTGAGCCGACACTTGGGGCTGATAATGAAGCTGGAATCCGGAAAATCGGTTTTCCACGCTTTCCCGCAGCAGCTCGATGAGCTCCAGGTCCTTCTCCTTGCTCGAAAGAATTTCCTCGGAAAAGAAGGTCATCCGGCTGCGGCCGGCGGCTTTGGAGGCTTCCAGCGAATACCCCGCGTATTTGAGCAGGTCGAGATAGGTGCGGGCATCCTCCGGATAGCGCACACAGCCGGCGGACAGCATGGAGTAATATTTGTTCCCGTTAAGCTCATGCTGGTGGGAGAATTCTCTGGAAACCGCCTGATAGATGGATTCCAGTTCCCGTCTTCCGCCGTTTGGAACGAGGACGCCGAATTCGTCCCCGTCGAGCCGGTAGAGGACGGCGCCGCTTGGCAGCAGCGCCTGGATTTTCTGGGCGGTGGCGCGCAGTACCTCATCTCCAAAGCTGCGGTCGTACAGGTCGTTGACCCGCCGAAAATCGTCCATCCCCAGCACCATGATTCCCAGCTTCCCGGTTTCTTGGCTGTGGATGCGCTCCTCCACCTCGTCCTCAAAGGCGTATTTGTTGTAAAGACTTGTCATTGGGTCGATGCGGTTTCGTTTCCCAAGCTTGGAGATAATCCCGGCGAACAGGGTGGGCTCCCCCGTTTCGTCCCGCTCCAGGTATCCCCGGCAGCGCAGCCAGACCCATTCGCCCTTCTTGTTGACCGCCCGGTATTCCACACAGTGGATATCGGTGCGCCCGTCGGTGATTTCCTGGTTGGACTCCAAGAAAGCCTGCTTGTCGTGCTCGTGGACCTTGGCCCCCCAGACGGCGGCAGCGTTTTCCACCACTTCACCCGGCAGACCGAATTCTTCCACCATAGCTTTGGGATAGCGGAAGGTACCGGTCTTCATATTGCACACGTAAATATAATCGTCGGTGCTCTGCACCAACGCATGATACAGCCGGTCCTTGTCGTAGACAAAGGACTCTTTCTCTTCTCCTGTCTGTTTTCTCAACCGCAGGGCCTTTTCCTGGGCCAGTTCAATGTGAAACCGGCGCTTTTGCTCGTACATTTTTTCGTCCGCCTGGGTGAGCACCTCTTTGACGGTGACTGATTCCTCCCCGGACACCTCAACCAGCCCGTAGCAAAAGCTCAGCGCATACGGCACGTTCTTTTCCTGTTTGGTTTTACGCAGCTGCTCCTGAATCCCGGCCATCCGCCGGGCGGCCTGCTGCTTGGAAAGCCCGTAAAATACGACGACGAATTCATCTCCGCTCAGGCGGAAGGCAAAATCCCTGGGCGAAAGCGACCGGCGCACGCCGTTGCAGATCATGGTGATCATCCGATCCCCTTCGGAATGGCCATAGGTATCGTTGACCTGCTTGAGCACATTGATGTCGTACAGCGCCACACTGAGAGGGATCCCTTCCATCTTCGCGCGTGCCAGCTCCTCGGACAGCGCGAGCTTTCCCGCCCGGCGGTTTAAAAAGTCGGTCAGTTCGTCAAACCGCGCTTCCCGGGTCAGCTTACGTGAGGCGGTAATGTCCACCGATTGCTGCAAATGCACCAGTGACCCGTCCACCCAGCGAATAAGAGTATCGTAATTTTCATAGATGCGTCCTGTCACGGTATTCTGCTCTTCCCAAATACAGGAGGGATTGTCCCTGCCGCTTTGTACCAGCTCCTCTACCGGGCAGAATTCACACCGGCCGGTCATTCCCTTCTGCAAAACCTGCCAGCAGATTTTGCCTTCCGGGTTTTCGATGCCGAAATCCTTCTTCATAGACTGATTCATAAACAAAATCCGGTCGGTCTTTACATCGGTGACATAGACGCTGGTGCTCATGCAGTCAAGCATGGAATTAAAAACCAATTCCTGAACCCGGTTCTCTTCCTCGCGGTCACGGTTGGCAAAGGAAATCGCCATCACCGGGGTAATTGTCCCAAGCATTTCCCTCTCCTGGTCCGTCCAGCCGTTCCCGGCCCCGGCCTTGGTAAAAAACGCGAGGCCCAGCCTTCTGCCCAAATGGATGACCGGCAGCACGAGGGTATGCGCTTCTCCGGCGGGGCCATCGTAAGCGAGACGCGCTGCTGCTTCCACCAGTTCCTGAGCCGGTTTCTCTTCTCGACCCAGCTGGTTGAGCTTGGAAAGCAGGGAAGGGGACATCTGGGAAACCGGGATTTCCCGCGCCCCGTCTGTCTGCACCCACACGGCGAACTCCTTACAGCTGCCCTGCCCGTTCATGCACATCAAGGCAAGACCACACACTTCCGACGTAGTCGACAAAAAGTCCGCCAGCGCCTGCAAGTCCGCCAGCAGCGGGCGGCTTCGTTCAAAAAAAGGCTTGAGGGCGCTGAAATAGGAATAAAATTGTTGAAGGCGGCCCGGCTGCTTGCTCTGCTCACGTTTCATGGCAATACTCCGATCGGATGATACACCCTAGAATGGTCTTATTATAGCCGCTGCAAACCAGAAACACAATGGGCTTGGATGCACTTTCCAGCTGTGAGCCGCGAAAACACATGGCTAGCCCTCCTCCCTTCTCTCTGAAAAGGGTCCCTTCTTTTGCGGCTGCCATCTTCTTTATGCTTGAACCAGCCAGATCCCCTTCCTTGCGCATTCCTTATAGCAAAAGCCGCCCAGGCTTATGCAAAGCACAACCGGGCGGCCCTTTGAAAACGCATAAACTTATTCGGAGCGCAGCGCCTCCACCGCGTCCCGCTTGGAAGCCATGCGGGCCGGGATGTGCCCGCCCAGCATGGTCAGCACCGTGCTGATGGCCACCAGCAGAACCGCGTGGATGAACTGGAGGTTCGCCACATTTTCCAGCTCCGTCATATTGTAAAGAATCTGGTTGATCGGGAAGTTTAGCAGCCAGGCGATCACCACGCCCAGCACCCCGGAGAAGATGCCCAGGATACAGGTTTCCGCATCGAAAACCCGGGTAATATCCTTCTTGCGGGCGCCCAGGGCCCGCAGAATGCCGATTTCCTTGGTCCGCTCGAGCACCGAGGTATAGGTGATGATGCAGATCATAATCAAGCTGACCACCAGCGAGATGGCGGCAAAGGCTACCAGCACGATGGTAATGCCGTCCATAATGCCGCCGGTCATGGTGGACATGGTGGCGGCCAGGTCGGTATAGATAATTTGGTCCTCCTCATCCTTACCTTCGTTGTAGGCGTCCAGATAATCGGTAACCGCGTCCTTATCGCTGAAGTTGTTGGGGTAGACCATCACCATATACGGGGTGGCGTTGCCGCCCAGGTAGGAAAGGAAGGAGGACTTGGTTTCCTCGTCCAGGTCTTCCATGGTCATGACGTTTTTGTTGCTGTCCTTCTGGGCCTTGACAATTTCCGAATCCATCGCCATGTCGATAATCCTTTGGGAAAGCTCGTCGCTGTAAGCAAGGCCCGCGCCCAAGAGACCGTAGCCCAGGTCTTCCTTCTGGCGGACCACGCCTACGATACGCACCGTCACCGCGTCGGCGGAATGATACATGGAGGTGTAATCAGTGCCCGGCAGGAAGGTGCCGAACTCTGTCTTCACATAATAGTCGTCGTTGGGAATGAGCTTCATTTCCAGGCCCACGATTTCGGAAAATGGAATGGTTCCCCTTCCCTCCACGTCAATGCCCAGGTTTTTGAACACATCCACTTTGACTTCGTTGTTGGCGTCCACCACAAGCACCATATCGGTGGGGCTTTCGGGATACGTTCCTTCCAGCACGTCGTAGTTTTTCTGAAGGTACGACTCGCCGTCCTCCTTGAGCTCCTTGGGGTAGGAGGACAGGTGCATGGAACTCATGCCAGACTCCGATCCCGAACCGGACGCGCTGTCCGACAGCGTGACCGGGACCACATTCCCGTCCACCTGGCGCAGCAGGTTCATGTTGACGATGCGGGTATAGCCGATACCGCTGCAGATTTCCGGATCGATCCCGTTGAGGTAGTCCATGTATTCGTCGGTAAAGATGTTCTGGTGCATCACCTGGGACTCGGAGGGATCATAGAGGTAAACTTCCTTGGAATCGGAGTATTCCCCCGCGCCCTTGACCTGGTCCTGCATCTTCTTAGACTGCTCCATCATGGTGTCCATGTCCACCTCGGCCGCCCTCTGGGAAATAAAGATGGGGAATTCGGCCATAGCGTCCTGCTGGAACTGGTCGATCTGTGTGCGAAAACCGGTGGAAAGGCTCAGTATGACCGCGATGCCGATGATGCCGATACTGGAGGCAAAGGAAGTCAGGAAGGTGCGGCCCTTCTTGGTCTTGATGTTGTTAAAGGAGAGCTTGAGGGCGGTAAAAAAGCTCATGCTGGTCTTTTTCAGGGTAAACAGATCCGGCTTGGGCCGCTCCTGATGAGGATGGCTGTCGGAGACGATTTTGCCGTCCTGGAACCGGATGATCCGGTCGGCGTATTTTTCCGCAATGTCCGGGTTGTGGGTGACCATGATGACCAGCCGGTCTTTGGCCACCGACTGGATCAAGTCCATAATCTGCAGACTGGTGGCGGTGTCCAGCGCGCCGGTGGGCTCGTCGCACAAGAGGATTTCCGGGTCGTTCGCCAGGGCCCGGGCAATGGCCACCCGCTGCATCTGGCCGCCGGAAAGCTGGTTGGGCTTTTTGTGCAGATGGTCCTTAAGCCCCACCTGCTCGAGCACCTGCAGCGCCCGCTTGCGCTTTTCCTCGGAAGACACGCCGCTTAACGTCATGCCCAGTTCCACGTTTTCCACAATGCTCAGGTGCATAATCAGGTTATAGCTCTGGAAAACAAAGCCCACCGAATTGTTGCGGTAGGCGTCCCAGTCCCGCTCCTTGAAATCGGAGGTTTTCTTCCCCTTGATGACAAGCTCGCCCGAATCGTACCGGTCGAGCCCGCCGATGATATTCAGGCAGGTGGTCTTTCCCGACCCGCTGGTTCCCAGGATCGCCACGAATTCCTTCTGCCGAAACGCCACGCTGATGTCGTCGAGGGCTTTGGTTTCGATGTCTCCCACCCGGTAGGTTTTTCGGATATGCTTGAGTTCTAGCATGATTGCGTGCCTCCTTTGTTTGCCTGCTGGTAAGCGAGAATCCGGCGCAGAATCTCCTGGGCGGCCGCGATGCCCCCAAGGACCGCGTCGAACTTCTCCGGTGGAATGGTTTGCAACACGGCGTCATACGCCTGAAACTTTTCTTTCATCCGGGACAAGGCTTCCCTTCCCCGGTCCGCCAGCTGTAAGGTTACCACCCGCGCGTCCTCTTTGCCGCGGACACGCAGCAGAAACCCTTCCCGTTCCATCTTCTTGCAGAGAGTGGACGCGTTGGCCTGCCCCATCCCGGTGGCGTGGCACAGGGAGCTTACGTTGTCGACGGTTCCCTGCTCTAGGCCCAAAAGCACCAGCGCCTGCAAAACCGTCAGCCCTTCCGACTGGACCACCGGGTCCATGGCCTTTTCCATATACGTCTTGGTCAATTGAATGTCCCGCAGCACCTGTTCGCGGAAAAGCCGCAGCTCCACCGTTCTCCCCCCTTGTCTGGGATTGTTCGCCAGTCTCATTTACATGTGTATCACATATAATAGGCTTTTTTCCGTCCCCTGTCTACGTAAGGCTCTGGAATTTAACAAAAGCTTCACATCTGTGATGGTTTTCAAAGAAAAAAGGCCGGGTACCGGCCTTTTTTCTGGTGAGAATTGCGTCTTATTTCGTTTCGATCGGACCAATGGTATGAAGATGGAAAACATTCACGTTTTTCCCAAAAGAATTTCATTCCAAAACTTTCTGCAACCCGCGAAGAAGCAGCCGCAGACCATTTTTCAGAATCACCCGGATTCGGTAGATTTCCTTTTGGGAAAAAGCCGGGATGTACCGTTCCCCATTTCCACGCAAAGCGGGCAGGTTGCAACCAAAAAACAGCTTATCATAAAGGTCGTTAAACTCCTGATTTTTTTGGTCTCCCAAAAAGGCCTGGCCTATAGAACCCGCTGCATCGGAACACAAATTCCAGAAATTAAGAAGCCATTCACACTCCACTTCGTTCTCTACGCCTCGCAGCCAGCGGCTGAGCTTGTCTAGATCATAAAGAGGGTCGGGATGCGGCTCCAGGATAAACTCTTCTTTTTCTGCATAGAGAAAAGCGTCCTCTTCGCAAGCGAAAGAGAGTATCCGGCCTTCCTTCATGCAAAGCCCGCCGGTTCCCTGGTCATGCCAGATGGCGACCCGGGTCTTTCCGTGCAACCGCAAGCCGATGGGATAATAGCAAACTTCATTCATGGTTTCTTCTCCTTTCCTCACAGGAGGGTCATCAGCCAGAGAACCGCCAGAAATCCCAGGTTAAAAAGGGTAAAGGCACCCAAATACCGCAGCGGCTTCGCGTCTGGCTGTGCCGTGTAAAACTGAAAGGAAATCAGGCTCGCCAAAGATGCAATCAGCGTTCCCAGGCCTCCCAGGTTCGTCCCGATGAGCAAGCTGGCCCCGTCCCCGGTAAACCGGGAAAGGAGCACGGCGGCGGGCACGTTGCTGATAACCTGGCTGCTGACAATGGCGGTGGCCACCGGGGCCGTGTTGAGAAAGCCGGAGAACAGGTCCTGGAAAAAGGGGATGCGCCCCATGTTCCCGGAGAAAATGAAAAAGCAGACGAAGGTGAGGAGCAGGCCGTAGTCCGCCCGTTTGAGAAGGGATGGGTTCCTCCATAAGGTGACGCCTGCGACCAATACCAGCGCTGCCCAATAGGGCAGGACATGCAAAACCGCCAGCAGGCAGCAGACGAACAGCATTCCGTAGAGAGTGACGTCCAGCCGGCTCGATACGGCGGCCTTTTGCGGAAAGCGGACGGTCAAGGTTTCCTTAGGGAAGAGAAATCCGCACAAAAGAAGCAGCAAAAGGCTGCACCCGGTAAACTTCCCCATGATAAGCAGAAAGTCCAGCGGGGAAATGGAAAAGGTGGTGTACAGGTACAGATTCTGGGGATTGCCGAAAGGGGTGGCCATGCTGCCCAGGTTGGCCGCCACCGTCTGCAAGACGATCACTTTTATCAGGTGCCGGCGCTCCCCAAGCAGGCTGAGCACCAGAATGGCAAAGGGAACGAAGGTAATCAGAGCCACGTCGTTGGTAATGAGCATGGAAGAAAAGAAAGGGAGCAGCACCAATAAAAGTACGAGAGCCCGCAAATTCCGCTTTCCCTGCAAAAGCTTTTGGGACAAAACAGCAAACACATTGCAGCTTTGCAGCCCCGCGACCACCACCATCAGGGAGAAAAGCAGGCAGAGCACCCGCAGGTCCAGGTAGGCGAAATAGGTTTCGTCGGGCGGCACAAAAAAGGCGGAAGCCGCCGCACAGACGGCCGCCGCCACCAAAACCGTATGATTTTTTAAGAAAGCAACCAACTTTTTCTTCACGTGATCACCGCTCTTTTCCAGAGGAATATCGTCGCCCCTGTTTTTTCCGTGAATCGGCCCGTCACATTCAAACAGGGTCTTTTTTCGTCAGCCGCGCCACCGTCTCCACATGGGCGGTGCGGGGGAACATATCCACCGGCTGCACGGCATCCGTATGGTAGCCGAGCGCTTCAAAAGTCTTTAAATCTCTCGCAAGCGTCCCCGGGTCGCAGGACACATACACGATCCGCCGAGGCCCCATCTGGGAAACGGTCGCGGCCAATTCTTCTGTGCAGCCCTTGCGCGGCGGGTCGAGAAGCACCACGTCCGGCCGGATGCCGTCCTTGGCAAGCCTTGCGGCGGCAGTCGCCGCGTCCGCGCACAAAAAAGTCGCGTTTTCGATGCCGTTTCGTCTTGCGTTCTCCCCAGCGTCCTCCACCGCCTGGGGAACCACCTCCACCCCGATGATGCGCCCAGCCTTTTTCGCCATCGTTAAGCCGATGGTCCCGGTCCCGCAGTACAGGTCGAGCACGGTTTCGTTCCCGGTCAGTCCCGCGTATTCGGCGGCTTTGCGGTAGAGCACCTCACACTGGCGGCGGTTAACCTGGTAAAAGCTCAGCGGGGAGATGGACACCCGCACCCCGCACAGCACATCTTCAATCGCCGGCGCACCCCACAGCGTGATGCAGGTTTCGCCCACAATCACGTTGGTGCGCGCTTCGTTGACATTTAGCACCACGCTGGTAAGGCCCAACACCTGCTCGCGCAATGCTTCCAGCAGTTCTCCCTGATGGGGAAGCCTTCTGCCGTTTGCCACCAGGCACACCATGACCTGTCCGGTTTCCTCGCCCTTGCGCAGATAAATGTGGCGCACAAGGCCCCGGTGGTTCTTCTCATCGTAGGCGGAAACCTGGTACCGTTCCATCCAACCGGCCACGGTTTTCACTGCGGCGGTAAACTCAGGCGGCTGCAAACGGCAGTCCCGGCAGTCGGCAATCCGGTGGCTGCGGGGGGCAAAAAAGCCGATTTGCAGCTGCCCATTTACCCGCGCCACCGGGTATTGCGCCTTGTTTCGGTAAGCGTCCACCGATTCACTGCCGAGAACCGGCGGCACTTCGATTGGCAACCCGCCAATGCGGGTCAGCGCGTCCTGCACCCGCTGGCGCTTTGCCTTAAGCTCCGCCTCGTAGGTCAAATGCCGGTAGACGCAGCCGCCGCACCGGCCGAACACCGGACAGTCCGGCTCCACCCGGTCGGCGGAGGATTCCAATATCTCTTCGATTTTCGCGAAGGCGTAGGTTTTCTGCACCTTGACCACATGGGCCCGCAAAAGGTCTCCCGGAGCGGCAAAGGGAACGAACACCGCCATTCCTTCCGCACGGCCGACGCCGGCACCTTCCGCCGTCATGCCGGTGATGCGAAGGATAATTTCGTCATTTTTTTGCATGAGTTTCCTCCCCTTTCCCGTTTAAATCCTCAAATTTCACGATGCGGGTGCAGACCCGTTCGGCCAGCGCCCGGTTGTGGGTAATCACCAAGAGCCCCATCCCCCGTTTTTCACTGCAGTGGAGCAAAAGCTCCCACAGCTGGGCCTGGGTAATGGGGTCGAGCATAGTGCTGATTTCGTCGCAGAGCAAAAACCTTGTCTTTGGCCCCAGAGCACGGGCAATGCAAAACCGCTGCAGCTCCCCGCCCGACAGTTCTCTTGGGTACCGGATGAGCCACTCCTTTTCGATGCCAAGGGCGTTTAGCAGGTCCCGGTCGGGAAAATACCCTTCGTTTAGAATCTGTTCCATCCGCCATTTGGGGTCCACCGCCTGCTCGGGATGCTGAAAAATGAGCTGCACCGGCCGGTACCCTTTTTTGGGCAGCGGCTTTTCGTCCAGCCGCACTTCTCCCGCCTGAGGGCAAAGCATCCCGGAAAGCACTTTTGCCAAAGTGGATTTGCCGCAGCCGCTGGGACCGATCAGCCCCACCCGCTCCCCTTCCTCCATGAAAAAGCAAAGTCCTTGGAGCACCGGACGCTTTGAATAGCTTACCACCAAATTGGTTGCTTCAAGTCGCATGTATACACCTCACGGTCCCGCCCCGAAGAGGGCGCAGCGGTACCGGTTTCTCCCGGCATAGAGCCGTTTTCTTCGGGCAGCGGGGAGCAAAGGGACAGCTCTCAACCCGTTCGCCGGGCGAAGGCATATTTCCCGTCACCGGATGAAACCCGTTTTGAGGCAGCGCATTCCACAAGCTTTGGCTGTAAGGATGGCGCAGGGCCGCTCCGTCTGCGGCAAAATCACAGGCCGGGGCGGTTTCCAGCAGGGTTCCCGCGTAAAGCACCGCCACCCGGTCGGCGCATTCCACCGCCAAGTCCAAATCGTGGGTGATGAGCAGCACCGCCCGGCCCTCCTTGGCAAAGGCGCGCAGATGACGCAGCACATGCCGGGCGGTTTCCCTGGAAAGGCCGGGGGTGGGCTCGTCGGCCAGCAGAAGCTTCGCCCCGCTGAGCACCGCCGCGGAAAAGAGCACTCTGCGGGTCATCCCGCCGGAGAGCTCAAAGGGGTACTTTTTCATTACCTCCGGCGATAGGCCGTATTCTTCAAAGAGGGCGGCGGTCTTTGCCCGGCCCTCCTGCTTGTTCATAGGATAATAGACCTGGCGCCCCACCGGCATCAGAGGGTCAAGATAGGTGACGGACTGAGGAATCAACGTGATTTCCTTTCCACGCAGGCGAGGGAGGGTTTTCTCGTTGAGCACCTGCCCTTTATAGGTCATCCGCCCGGTTACCTGCGCGTTCTTCGGCAAAAGCCCCAAAACCGCGTGGGCAAGAAGGCTTTTCCCGGCGCCGGAGGCCCCCACCACTGCCAGAATTTCCCCTTCCTTTGCCGTCAGGCTCAGGCCGGACAGGGCAGTGGTCCGAATCCCTGCAGAAACAAACTGCACCGACAGGTCTTCAATGGTCAGAAGCGTTTGGTTTTCCATGCCCTTTTCGTCCTTTCCTTCGTCAAATAGAAGCTTCTTTGGTAAACCTCTTTTGCAGCCAGCTTCCCAGGTACTCAAACAAAAGCACGCCCGCAAGCAGGGTAAGTCCCGGGAACACCGCCAGCCACCACATGCCGGAGGTCAGATAGTCCATCGACTCGGCAAGCAGGATCCCCATGGCGGGCTCATGGGGGGATAGGCCGAAGCCCAGAAAAGTGATGGCGGACTCGTGCAAAATAGCGTGGGGAAAAAGCAGCACCGTTCCCACCACCAGCTGGGGAAGCAAATGGGGCAGCATATGCCTTGCCGCCAGGAGCAACGGTCCCTTTCCCAGCTGTCTGGAGGCGAGCAGGTAAGGCGCGCTTCGTAAGCCTAGAAGCTCTGCGCGCACCACTCTGGCAAGGCTGGGCCAATGGGTGACCGCCACGCCCACCACCACACCCTTCATCCCGCCGCCCAGCGCGAAGGAAATCAGGAGAACCAGCAGAATATGGGGAATGCCCAAAAACAGGTCAATGACCCAGGATACCGCCCGGTCCGCCTGTTTTCCGCCCACCGCCGCGATTGTCCCCAATGCCAGGGCCACCGCCGCGCTGATGAGCGCGGCCAGCAGCCCTACCCCGAGGCTTCGGGACATGCCAAACAGGGTTCTTGTGAGCATGTCCCGGCCCATCCAGTCGGTTCCGAAGGGGTGGGCGAAGGAAGGGGCCAGGCCGCTTTGGGAAAAGTCGGTGGTCAGTTGGGCCTGGTCGCCGAACACGCCGTAGAACAGCAGGATGAGCAGGCACAAGGAGGCGGCCGCCGGCCCGGCCAGGGTCTTGATCGAAGAAACCCGTTTCATATCCCACCTCGTTTCGCACGGCGGATACGCGGGTCAATGAAAAAGGTGAGCAGGTCGGCAATCGAGTTGCCTATGAACACGAACAAGGTGGAAAAGAGCACGATGCCCAAAAGCAGCGGCAGGTCCCCGTTTAAGCCCGCTTCGGTGGCCGCCCGGCCGAGGCCTGGGTAGGAAAAGACCTGCTCGGCCAGCACCGACCCGCCGAACAGCTCCGCAAAGGAAGCGAACTGCAGGGTAACCGCCGGCAGCGCCAGATTCCGAAGACCGTGCCGGCGCAGGGCGGTCCACTCCCCTTCGCCCCGTGCCCGGGCATAGAGCATGTAATCGGAGCGGTTGATGGCAATAAGCTTTTCCCTGGTATGCAGCGCAATGGGCGCCATGCCGGCTAAGGACAGGGTGAGGGCGGGCAGGATTACATGGGAAAGCCGGTCGAAAAGGGTCACGTCTTGCTCCAGCACCCCGATGGGCACGCTCAGCCCCACCGGGAACCAGCCCAGCCACACCGCGAAAATGAGCAGCAGAACCATTCCCACCCAGAAGGTGGGGGTGGAGGATAACAGCAGGCAGAAGCCGCGAATCCCTTTGTCCCACAGGCTTCCCTCCCTGCGTCCCGCCAGGATGCCTAACCCCAGGCCGATGAGCCCGGAAAAAATCCAAGCGATTCCCATGAGCCAAAGAGAAGCGAGAAACCGTTCCCCAATCACGTCGAGCACCGGGCGCCGGTAGAGAAGGGAGGTGCCCAAGTCCCCTTTTGCGATGGAGGAAAGCCATAAGCCGAACCGCTCGGCCGGGGGCTGATCAAGGCCCCAATGGGCAGCGATTTCCTCTCGCTGCTGTTCGCTCACCGTTACCGACGCGCCCACGTAGGCTTCCACCGGGTCGATGGGCGACAGGCTCAGAAGAAAGAAGGAAAGCAGGCAGGCCGCCAGCAGCAAAGAAAGCATCCGCAGAAGCTTTCCCAGTAAAAACCGCGCTGTTTTTCCCGCCATCCCTCTTCCTCCTTTCTGTTATTTGGATTCCTGCGTGTTTATTTTGCCTTCCAGTCGGACACGTTCCAAAGAAGCGGCCAGTCATGTCCGTGGGGATGGAGGCGCTGGGTGCCGATGTCCACCCCGTCGCGCACGTAATAGACATGGTCGGCGTTTACAAGCCACATCCAGGCAGCGTCGCCCTGGTAGGCAAAGCCGGTGGCCCCGTCAAACTGGGCCTTCTTCCAGTATTCGTACGCCTCTTCCTGGCTGGTGGCCTCCATAGCCTGCTTGAGGTAACCGTCCACGGTGGGATTCTGATAGTAGTTGGGGTTATTGTAGGAATCGCCGGACATGGCGCTGTCATAGATGTTGTAAACTTCCAAAGGCGTATAATTGCCGAAGCCGAACAGGACCGCTTCCGCGTGCATCACCCGCTCGATTTCGTTCCAGCTGGCCCCGTGCAGCTCAATGACGATGCCGATGGTCTTGGCAAAGTCCGCCACCGCCACCGCCAAAGACTGGCGCACGCTGTCGCCTGCCGGGTAATAGAGCTTAAAGGTGGCGCTGACGCCGTTTTTCTCCCGCACGCCGTCGCCGTTTTCGTCCACCCAGCCGGCTTCCTCCAGAAGCTGTTTGGCAAGGCCGGGGTCGTTGTCGGCAAACACCGTTTCCTCGTTAAACCAGGGCAGGGAATCGCACAGCGAATACGCCGGGGTCCCGTTTCCAGCCAGGATGCCCTTGACCAGCTCTTCCCTGGAGATGCCCACGTTGAGGGCTTTGCGGATGGCCGGGTCACAGGTCACGTCGTTGCCTACGGGATTGCCGTTTTTGTCCGGCGCGCTCACCTTCTGCATGGGAAAGGAAATGCCTCGGTTGTCACAGCTTTTGACGTTTACAAGCTGCATGCCGTCGATTTTCTGGTTGCGCGCCACCGCGGTAGCGGCAATGGCCACGTCCACCGTTCCCGCCTTGGCGGCGGCGAAGGCGGCGCTTTCGCTCAAGAACAGGATGGTGAGCCTCGTATAATAGGGCTTGTCCCCGTAGTAATACTCATTCGGCGTAAGCACAATCTGCTGCCCCTTGTCCCACTGGACGAGCTTATAGGGACCTGAACCCACGGGATGCTGGCCGTAGGTTTCGTCGTACCCGTTCATAGGCACGATGCCGATGGTGGTCAGCACACTGGCAAAGACCGACGAGGGGGCGTTTAAGTGAAAATCCACCGAGTAGGCGGAGGTGACCTCCACCGAATCGAGCATGGTCAAGTCCACGCTGGAGCTGCTTTTCTTCGCCGTCTCATAGGTAAATTTCACATCGTGCGCGGTCATTCCCTTGCCGTCGGAGAACCTTATGTCCCGGCGAAGCTGCACCGAATAGGTCCTCCCGTCCCCGCTTACCCGCCAGCTTTCCGCGGCATCGTTGACCAGCGTAAGCGTCTCGTCATACCGCAGCAGGGTGCTGTGAAGAAAGGACGTTCCGTAAGCGCCCCAGCCGGTGGTGGGGTCGAACCCGGCCTCCGGCTCGTCCCCCACTCCCGCCAGCACAAGCTCGGTAGAGCTGCGCTGGTTTTTGGACGAATCGGTACAGCCGGAAAAGAGCCCGGTCAGCATACAAAGGAGCAGCGCCCAGGCGATTTTTTTGGCGATGGTTCGTTTCATGAATTCCTGCCTCCAACCTGCGTGATTTCACTTGAATTCTTTTATTGTAGTCGAATTGCCGATCGATTTCAACTAGATTGCGTTCGCGGCGGTCCTATCGTTGTCACCGCTTTCCAACGCTTTCCTTCCGGCCTGCCAACAAGCGCACTTTTCGCCCTCCTACACATCCCTTTCCTGCAAACACCCGTGCCGGGATAGCAAAGCCATCCCGGCACGGGTGTTACATACAAACCGGTTTTATTTATTCGTCTGCCAGCGCTTTACGCAGCGTTTCGTTGATGATCTTGGGATCCGCTTTGCCCTTGAGCGCCTTCATACACTGGCCCACTAGGAAGCCGAAGGCCTTTTCCTTGCCGCCTTTTAAGTCGGCTACCGACTGGGGATTGTCTTTTATTACCTGCGCAATCACCGCGTCCACCGCCCCTTGGTCGGACACCATTTCCAGCCCCTGTTCCTTGACGTACGCTTCCGGGTCCACCCCGGTTTTGAACATCGCCTCGAACACGGTTTTCGCCGTGTTGCGGTTGATAACCCCTTTGTCGATCAGGCCGATGAGCGTAGCGAGGTTCTCCGGGGCCAGGGTCAGCTCGGAGGCTTCCTTTCCTTCCTCCTTGAGCAAACGGAACAGGTCCCCCATGATCCAGTTGGACACTTCCTTGGGCTTTTTGCACCGATCCGCCGCCGCTTCAAAGAAGTCCGCCATGGCCTTGTCGGCGGTAATCATGCGGCTGTCGTATTCCGGTAGGCCCAGCTCTTCTACGTAGCGTCTCTGCTTTTTGTCCGGAAGCTCAGGCAGCTCTTTTGCCACCCGCTCGATCCATTCGTCGCCGATTTCCACCGGCGGCAGGTCCGGCTCGGGGAAATACCGGTAATCCTGGGCGTTTTCCTTCGAGCGCATGGCGAAGGACTCGCCCTTCTCATCGTCCCACCGCCTGGTCTGCTGAATAACGCGGCCTCCCGCTTCCAGAACGGAAATCTGCCGCTTGGACTCATAGTCAATGGCACGGGCCACCGCTTTGAAGGAGTTCATGTTCTTCATTTCCGTGCGCACGCCGAACTCCTCCTGTCCCACCGGGCGCACCGAAACGTTCACGTCCGCCCGCAGAGAACCCTCCTGCATCTTACAGTCGGACACGCCGATGTATTGCAGCGTGGCTTTGAGCTTTTCGAGGTACGCGGTCACTTCCTCGGCCGAACGGAAGTCCGGCTCGGACACGATTTCCAGAAGAGGCACGCCGCAGCGGTTGTAATCGGCCAGGGTCGCGTCCTCATAAGGCTCGTGCACCAGCTTGCCCGCGTCCTCCTCCATGTGAATTTCCTTGATGCGGATGGACTTTACTCCCGCCTCAGTCTCGATTTCCACCGTGCCGTTTTGGCAGATGGGCAGGTAAAGCTGGGAAATCTGATAGGCCTTGGGCAGGTCGGGATAGAAGTAGTTCTTCCGGTCGAACTTGTTGAGCCGGGTAATGGTGCAGTTGGTGGCGAGCCCCGCCCGGATGGCGTACTCCACCACGCTTTTGTTGAGCACCGGCAGGGTGCCCGGCATTCCCGTGCAGACCGGGCAGCAGTGGGTGTTGGGGTCGCCGCCGAACTGGGTGGTGCAGGAACAGAAAATCTTCGTTTTGGTGGAAAGCTCGGTGTGAACCTCCAGCCCAATCACCATCTCGTATTTCATCGGTCCTCTCCCCCTTCCTGCGGCCGTTTGGTATGAAAA
>CATONX010000015.1 GCA_951801675.1 uncultured Eubacteriales bacterium | reverse complement strand
GGGCCAGTTCATAGGCTTTTTTTTTTTTTTTCATGTTAATCCCCACTTTCATTGAATTTGGAAATTCATAGCATGTCCATATGAATATCACTATTATAATACAGACCAAAACGGTTGTAAATAAGGAAAATAATCATTCCCCGCGTTTGGGCAGGATTGACGGGAGAGCAGGCAAAGCTTCGGAGGAATTACGTGGTGTTGCGAGGAAACAGCGGAAAATGCGTTTACAGAAAAACGAAGCTGTGGTATACTGTTTCATAAGAAATTTCTTGGGGAAAAGAAAGGGGAAACGAAGATGTCTCGGTATGTAAATCGTATTGCCACTACCCGCTCGAAGGAGGAGATCGACGCTCTCCTGGTACCGATTTTGCAGCGGGAAGGCTTTACCTATGTCAAATACGAAGGCGAAGACGTCTGGAAAAAGGGCGTGGGCCTGATGACGGCTCCGCAGTTTTTTAAGTACGAGTACCTGGGTGACTCGGTAGGTGTGCAGGCATGGCTGAAATTTGCGATTTTGCCTGGCGTCTATGCGGGAGAGATGGGTCTCAAAGGCTTTTGGGGTATCGCCATTAAAAAGATGCTGCAGGCCCGCGTCAATGAAATGGAATACGCCATCGCCAACGCCAATCCTCAGCCTCAGGTGAGCGCGAACGTGTAGTTTATTCATCGAAGCCGCGGCAAAGGAAGGCATCCTGAATTTGGAATAGAAAAAGGATGGTTTGGTCTTTCTTCGGCCCGCTGGATGTGGTAGAATGGTTTTGCGGCAAACCGCCGCAAATATAACGATCTCAAAAAAGGAGAATTGCTTGTTGAAACGTTCTTGTGAACCGGTGATTGTTCGCTGACCGGGAGGTTTGCGTAACAATTATATTGTTCAAGCCTCCCAAAAGGTTTTCAAAAACTTTTTAGGAGGAATCATCCCCATGAATCGGGAGAATAAACGAAAAACCTTTGAAAAGGGGTATTATAAAACCCACCCCTGCAGCGACAGCTTTACCTGTAAAGTCTGCGGCCGCCTGGTGGTGCCAGCCGGTGCGGGAAGCGACCACCGCAACCACTGTCCCAACTGCCTTTCCAGCCTCCATGTGGACGAGGAACCGGGCGACCGGGCGGCGGACTGCGGCGGCATTATGGAACCCATCGGAGTCTGGGTGCGCAAGCGCGGCGAGTGGGCTGTGATCCACCGCTGCAAGCGTTGCGGTAAGCTGTCCTCCAACCGGGTTGCGGCTGATGACAATCCCATGAAACTGATGTCCATCGCCATGCAGCCTCTGTGCACGCCGCCGTTCCCCTTGGAGCGGGTGGAAGAAATGACAAGGTTGATGGGCGGCGATGGAAGTATGGAGTGAGCAAAGGCCGACGTTTGCTGTGAAAAAGCGCGGAGCCAACGGTATCTAAAACCGTTGGCTCCGTATTTTTATGCTGAGGAAAACCGGTGCTTTGACAAGGATGGATTCCGTCGGTGTCTTTTTATGCGGTTCTTTGCGCGGCAAAGTGGCACATGCAGCGCCCTTTAGTTTCGCACCAGGCGTTTGAGAAAAAAGGTGGCGAAGAAGAAGACGGCGCTCACCAAAACGATGGTGGGACCGGCTGCCGCCCCGTAGTAGTAGGACGCCACCAAGCCGATGACACCTGCCGCCATGGAAAACAGCACCGAAAGCAAGTGGTACTGGCGCATGTTGCGGGCCACGTTGCGGCTGGCGGCGGCGGGAAGAATCAGCAGAGAATTGATGATGAGAATTCCCACCCAGCGGATGGAGATGGTGACGATGACGGCGATGACCAGAATGAAAATCAGCTCTATCGTTTTCACCGGAACCCCGCGGCTGGCAGCCAGAGTGCTATTGACGCTGATCTGCAACAGCTTATTGAAACAGAAAATCCAAAAAATCAGCGTCAGCACCAGAACCACCGCCAAAATGGCGATTTCCGCCGGCCGGATGGTCAGAATGTCACCGATCAGATAAGAGGAGTACTTGGAAAACCCGCCGCCCGAAGAGAGAAGCACCAAACCCAGCGCCACCGCCGTGGAGGAAAAGACACTGATGACCGTGTCGCTGGAAGAAACCCGGGAACGGCGGATGCTGTTTAGCAGGATCGCGAACACGATGGCAAACAGCGTCATGGCCACCACCGGCTCGGAAATGCCGAGCAGCACCCCGATGGCGATGCCGGTCAGGGCGGAATGGCCCAGCGCGTCGGAGAAAAAGGCCAGCTTATGGTCCACCACCATGGTCCCGATCATGCCGAAAATGGGGGTCAGGAGCAGCACCGCCAGCAGCGCGTTTTTCATAAAATCGTAATGCATAAAGGAAAACGGCAGAATCGATTCCATACATTCATAAATTGCTTCCATTACCGGTCCTCCGCTTCCACAAATACGTTGAATTCCCGCTTGAAGGCATCGCTTGCCATGACCTCTTTGGGCGTACCCATGCTCAAAACCGTCTGGTCCAAAAGCAGCATCTTGTCCGCGTACTGGGCCACATAATGCAGGTCGTGGGACACCATAAGGATCGCCATGTCCCGCTCCCGTTTGAGAGCGCCGAGCTTTTCGTAAAAAACGCTCATGCCGTTGCTGTCAATGCCGGAAACCGGCTCGTCGAGGATCAGAAGTTCGGGAGCCGGATGGGTGGCCACCGCCAGCAGCACCCGCTGCAGTTCGCCGCCCGACAGATCGCAAAGCCGCCGGTCCAGCTTGTCGTCCATTTCGAATTCCGCCAGGTATTCCCCGATCTTTTTGTGAAGAAATCGCCCCTTGCTCAAAAAGACCGGACGGCGGGAAATCATAGCGGCAAAAAAGTCATACACGCTCACCGGGGAATTGGGGTCTAAGTCCAGCTTTTGAGGGACATAGCCGATGCGGATGCGCCGCTCTTCCCCGGAAGGATCGTGAAACTGGATGCTGCCGGTGTGGCGCAGTTCCCCCAGCAGCGCTTTGAGCAGCGTCGTCTTGCCCGCCCCGTTAGGGCCGATGATGACCGTCAGCTCCCCGCAGTGCAGGTGAAAGCTCACGTCGTGCAATATTTGCGTTTTCCCCGAGGAAACGCCGATGCTTTTTATGGTCGTACAGCACGACCCTTTCACATGCCTCATTGTCCCAATGCCTCCATTAACTGATTGAGATTTTCCTCCATAGCCTTCAGATACGCGTCTTTTTCATACGCGCCGGACACGCAAGGATCCAGCGTGTAAACCTTTGCGCCCGTTTCCGCCGAAATGGTCTGGGCAAGTCTCGGCTCATACTGGGGCTCGGCAAACAAGGCTTTGCACCCGCTTTCCTCCACCTTGTCGATGGTTTCGATCAGCTCCTGTACCGTCGGATCGGTCCCCGGTTCCCGCTCAATGACCGCTTCCACGTGCAGGTCGAATTCCTCGGCGAAATAGCCGAACGCCTCGTGAAAGGTAACAATGCCGCGGTTGGGCAGGGAATCGATTGCCCCGTGCATTTTGGTTTTTAAGTCGGAAAGCTTTGCTTTGTATTTCTGGGCGTTGATCTGATAAATGGCTTCATTCTGCGGGTCTGCCCTGGACAGGCCGTCAGCAATGTTCTGTACATACTGCGCGTAGTTGGTGATGCTCACCCAGACGTGGGGGTTTCCCTCCTCGCTGTGGTCATGCCCCTCCGCCTCATGATCGTGGCCCTCGTGGTCATGGTCGTGCCCTTCCTCGAGCAGCTCAATGCCGTCGCTGGCGGTGACCAGAGTGACCGACGGGTAGCTTTCCAGCACCTTGGAAAGAAAATCCTCCATGCCCGCCCCGTTGATCACCAGCACGTCCGCCCCCTCCATGGCGATCAGGTCCTGAGGGGTCAGCTGATAATCGTGCAGGCAGCCGGTGGTAGGCTGGGTCAGGTTTTGCAGTTCTACGCCATCCACCCCGTCCACCAGGTTGAGAGCGGCGATGTATACCGGGTAAAAGGAGGTCACCACCTTGATGCGGGTGTTTTCGCCGGACGGATGCGGATCGGAACAGCCGGAAAAGAAAAGACAGGCCGTCAGCAGCAAAGCCTGAACGATTGCAATTTTTTTCTTCATAGACACCTTCCAAATGAAAAACGGGTTTGTTCGAATTGTTTCTATTATAATCGTAGTATAACATACAGGGCAAGAGGAAACCGCGCATCCGCCGGCATTTTTCCGAAAAATTCCTTGGTCACACACTGTTAAAAATCATTTCACGTTGTATTTACTAGAAAAGCAAAAGTTTGAAACATCCAATGGATATGATAGAAGCACAGCAAGCGGGAAGGCCCGCACAAGCGTGAAGAAAAAATCAGAATGACAGGAGAGGACCTATCATGTTCGATAACGAGAGAAACAACGGGTTTGATTTTCAGGAGAACACCCCCAGTAACACCAGCCAGCCCATTCCTCCCGCACCGGGTGCCTATGAGGAAAACGCAGGGGAACCTTACCAGGCAAACGAGTCCCAGCCGGGTGCTTCCGGCTGGCAGCAGCCCGTGGACGAAAACAACTGCACGTACCATTATGTCCGCCCCTCGGTGGACGAGACCAAATACAGCGGGTATCAAGCCCCGGGCTATGAAAATCCCGCTGCAGATGTGCCGCCGTCTCCCGAACAGGGACAGGATTCTTATTCTTCCTACCAGTACGGCTACCAGCCTGAGCGCCTGCCCAACCCACCGGTTACTCCGCCTGAGCCGCCCAAGCAGAAGAAAAAGAAAGAGAAGCGCTCTTACAGCCTCGCTTCCATGGTTGCCGTTTCGCTGGCGTCCGCCCTCATCTGCGGCGTCATTTCTTCCTCCGCCGTAGTGGTGCTCGGCGGCAGCCTCCAGAATGCCACCGCCCCCACCTCTTCCCAAGGTGATGCCAGTAACCTCAACACCAACAACAATAAAACCGTCTACGTCAACGAGACCGCCGAGGCCAACATCGGCACCGCTTACAACAAGGCCGCGCCCTCCGTGGTAGGCATCCGGGTTTCCACTCCCAGCACCGGCGGCTACTACTACGGCCAGGAAAGCTCCTCGAGCAGTGAAGGTTCGGGTGTGGTTTACACCAGCGACGGTTATATCATCACCAACTACCATGTGATTTCCAGCGCCGTAGAAGGGAATAGCTCCTCCAATAACCCCTTCGGCCAACAGCTGCCCTCTCAAAGCACCACCATCGAGGTATTCCTTCCAGATAATCCGGACGAAGGCATCGCCGCCAACATCGTCGGTTATGACGCCAGTGCGGACTTGGCGATTTTGAAGATCAACAAAACCGGCTTGACCGCCATTGAGATCGGCGATTCCGATTCCATTCAGGTGGGCGAGAAGGCCATCGCCATCGGCAATCCCGGCGGGCTGGACTTTATGGGCTCGGTCAGCTCCGGCATCATCAGCGGCTTAAACCGTAAAATCCAGACCGAGCAAGGGGTGGAAATGAACCTGATCCAGACCGACGCAGCCATCAACCCCGGCAATTCCGGCGGTGCTTTGGTCAACATCAACGGCCAGCTCATCGGCATCAACAACTCCAAGATGGCCGGCGAGAATTTCGAAGGCATGGGCTTTGCCATCCCGGTCAACGAAGTGGTCGAAATCTGCGACCGCCTCATTAAAAATGAGAATGCCCCCACTCCGTACATCGGCATCACCGCCAACTCCAGCTATGACGCCCAGACCTTGCAGCGCATGGGCTATCCGGCCGGCGTTGTGGTTTACTCGGTGTCGGTGGACTCGCCTGCCGCCGACGCGGGTATCCAGAGAAACGATATCATCACCAAGTTCAACGGTGTTGAGATTTCCAGCTATCAGATGCTCAACAGCGAAAAGAACAAGTGCTCTGCCGGCGACACCGTCACCGTTACCGTCTACCGCAACGGCCAGTCCATCGATCTGCAGGTAACGCTGGGTTCCGCCTCTTAAAAAAGAGGACGTGTTAAAAAAACTGTCCGGCGCGCGGGATTGAGAGCCGTCTGTGGCCTGCCAAATCCATTTGTTCGAACAGGCGGCTGCCCGCGTCATCCAGGACAGATTAAATACCGGGCGTCCAGGGTTGCCCTTTCCTTCCCGGACGCCCTGTAAAAATGGAAACCTCCCGGCAAAAGAGGGTCCCGCCGGCTGCCTTTACGCGTCCTTTGGCGCAGGCAGCCGGGTCAGGAAGCAGGTGCCGTACCAAACGGCACCCCCTCGAAAAGCCGGGGGATTTTTGCATACCATCCGAATTTATCTCAGACCCGATAAGTCGGTTCACTTACCGGGGCCGACGCAGCTATATGAACAGGATAACACAAATCGGCCGCAATGGAATCCGCGTTTTGGCTGATGGCTCCCAGGGTATCGAAAAATTGCGCCGCCTGCAGCTCGGGGATCCCTTTCATCATGCGGGAATACCAATCTCCGACTATTTGGTCGATCTGGTTTCGTTTTTCGTATGCCTTTTCTGTCAAATAGACGCTTTTGACCCGCTTGTCCACCTTGTCCTTGACTCGGAACACGTAATCCTTTTCTTCCAAGGACTTGATGCCCCGGGAAACAGTAGCCTTGTCCAGATAGGTCAGCTTTGACAGCTCGTCCTGGCTGGTGCCGTTGGTATGATAGAGCATAAACAGCAGGGAAAACTCAATGGTAGATAAGTGAAGGGAAGGCAAATGCTTGGAGAGAAACATTTGAAAATTATAGAATATCCCCAGAAAATCCTTTCCTACGGTAAAAAGAGACATGCCGCATCATCCTTTTCTTTGGTGTTGGTGAAAAATCTAGGAGCTCCAATCGGGTACAGTTGGAAAGAATGCAAAAATTATAGCATATTGGCAGACAAATAACAATGTTTTTCACGTAAGCGGCAGCAATTTTTACCCATATATATACAAAAAATCTCAAATGGAATTCGAATTTCGTCATTTTTTTCGCGTTCCAATTTGGCTGAAAGCCGATGGTGGCTGCTGTTATCATGACAACTTATACAAATTTATGTATAAATAAATGAATGGTTTGTAAAGTTGTTGGGAATGATAGACATTTTTTCGATTGTGTTGTATAATCAAAATTGAAACATTTTGAGAAAGGCAGTTGGAAAACGTTGAAATTATGTAAACGTGCTGCCGCAGCGGTGATGGCGTTGATCCTCGCGCTGGCGGCAACCGGATGCGACCGCATCCGACAGGACGATATCGCGGTGACGGGTGTGGAGAACTCCGTTTCCGTTGGCGTCTACCGCGCGTTCCAGGTGGATAACACCGGAAACGCTATGGCATATGTGGAAAACGCGGACGACATGACTAACCAAACCATCGACGGAAAGCCTGCGCCCCAATGGATCAAAGAGCAGACCGAATCCCAGCTGCGGTATTACATCGGAGTGGAAGCAAAGCTGAGGGAGCTGGGGAAAATCCCGCTTTCCAGTGAACAGCAGGAGAGCATAAAAAAGAGCGCCGAGAGCCAGTGGACCACCAACGGCGCGTCTCTTTATTATGAGCCCAACAACGTATCAAAGAAAAGCTTTGAAACGTATATTTACTACAAGTCCCTTCCGCCCATCCTGCTGGAAGCTCTGTATGGCAAGGACGGGGCCGAGGCGGTTTCCGACGAGCAGCTTTTAGATTTTGTCAAAGACAATGTGCTGATGGCCAACTATATGTGGGTGCTCAAAAATGCGGCTGTGGTTTCCGGGGCGGAGGAAAAGAACGCCGCGCTGGTGGAAACCTTTGAAGGCTATCGGGACGGGGTCAACGAGGGCCGGATGACTTGGGCGGATGTGGTTGCGGCGGAGGCAAGCCGGATGAATGCCGATTCCACCCAGCCTAAGAGCAGCAACAAGGAAACCTGGGTAAATTCGAAAAATGCGGTCAATCTGACCGATGCAATCAAAGAACAGTTCTTTGCCACCGCGCCGGGCAAGGCGCTGCTGGTTCCCGACGCGCCCAGCAACATGATCTATTTCTTTGTACGGTTTACCGACGCGCAGATGCTTTCCTATATCAATGAAAACCGTGCGGAAATTCTCAGCCAATATACCGGCGGTTCTCTGGAAGAAGACATGGCGGCCTACGGCGAAGCCTTAGCCATCACGTTTGACGAAGAAAAGCTCAGCGTCCTTTCTATTGAAGACATTGTCATCGATACCGGGGATGAAGACGAATAAGGTTACAAGAAACGAAAAAAATCGGTATGCATCCGTGCGGCGCTGGCGCTGTACGGATGCATTTGATTCAGGAGGATGCTGCGATGAGGAACAAAGCTGGGGCGGTCGGATGTTTGGCTGTACTTTTGTTTGCAGCCCTGTTTTCGGGCTGCAGCCGCCTTCCCCATGAGCCCATCCGGCGGCAGGACTTTTTGTTTGACACCGTCGTCACCGTCACCATTTACGACAAGGAGGACGAGGCGCTGCTTACCCAGTGCATGGAGCTGGGGCGGCGGTATGAGAACCTGTTGAGCCGCACCAAGGAAGGAAGCGACGTGTGGCGGATTAACCACGCAAGCGGGCAGCCGGTTGCCGTATCCGAAGAAACCGCCAGGCTGATTGAAACGGCCCTCTCCTACTGCGCCATGGCAGACGGCGGGTATGACATCACCATCGGCGCGGTGTCCGAGCAGTGGGATTTCCGGGCTGACGAACCGTCGCTCCCTGCGAGCGGGCAGATGGAGGAAGCCCTGAAAACGGTGGATTACCGGGGCGTAAATGTGGACGGCGAAACCGTGACTCTCACCGTACCCGGTGCGCAGCTGGATTTGGGGTCCATCGCCAAGGGGTACATCGCCGACCGGATGGCGGACCTGCTGCGCGGGCAGGGAGTACAGAGTGCCATTCTCGATCTGGGCGGCAATATCTATGTGCTGGGAGGCAAACCGGACGGGACGGATTTTCGAGTGGGGATTCAGTCTCCGTTTGACGATAGCCAGCTTGGCGCCGTGTCGGTAAAAGACAAATCTCTGGTGACTTCCGGGGTCAACCAACGGGGGTTTACCATTGACGGCAAGCGCTACCATCATCTGCTCAACCCCAAAACCGGCTATCCCATCGAGAATGGGCTTGCCAGCGTGACGGTGGTTACCGACCGGTCGGTGGATGGGGACGCGCTGTCCACGGTGCTGTTCTGCCTGGGGGAAGAACGGGGAATGGAGCTGGCCGAACGGCTGGGAATCGAGGCGGCATTCGTGCGAAGTGACGGGCAAATCGTGCAGACGGCCGGCACGAGGCTTTCGTAGCAAGGCGTGAGCTAGCCACCGCTTTCTTTCGCGATGGTTCCCGGAAGGCAACCATACGTCAAAAACCGCAAAACGAGCCGTTTTTTCGCTTGCGGCGGTGCAAACGAAAAAACGGCTTTCGTTCTGATTTTTTTGATTCAATAAAACGACAAAGAAATGCGCTGCCTGATTTTTTCATCTTCTTATCCATCCATTGACACGGTTTAAGGCAAGCATGGCGGACATGCTATTGATGCGGCGGAAAACCGCCGCATCAATAGCAGCTTGAAAAAAGCCCGAGCGCAAAGGGCGGAGATTTTGTGAAAAAAGCAATCTCAGTATTGTGTGCAGCGGTGTTTATGATGGCGGCGGGAACTCCGGTTCTCGCTGCCGAATCCAACGTGCGGATTCAATCGGTTCAGGAAGAAATGACAGGCGAAAGGGCACAGTTTTCGGTATCCTATCCAAGACTGACCTGTATGAGCGATGAAAAAGCCCAGGAACGTCTGAATGTGATGCTGGCCGAACAGGCCAAACGTGCCAAGGTAGAAGTGAAAGCGGCCATGGAAAAGGGCGACCCTGTCGATGGGGAAATCGGCTTTGAAACGGCTCGAAACGGTGGCGGCATCGTAAGCCTGGTCATCCACGAATATCTGTATACCGGAGGCGCAAACGGGCGGACCACAAAAGAAGGGTTTACCTTTTTGAGCACCACCGGACAGAAACTGGAACTGATGGATCTGCTCAAGCCAGACAGCGGAGCTCTGGAAACCATCAATGGAGAAATCAGCCGGCAGATTGAGGAGAGAGGCCTTGTAGGCGAGCAAATCGAAGAATTTACGAGCATTGCAAGAAACCAGCCCTATTATCTGACCTGTGACTCTCTGGTGATTCTCATTCCGGAAATCACGCTGTTCGCGCATTCCGCTGGCGTGGTGGAATTCGCAATTCCCCTGACCCAGATGGAAGATCAATTGCAGGATTTTGTAAAACCGTGCTGACACACGGCAGCGGACGGCAGCAGCCGTCCGCTGTTTTCCTTTACACGAAGATGCGGTTGCTTTTTTCAAAATTGGATTATAATAAAGAAATAGCCTGGCGGACGAAAAATGCTGCCGGGCAGGAAAGAAAACGATGGTACATAAGGAACCCTGTTATTCGACCGGCCCGGCGAATCGGTATCCGAAAAAGGAGAGCTTCATGAAACACAATCCCGCATTTTATTGGAAGCTGTTTTCTTCCACCTTTGCTTTAAGCGCCTTCACGTTTGGAGGCGGTTATGTCATCATTCCGCTGATGCGAAAGAAGTTCGTCGAGCAGTATCGCTGGATTGGGGAAGAGGAAATGCTGGACCTGATCGCCATCGCCCAGTCCTCGCCCGGAGCCATTGCGGTCAACGCCTCCATCCTCATCGGATATCGCCTGGCCGGAATTCCCGGAGCGCTGGTGACGATTTTGGGAACCGTCCTGCCGCCCCTGCTGATTCTGTCAGTCCTATCCTATTTTTACGCCGCCTTTCGCGCCAACCGGGTGGTGGCGGCGGTGCTCAAGGGAATGCAGGCGGGAGTGGCGGCGGTCATTTTCGATGTGGTGGTGGGGATGGCAATCCAGGTGGGCAAGGAAAAGAAACTCCTTCCCGTCCTCATGATGCTCGGGGCATTTGCCGCCGCCTATCTGCTCGGATGGAATGTGATCCTGATTCTGCTCATTTGCGGCCTGCTGGGGGCGGGCCGCGCCCTTTACGGAGAGAGACAGGGAGGGGAGAAGGGATGATGGCCTACCTTGCGCTTTTTTGGAGCTTTTTTCAGATCGGGCTTTTCAGCATCGGCGGCGGATATGCGGCTATGCCGCTGATCCAGGAGCAGGTGGTGGAGATAAACGGCTGGCTGAGCCTGGGAGAGTTTGCCGATGTGGTAACCCTATCCCAGATGACGCCCGGCCCCATCGCCATCAACGCCGCTACTTTTGTCGGCATCCGGGTGGGCGGAATCGGCGGCGCCGTCGTGGCTACGCTGGGCTGTGTCGCGCCCTCGTGCATCATCGTGCTCATTCTGGCAAAGCTCTATTACAAATACCGGTCTCTGTCGCTGATCAAGGGAGTGCTTGCAGGGCTGCGCCCGGCCGTGGTGGCGCTGATCGCGGCGGCGGGTATGTCCATCCTGACCCTGTCGTTCTGGGGAACGGGCGGGGAAATCCGCCTGGCGTCCACCGACTGGGTTGCAGTCCTCCTCTTTGCAGCCGGCTTCTTTGTGCTGCGCAAGTGGAAGCCAAACCCGATTTTTGTCATGCTGGGAGCAGGCGCTTTGGGCGGTGTGCTTTACTTGGTTTTGGACCTTCCCGTGTGAACACGGCCTTAACATCTAAGCCGGTTTCTTTATAAGATCTTTTCTTGAGTTTTTCCTCTCACAGGACTATATTGATACCAGCAGGCACGCCACCTGCACCAAAAGGAAATTTTCAAAAAACGAGAGGTTTCACATGAAAAAGACCGTGTTTCGAGGTTGTGCCACCGCCATCGTCACCCCCATGAAGGATGACGGCACCATTGATTACCACATACTTAACGCGTTGCTGGAGCACCAGCTTGCAAACCATGCCGACGCCATCGTCGTAGCCGGGACCACCGGAGAAGCCTCCACCATGACCGATGAGGAACATCTGGAGGTCATCCGGTTTACCGCCGCGGTGGTAAACCGCCGGGTGCCGGTGATCGCCGGCGTGGGAGGCAACTGCACCCAGCACGCGGTCAGCCTGTCCAAGCTCGCCCAGAAGGCGGGTGCGGATGCTTTGTTGCACGTAACTCCCTATTACAATAAGACCTCCCAGGAGGGACTCTATCAGCATTTCAAAGCCTGTGCCCAGGCGGCCGACCTGCCGGTTATCCTCTATAATGTTCCCTCCCGCACCGGCGTGAACATCCAGCCGGATACCTGTGTGCGGCTATGCGAGGTAGAGAACATCGTCGGCATCAAGGAAGCCAGCGGCAGCGTCTCCCAGATGGCTCAGATCGCCGCCCGCTGCGGCAACCGGCTGGACCTCTACTGCGGCAACGACGACCAGATCACCCCGTCCCTTTCTCTGGGCGCCAAGGGCGTGGTTTCGGTGCTGGCCAACCTGCTGCCCCATGTGGTCCACGATATTTGCCAGAGCTACCGGGACGGCAACGTCCAGCACAGTACGTCGTTGCAGCTGCAGTATCTGGACTTGATCGGCGCCTTGTTTTCCGACGTCAATCCCGTTCCGGTCAAGCAGGCCCTGCGGTTTATGGGCGTGCCGGTGGGGCCCTGCCGTCTGCCCTTGTGCGAGATGGAACAGGAAAAGGCGGAAAAGCTGTGGAAGGTGATGCAAAAGCACGGCCTTTGCGCGGCGAGCCGGACGTATTTTGCCCTGCCGATTCTCAAAGGGAAAATCGTTCCCGCGTAAAATCCAAAAGGAATCCGCTTGCCCGCGGTTTTATTCGAACAGGAGGCAGCCGACTGTTTTCGGTGGCTTTCTTTCTCTCTTTTGCGGTGGAAACTTCTGTGTTATACTAGCATTATGAATTGATGGAACAGGAAAGGGGAGTATTTTCGTGAAAAAAGAGTCTATGCTATTAGAGGTTACGCATGAAAAATTTCAGGAACGCTTTTTGGAACAGATAGATACCTCCTGTTCTTTTCATCAGGATCGGGACTTCCGGGGAAAACTGTTGGAAAAGCATTCGTTTTATTTCTACTGCATTCCGTGTATCCGCAATTCCTGGGTAACGGTGTTAAAGGGGGAGATTGTAGGGGATACCATCTCCTATACATACACGAAAATGACTGTGGCGATTATCCTTTCCATTGTGATCGCAGCTATCCCATTTTTGTTGCTATTGTATTCTTTTCTGCCTTTTTTTCTTTTACCTATATTAGAGAATTCAAAGAAACTGGTTTTCGATATGGTCACGGATGGGGTCTGGATCTGCGTCCCTACGGCTGTCATAAGCGGGATTTGCGTTCTTCCTCTTTTTATTAAAACCAGAGTGGCAAAAGATGCGCTCAAGCAAAAGCTTCGGGAGCTCTGTGCAGCGGGAGAGAAATAAAAAATGCAAAAACGCGGGACCATCATGGTCCCGCGTTTTTGCATCCGGTGTACCGGCACAAAAAGCGCCTATTCTTTTGCTTCCAGCTCGGAAACCCGGTAGCTTAAGGTCAAGAGGCTGTCCCCCAGATGAACGTTTTCGATGACCGCATCAGGGAAATGAACCGACAGGTCGTAATGGCTGAAGTTCCAGAACCCCTTGATACCGAGCCTGGTCAGACGGGTTGCCATCTCATGGGTGGATTCTCTCGGGATACACAGCACCGCTACCGCCGGATGATTGCGGCTGCAAAACTCTTCCAAACCCCGGCTGTCCTGCACCGGGATTCCCTTGATGACCTGGCCGATGAGGTTGGGATTTTGGTCGAAAATGCCGATCAGGTCGAACCCGCGGGTTTCAAACGCCATGTGGTTGGCGATGGCGCGCCCTAAATTGCCCGCACCGATCAGGATCGCCCGGCGGCGCTTGTCCGTCCCCAGAATTTTCCCGATTTCTCGGTACAGCTGGTCCACGATATACCCGTATCCCTGCTGCCCGAACCCGCCGAAGCAGTTGAGGTCCTGCCGGATCTGCGAGGCGGTCAGCCCCATGCGCTGGGAGAGCTCCCGCGACGAAATGCGGGTGACCCCGTGCTTGAGCAGATCCCCCAGAAACCGGTAGTACCGGGGAAGGCGCCGAATTACCGACATGGAGATGTTTTCCCGTTTGTTGCTCATCGTTTCTCATCCTTTGTTCTGATAGCCGTGGGGTTGCAGGAAAAGGGCACGGCCCGGGCCGTGCCTTTTTGTCCGCCTGGGATTAGTTCTGCATTGCCTCGATGGTCTGCATTACGTACTCGCCGAACTGGCTGCAGGTAGCGCCCGTATCCCGTCCGGTGATGACGTACTTCTTCTCTTCGTACATGCACTTGTCCAGCGCTTTTTCCAGCAGGTCCGCCTTCTCCTGGCGGCCGATGTGGCTAAGCAGCATCACCGCCGCGCGCAGCATGGAGCAGGGGTCGGCGTACTGGCCGCGGCCTTCGTTCATCATGCGGGGGGCGGAGCCGTGGATGGCTTCGAACATGGCGTAATGCTTGCCCAGGTTCGCGCTGCCGGCGGTGCCCACACCGCCCTGGAACTCCGCTGCCTCGTCGGTGATGATGTCGCCGTAGAGGTTCGGCAGGATAAATACCTTGAAATCGGTTCGGCGCTTTTCGTCGATCAGCTTCGCGGTGGTGATGTCAATGTACCAGTCGTCGGTGATGATCTCGGGGTATTCCTTGCCGATCTCCTGGCACAGGCGCAGAAACTTGCCGTCGGTGGTCTTGACCACGTTTGCCTTGGTGATGATGGAAACCCGCTCCTTCTTATTCTTGCGGGCATAGTCGTAAGCAAGGCGGGCGATACGCTCGGTACCCTGGGTGGTGGTAACGGTAAAGTCCACCGCCAGGTCGTCGGTCACGTTGACGCCGCAGGAACCCAAGGTATAGGCGCCTTCCGTGTTCTCCCGGAAGAAGGTCCAGTCAATCCCCTTTTCCGGCACCTTTACCGGGCGGACGTTGGCGAACAGGTCGAGCTCCTTGCGCATGGCCACGTTTGCCGACTCGATGTTGGGCCACGGGTCGCCGGCACGGGGCGTGGTGGTCGGGCCCTTTAAGATGACATGGCATTTCTTCAGCTCGGCGAGCACATCATCGGGAATCGCCTTGCCCACTTCGGCGCGGTGCTCGATGGTCAGCCCGTCGATGGTGCGAAATTCCACCTTGCCTCCCTCAACCTCATCCTTGAGGAGGTACTCGAGGACCCGGGCGGCTTCATTGGTGATGATCGGGCCGATCCCGTCCCCGCCGCACACGCCGATGATCAGCTTCTCAAGGTGCTCAAAATCGGTGAACTCCTTGTCCGCCTTCATCCGCTCGACCCGTTCGAGCTGGGCGCGCATGACCTGTTCAAATTTTGCTAGGGCTGCCGTGATTTTGTCTTCCATTCGTGTTTCCTCCTGGCTCAAAATAGAAAGGCTTATTCCGCCTGAAGCTTCGTGTAATTGAGAAGGCCGCCGGCCAGCAGCATCTCCCGCTGGCGCTTGGACAGCTCGCAGCGCACCGGGAACTTGGTTCCCTTGGTCAGATTCTCCACCACAATCTCGCCGCCCTCGGCGATGGCCTTGCGGATATCCGGCAGGCGCAGCTCATCCATCTGGTCAATCCCATCGTAATCCGCGTCCTTTTCAAAGGTCAGCGGCACGATGCCGGCGTTGATCAGGTTTGCCGCATGGATGCGGGCGAAGGACTTGGCGATGACCGCCTTGACCCCTAAGTACAGCGGCACCAGCGCCGCGTGCTCTCTCGAAGAGCCCTGGCCGTAGTTGGAACCGCCCACCACGATGCCTTTGCCCTCTTCCTTACAACGGGCAGGGAACTCCTTGTCGCACACGCCGAAGCAGAACTGGGACAGATAGGGGATGTTGGAACGGTAGGGGAGGATCTTCGAACCCGCGGGCATGATGTGGTCGGTGGTGATGTTGTCCCCCACTTTGAGAAGCGCCTTGGCCGCAATGGTGTCGGCAAGCGGTTCGGACTGGGGGAAGGGCTTGATGTTGGGCCCGCGCAGGATTTCTACCGTGTCCATTTCCTCCACCGGAGCGGGGGCGAGCACCATGTTGTCGTTGATAAGGAATTCCGCGGGCAGGTCGATGCAAACCATCTCGCCCAACTCGCGCGGGTCGGTGAGCACGCCGGCGATGGCGGAAACCGCCGCCGTCTCCGGGCTCACCAGGTAAATCTTGCCGTCCGCCGTGCCGGAACGGCCTTCAAAGTTGCGGTTGAAGGTGCGCAGGGAGACGCCGCCGGAATTGGGGGACTGGCCCATGCCGATGCAGGGGCCGCAGGCGCATTCGAGCACTCGGGCACCCGCCGCGATGATGTCCGCCAATGCCCCGTTTTTCGCCAGCATGTTGTACACCTGCTTGGAGCCGGGAGCGATGGACAGGCTTACGTCCGGATGGACCGTCTTGCCCTTTAAAATGCGCGCTACCCGCATTAGGTCTAAGTAAGAAGAATTGGTGCACGAACCGATACAGACCTGATCGATCTTGATTTTGCCGATGTCTTCCACGGCCTTGACGTTGTCCGGGCTGTGGGGCATGGCGGCCGCCGGGCGAAGAGAGCTCAAATCAATGGCGTACTCCTCGTCGTAGGCAGCGTCCTCGTCGGAAGAGAGCGCCACCCAGTCCTCCTCGCGGCCCTGGGCCTTGAGGAACTCCCGGGTCACCTCATCGGACGGGAAGATGGAGGTGGTGGCGCCCAGCTCCGCGCCCATGTTGGTGATGGTGGCGCGTTCAGGCACCGTCAGGGACTTGACGCCCTCGCCGGCGTATTCGATGATTTTGCCCACGCCGCCCTTGACCGACAGCATCCGAAGCACTTCCAGAATCACGTCCTTGGCCGAAACCCAGGGACGAAGCTTGCCGGAGAGGCTGATGCGCACCATTTTCGGCATGGAGATGTAGTACGGGCCGCCGCCCATGGCCACCGCCACGTCTAGGCCTCCCGCGCCGAAGGCCAGCATACCGATGCCGCCGCCGGTGGGGGTGTGGCTGTCCGACCCGATGAGGGTCTTGCCGGGCTTGCCGAACCGCTCTAAATGCACCTGGTGGCAGATGCCGTTGCCGGGACGGGAGAAGTAAATCCCGTGCTTTTTGGCCACCGACTGGATGAAGCGGTGGTCGTCGGCGTTTTCAAAGCCGGACTGGAGGGTGTTGTGGTCGATATACGCGACGCTGCGCTCGGTCTTCACCCGCGGCACGCCCATGGCCTCGAATTCCAGATAAGCCATGGTGCCCGTGGCGTCTTGGGTCAGCGTCTGGTCGATTTTCAGACCGATTTCGCTGCCTACGGTGGTGTCGCCGCTGAGCAGGTGCGCTTTGATGATCTTTTTTGCTAAGGTATCGCCCATGTTTAGACTGCTCCTTTCCGAATCAACCGGGAATTTGAATACACATATAATAGCTTATTATCGCCCAATTCGACCAGTTTGTCAATTCCCTAACAGGCAAAAGAAACCCCAACCGGTTGTGGTTTTGGGAAGGCAAAGACTGGGATGCGCCACAAAAGGCGGGAAATGCCGTTCTTGAAAGCCTTGGCCGGGCAAAAGCCGCCCGGCGGCGGACGCACCCAGCCTTTCGTCGCGGCGGTCTTGGGTCCAGCCATGGCCGAGAACCTGGCCGAAACTGCACAAGAAATTTCTGGCTTTTCCCAAACAGACCATGATTGGGGCCTGTGAAGCCTCATTTGTGGTATTCCAGTCCGTTTCATTCCCAGCCCAATTCTAGTAAAATCTAGGAGAGGTGGGACGGATGGAACCATACCAGTGGGAAAAGTACCGGCGGCTGGGGCTGAATATCGCCTATTACCGCCGGGCGCGGGGGCTGACCCAGATGGAGCTGGCCGAACAGCTGAACATCGACCGCACCCATATGAGCCGCATTGAATCCGCGCGCACGGGGGTTTCCCTCGACCTGCTTTTCGCCATTGCCGACCAGCTTCACGTCCCCGTGGAAAAGCTTTTTGAAAGGGAATAGACGAATGGATTTCGAGAGGGAAATTCTGCTCCACCTGCTGGCCCGGTATCAGGTGTCCGTGCGCTTTGAGAATCTGGACGATTCCATCCGGGACTTGGCGCATATGCAGTGCATGCTGGCGCTGCACGAAATCCGCGCCATTTTGGACGATGAGACCTTAGACGATTTTCAGTGCGTCGAAGCCATCGTCCGGGTTTATGAAAAAATTGGCGCAAACGGCGGCTCCAGGCACGACTTCTAGCAAACGGATTTTGACTGCCGACCGTTTTTTCTTGCGGTTTTTGCCCGGCTGTAGTATCCTTATGAAAAAAGTTCTGCTTTTTCCTGGGGAATTCGCAGGCCGACAGCCTAGGATAAGCGGGAAAGGATGGAGAGACATGGAGGATTCCTACAACCAGGCGGTGCGAAACGCTTTGCAGCCGGGAGAATATGTCCTTTGGGAAGGCGCGCCCAGAAAGGGCGTGCGGCTGCAAAAGAGCGACGTGTTTTTGATCCCGTTTAGTTTGTTTTGGTGCGGGTTTGCGGGCTTTTGGGAGTATACCGTGATTGCAGGCGGCGGTCCGCTTATTATGGCGCTGTTTGGGCTTCCGTTTATCCTGGTGGGGCTTTACCTGCTTTTCGGGCGGTTTGTCTCCCGTGCGAGAAGTCTTAGCTCTACCCATTATGTGGTGACCGACCAGCGGCTTTTGTTCCTGTATCGGAAAAACACCCAGTTCCTTTTGTACCAAAACATCGAAACTTTGGAAAAAGAACAGACCAAGGACGACCGGGGAACCATCTACTTTTTTCCCAGGAATTTCTACTATAATAGAACCGCGTCCTATCATGGGAGCACGAACCCCCTGCAGGGCAGAGCCTTTGAGGACATCGAAGATGTGGAGCGGGTTTACCGCCTGATTGAAGGAAAGGTGCTGGAAGCCTCCCGGGTGGAACCGGCCGACCGCTGAGAAACGCCACAAGAAACGCCCCGGTACTCGGACTAGAGTACCGGGGCGTTTTTCTTTGGATTAATGTACGTGGCAGGCCTCGCAGTCCCCGATTTCCCCGACGATGGGCAGCGGGTCGATGCCGATGCGGGTGTAATAGTCGGAAATAGCGGCCTTGATGGCCTGCTCAGCCAGCACCGAGCAATGCACCTTTACCGGCGGCAGCCCGTCGAGCGCCTCCATCACCGCTTTGTTCGTCAGCTTCAGGGCTTCGTCAAGGGTCTTTCCCTTGATCATCTCGGTGGCCATGGAGCTGGTGGCAACCGCCGCGCCGCAGCCGAAGGTCTTGAAGCTCACGTCCTCAATAACATTGTCCTTGACCTTGATGAACATCTTCATGATGTCCCCGCAGCGGGAGTTGCCCACCTCGCCCACGCCGTTTGCGTCGGCAAGCTCACCCACATTGCGCGGATGGGCGAAATGATCCATTACCTTTTCACTGTATGCCATACTCGAAACTCCTCTCAGTTGGATTCTTTCTCCGCTTTGATGATTTCGTCCCACAAAGGAGACATGTCCCGCAGCCGCTGCACGATGGGCGGCAGAACCTCTGCGATGTGCCTTACGTCTTCCATGGTGTTATAGTCCCCCAAGCTCAGGCGCAGGGAACCGTGGGCAATCTCGTGGGGAAGGCCGATGGCCAGCAGTACGTGGCTGGGGTCCAAAGACCCGGAGGTACAGGCCGAGCCGGAGGAACCGGCCACCCCGTTAAAGTCCAGAAGCAGGAGGAGGGATTCTCCCTCGATGCCCTCGAAGCAGAAGTTCGCATTGCCGCACAGGCGCTGTTCCCGGTCCCCGTTTAAGCGGGAGCGGGGGATTTTGAGCACCTCTTCGATGAGCGCGTCGCGAAGCTTTTTGATTTCCCGGGTCCGGCCCGGGATGTCCCGGCAGGCTTCCTCGATGGCGACCCCCAGGCCCACGATGGACGGCACGTTCTCCGTGCCCGCCCGGCGCCCGGATTCCTGGGCGCCTCCCTCGATGAGGTTGGGAAGGCGAAGCCCACGGCGGCAGTAGAGAGCGCCGATGCCCTTGGGCCCGTGCAGTTTATGCCCCGACAGGGAGAGAAGATCGATACATTGGTCCTTCACGTCGATTTCCACCTGGCCCACGGCCTGCACCGCATCGGTGTGGAACAGGACCCCTTTGTCCTTACAGATGCGGCCGATTTGAGGAACGGGCTGAATGGTGCCGATTTCGTTGTTGGCGTACATGATGGTGACCAGGCACGTGTCCGGCCGGATGGCGGCCGCTACGTCTTCGGGATGAACCACGCCGTTGTGGTACACATCCAGGTACGTAACCTCAAACCCTTCCTTTTCCAGAGCCTGCACCGTATGCAGCACCGCGTGGTGCTCGAATTTCGTGGTAATAATATGTTTCTTGCCCTGAGCGCCCAGCTTGCGGGCCACGCCCTTGATGGCCCAGTTGTCCGCTTCCGATCCGCCCGAGGTAAAGAAAATTTCCTGCTCCGCCGCGCCCAGAGCCTTGGCGACCTTTTCCCTGGCTTCGTCCACGGCCGCGTGAGCCTCCTGGCCAATGTGGTAAAGGCTCGACGGATTGCCGTAGTGTTCAGTAAAAAAGGGAAGCATCGCCTGCACCACCGAATCGGACACCCGGGTGGTGGCGGCATTGTCCGCGTAGACAAAACGATCCATAACAGAAACTCCATTCTGCCGCTGTGCGCCGGCAATAAAATAAAGAAAGCAGCGTAACGTCCCGCACAGCCAAAGGACAAAGGAAGTATCGGGCAAAAAACCGCCCGCTTTGCTTTTCATTGGTTTATGGTTTGCACAAAAGAAGCGAAACATACCTGCCCGAACAAGAAGACCAGACGGACATATTCGCGCGGTCCTTTGTGTATGGTTAAATTGTATACTAAAAAAGTATATATTTCAATTGCTGGTTTCGATAAAAGAAACCGGTTTTCCTCCATCAATACTGGAGGAATCCCATAAAATCGGGGAAAGACGCGTCCAAAAGTCGTTACCGGCTGGAGCCGCCCGCCGCTCTTTTTGCCGCCGCTACCGCCAGCGCGTCGCACCGTTCGTTTTCCGGGTGACCCGCGTGACCCTTGACCCACACGAACGTTACCTCGTGCCGCTCCAGCAAATTCAACAGCGTTTCCCACAGGTCCGGGTTGAGAGCCGGCTCCTTGTTGGAGCGTTTCCACCCCTTGGCCCGCCAGCTTTTGGCCCAGCCCTTCTCTACTGCGTCGATGAGGTACTTGGAGTCACTGTAAAGGGTGACGCGGCAGGGCTCCTTGAGGGCGGAAAGCCCCGCGATGGCCGCCGAAAGCTCCATGCGGTTGTTGGTGGTGGCGGGAAAGCCTTCGCTGAGCTCTTTCTCTACCGCCCCATAGCGCAAAACGACCCCGTATCCGCCCGGCCCCGGGTTCCCGGAGCAGGCGCCGTCGGTAAAAATCTCAACTTGTTTTTTTGTTTTTTCCATGCAGCGACTCCTTTGCATGCCGCCTGCGGCAATTCCTAGTGTCTTGGTAAGGATTCATTATAACAAAAAAAAGGCCCGGCGGCAAGAGTTTCCTGCCGCCGGACGAAAAACAGGGAAATCACTATTTGTAGGTGCCGCAGTCCCGGCAGAACCGGTTGTCGGCCTTGTTGTGCATACCGCATTTCTTGCAGACCCAGTCGCCGCTGGCAGGCGCCGGAGAAGCGGACGGGGAAGTGGAGGCAGCGGGCGCGGAGGAACGGGAAGCCAGTTCTTCCTGCTGCTCGGCGAGGACGATTAAATTGTTGTTCGCCGCCACCAACAGATCAATGAGCTCACCGATGGCGAACAGGAACAGGCAAAACAGGAAGCTGCAGATCCATGCGGTTATCATGGAAACAAAGTCGAAATCCCTGCCGCCAAGTACATTGCCGATGACAATGCCGCCGATAAAGCACAGGATGCCTACGATGATGGAACTGATTTTACAAACTTTCGAAACGGTGCTGGACATTATAACCCCTCCTTTTTGTACTGTAATCAGTATAAAAGAAGTGATATTCGATATACAATTGGCAAATTTCACAAACTATTCATAATTTTTTCTACATATGGGAATCCTTTATGGGATGCATACCGGAGAAAAACAGGTGTATGAAGGCTCCCTTTTTGCGGGAATACTATCCGTACGAGTTTGCCCATGGGCGACCGTACCGAATGTATTTATGCGAAGAGGTGTCTGATGAAATGAAAGCGGTAATCATGGCAGGAGGAGAGGGAAGCCGGCTGCGCCCTCTTACCTGTGACCTTCCAAAACCCATGGCGCGGCTGTGCGGCCGGCCGATTTTTGAGTATATTTTGGACCTGCTGCTGCAAAACGACTTTGACGAAGCCGCCGTTACCCTGCGGTATCTGCCAAACGCCATCACCCGCCGGTTCGGCTCAGACGGAAAAACCGGGCGGTACCGGGAGATGAACCTGACCTTTGTGGAAGAGGAGCAGCCTCTGGGCACGGCGGGCGGCGTGAAAAACGCTGCCAAGGGCTTTGATGAGCCGTTTCTGGTTATCAGCGGCGACGCGCTGTGCGATTTCGACCTGTCCGCCGCCATGCGGTTTCATAAGGAGCGGGGGGCGGCGGCCACGATCCTGGTTAAGCAGGTGGAGGACCCGCGGGAATACGGCCTGGTGAATTTTAAGGAGGACGGTACGGTCACCGGCTTCTTAGAAAAGCCGGACTGGGCCCAGGCCAGCACCGACACGGCCAACACCGGTATTTATCTGCTAAACCCGGAAATCCTCGATCTGATCCCGGACGGGGAGAGCTACGATTTTGCCAAAAACCTGTTTCCAAAGCTTCTTTCCATGGGTCAGACCGTCTGCGCCTACCCCTGCGCCGGCTACTGGTGCGACATTGGAGATTTGGATACCTTCTTAGCCTGCCAGCGGGATATTTTAAACGGCAAGGTCCGATGCGTTATGCCCTCTAAGGAGGCCACCGGCATCTACTGCGCCGGCGCCCTGCCCAAAGGGGACTATGAGATCATCCCGCCCGTCTATCTGGGCGAGGGGATTACCGTGGGGGACGGAGCGGTTATCGGCCCGAACACGGTAATCGAGGACGGCTGCCGCATCGGCCGCAGCGCCAAGGTCAAGCGGGCGGTGCTGCTGCGCGACTGCTACCTGGGGGACCGGGCCGCCTGCACGGGCGCTCTGTTGTGCGCCAATTCTTCCGTCAAACGGGGCGCGTCCGTCTACGAGGGCGCGGCTCTGGGCGCTGGCGCCGTGGTCGGCGAAGGGGCCACGGTGCGCCCGGGCGTGCGCATCTGGCCGGGAAAACGGGTGGAGGAAGGCGCCGTGGCGGCGGTGAACCTGCAGTTTGGCACCGTGCGCTCCGGCTTTTTTGACGACGACGGCGTGTCCGGCGAGACCGGCGTGGAAATGACGCCGGAATTTATGGCCCGGTTCGGCGCCGCTGTCGGCACCGTGCTCAAAGGAAAGACTGCGGCTGTTTCCGGGCTGCCGGACGAATGTTCGAGGATGATGAAACGGGCGCTCATTTCCGGCATCCAGTCCACCGGCGCGGGAGTGCTGGATTTCGGCGAGCTCTTCGAATCGGCCCTGCGCTACGGCACCCAGCTGTGCGGCGCGCATATGGGCATCTTTGTCTCCGGCGGGCTCAAAACCCGCCTGGCTCTGTGCACCGGCCAGGGTTTGCCCCTGCCCCGCAGCATGGAGCGGGACCTGGACGCCTGTATGCAGCGTGGGGAATTTTCCCGCTGCGCCTACGAGGAAATCCGGGAAGCCGAGCCGGTGCCCGGCATTCTCGAACAGTATAAGCTCGCGCTCAGGGAATATGCGCCAAATGGCCTTTCCGGGATGAACGCCGCTGTTAAGTCCGCTTCTCCCTTAGCGGGGCGGGTGCTGCGGGAGGTGCTGTTCGGTCTTGGCTGTACGGTGGAGTCGGGCCTTCAGCTGCACATCGGCGCGTCGGGAACCCGGCTGGCGGCGGCCGATGAGGAAACCGGCTATGTTTGGGCCGAAAAGGTGCTCACCCTGTGCTGCTGGGACGAATTTCAAAAAGGAAACGACGTGGCCCTGCCCTATGAGGCGCCCTGGGCCATCGACCATCTGGCAGGGCGGGAAGGGCGGCGGGTGCTGCGGTATCTGGACTGCCCCACCGGTGCCTGCGATAAGGAAGCGAGAGCTTTGGCGGAGCAGCAGCCCTGGGTGCGCGACGGCATGATGTGCGCGGTAAAGCTTCTTCGGATTTTAAAGGAGAGAAAAGCCAACCTGCATGCGCTTTTGGAGCAGATCCCCGGCTTTTCCATCGCTCAAAAGAGCATTCCCTGGGAAGGCAATCCCGGCCGGGCCCTCAAGCGGCTGGCCGGAGAAGGCTACCGGGGGGACGCGGCCGAAGGGGTGCTCATCAGCATGGGGAAAGGAAAGGTGCTGGTGCGCCCGGCCAAACGGGGCAAGGGCTTCAAAATCCTCGCCGAAGCCGCCAATTTCGAGACGGCGATGGAACTGTGCGAAGGGTTCCAGGAGGCGATCCGCAACCAGAATGCGTCAAACGAAATACGGACGTTTGATTTGTAAAGAATCTATGTACAATCGGGAATCCCTGCCGGCGTCCTTGACAGAAAGGACGCCGGCAGGTACAATAAAACAATATACATGTTGCATTTTTTGGATACAGCAGGAGAAATCAACACGGATTTTCTAGCTTTTCCCCTGCGCCAGGCGTTTTTTTCACGCCGGCTTTTACTTATTGCAGGGCTTCGTTCCTTTCTGACAAAATGATTCGTTCTACCGTTTTATACTCAACTGAGATGGACTTTTGACAGCAACGGGCTGTTTTTATATCCGCAGACCGGGTTTGCGGGTTCCGGCCGGATGGAGAACCTACGGACTTCAAATTTTTCCTTTCACCGTGTACGACAGGCGGCTTTTTGGGGAATACTGAAGATAACCGATGCAAATTTCTCCTTCGGCGGGGAGAAGACAAACATGCAAAATGTGTACGGAACCATTAGGATAGTCGACAAAGCACACCTGGCCGCGCAAGACAAACGGACAGGTTTGGTTTGCTGTGCTTCCCTTTGAAAAAATATGGAGGTTATCGAGTGGCAAACGAAAAAACGACAACACTGGCTCCGGCGGCGGAAACCCAACCGAAGCCGAGCCAACCCAAACCCAAGCGGCGGGCAAAGCCCGCAGGCCAGGGAAAGAAAATCGAGAAAAAGGAACTGGAGGCGCCGGCTTCCAAAAAGAAACCGGAGAAAAAGGCGGCTGCGCCGGAAAAGGGAAAGGCAAAATCCCGTTTCGGCCCGCGCCCGGCCGCGGCGGCCAAACCCCGCGGGAAAGATGTGGCGGCAAAGGCCATCTGCAAGGACGGCAAGGATAAGCCGGTGCGGGTGTATTTTCTGGGCGGCCTCAACGAAATCGGCAAGAACATGACTCTCTATGAGTGCGGCGACGATATGTTTATCGTGGACTGCGGCCTTGCTTTCCCGGACGAGGATATGCTGGGCGTGGATCTAGTGATCCCGGATTTCACCTTTGTCGAACGCAACAAGAACAAAATCCGCGGTATCCTGCTCACCCATGGTCATGAGGACCATATCGGCTCGCTGCCCTTCCTGCTCAAGAAGTTCAACGTCCCCCTCTACGGCACCCAGCTGACCCTGGGCCTGGTGGCGGGCAAGCTGCGCGAGCACGGGCTTTTAAACAAAACCAAGCTCAACGTCTGCGCGCCGGGACAGGTCATTAAGCTCGGCTGCTTTTCCATCGAGCTCATTCATGTCAACCATTCCATCCCGGGCGCGGTGGCTTTCGCCATCACCACTCCCGCCGGCGTCATCATCCAAACGGGCGACTTTAAGATCGACTGCACCCCCATTCACGGGGAAATGATCGACCTGGGTCGGTTCGGGGAATACGGGCGCAAGGGAGTTTTGGCGCTGCTGATGGATTCCACCAACGCCGAACGACCCGGGTACACCAAATCCGAGCGCAGCGTGGGCGAAAGCTTCGACGTGCTCTTCAAGCGGGCCGAACACCGGCGCATCGTCATCGCGACCTTTGCGTCCAACATTCACCGGGTCCAGCAGATCATCGACGCCGCCGCCCGCTACGGGCGCAAGGTGGCCCTTTCCGGGCGCAGCATGGTAAACGTGGCGAGCGTGGGAATGGAGCTTGGGTATCTGAAGGTGCCCGACGGCATTATCATCGATCTCGACCAGATCAACCATTACCCCAAGGAAAAAATCGTCCTCATCACCACCGGCAGCCAGGGCGAGCCCATGTCGGCGCTGACCCGCATGGCCTTCTCCGACCACCGTAAGGTGGCGGTGGGCCCGGAGGACTTTATCATTATCTCCGCCACCCCCATCCCCGGCAATGAAAAGACGGTGGGCAAGGTGGTTGACGAGCTTCTCAAGCTTGGCTGTGAGGTGGTCTACGAGCGGATGTACGAGGTGCATGTGTCCGGCCACGCCTGCCAGGAAGAGCTCAAGCTCATGATGGGCATTACCAAGCCCAAGTTTTTCATTCCCGTCCACGGTGAGCAGAAGCATTTGCAGAAGAACGTGGGCCTTGCCAAAAGCATGGGCATTCCCGTCAAGAACATCTTTACGCCGGACATCGGCAAGGTGGTGGAATTCACCCGCAACACCATGAAGGACGTGGGAACGGTTCCCGCCGGCCGGGTTATGGTGGACGGTATCGGCGTGGGGGACGTGGGCAGCATCGTGCTGCGTGACCGGCGGCATCTGGCCGAGGACGGCCTGATTGTGGTGGTCGCTACCATCGACTCGATGGACGGGCACATCATTTCCGGGCCGGACATTGTCTCGAGAGGCTTTGTGTATGTACGCGAGTCGGAGAACCTGATGGACGACATCAAGCGCAAGGTTCAAACCGCGCTGGAAGACTGCAGCGACCACAACATCCGCGAATGGGGCAACATCAAGACCCGGGTGCGCGACGATCTGAGCAAGCTGATTTTTGACCGCACCAAGCGCAACCCGATGATTTTGCCGGTCATCATGGAAATCTAGCAGAAAACCTGGGCGGTAAGCGTACAAGGAACGGGGGAAAACGGCATGAAGAAAGGACTTAGCTATCTCAACAGCGTACCGGTGGTGCTGCTCTGCCTGCTGGGGTTCTTTACCGGGCTTAGCTGGTTTTGGGACCGGCGGGTGTTCTTCGGCTGCCTGACCGTCTTTGTCTTGGCGCTTGCCTTTACCCTGATTCATATGGCGCGGGTGCGAAAAGAACTGTTTCGCTACCTGCAAAAGCTCACGTCCACCATGGGCAGCGCCGAACGGGAGGTGCTCGCCACCTTCCCGCTGCCCATGGTGGTGCTGGGAGAGAATGGGCACATTGTCTTTTATAACGCCCTCTTTCGGGAACGGGTGCTGGGAAACCGGGATGCGTTTCAGGTGCCTTTTCGCCGGGTCCTGCCGGACCATGCGCCGGATACCCTGGTGGGCAAGGCGACTCCGGTGAAGGTAGGCAGCCGCCAGTTTACCGTTTATGGCGGAAAAGCGTCGGTGGAAGACGGTATGTATATGCTCTATTTCATCGACGATACGGTGCTAAAGCTGACGGCGGAGGAATATCAGCTGTCCCGCCCGGCGGTGGGGCTTATTGTGCTCGACAATATGGACGAGCTCATGCAGTACGCCAAGGAAAGCGAACGGGCCCAGCTGGCGGTTCAGATCGAAACCCTTCTGGAACGCTGGATGGGGATGACCACCGGGTTTATCCGCAAGATCGGAAGCGACCGGTTTTTGATCGTGATGGAGGAGCGGCATCTCGTGGAGATGATCGACAACCGGTTTCCCGTCCTCGACGAGGTCCGCTCGGTTACGGTGGGCGAACGCATGAGTGCCACCCTGTCCATCGGCATCGGTCGGGGCGGGGATACCTTGCGTGAATGCGAGGAAATGGCCCGGCAGGCGCTGGATATGGCCCTCGGCCGGGGCGGCGATCAGGCGGCGATCAAATCCAGGGCGGGGTACGAGTTCTACGGCGGCGTGTCCAAAAGCGTGGAAAAACGCACCCGGGTGCGCAGCCGGATCATTGCGTCGGCTCTGGCGGAACTCATCGACGGCAGTGAAAACGTGCTGATCATGGGCCACAAGGCCGCGGACCTGGATTGTCTGGGCGCGGCGGTAGGGCTGACGCGGATGGTGAAAACCCACAATAAGCCCGTGTCCATCGTGCTAAACCGGGAAACCTCCCTTTCAGGAGCCCTAACCAAACGCATGGATGAAAACGGGATGGGCAAGCTTCTCCTTTCGCCGGAAGCGGCGTTGACCGCGGTGACCAGGCGGACGCTGCTGATTGTGGTGGACACCCACCGGCCGGACTTTCTCGAGTCCAGAGAGCTTTACCAGATGTGCAAGGCGGTGGTCGTCATCGACCATCACCGCAAGATGGTGGATTACATAGACAACGCCGTCATCTTCTTTCACGAACCGGCCGCTTCCTCCGCCAGCGAAATGGTGGCGGAGCTGCTGGAATACACCGACGACTCTTCTCTGACCCGGTTTGAGGCGGAGGCGATTTTGTCGGGCATTATGCTGGACACGAAGAACTTTATCCTGCGCACCGGCGTGCGCACCTTTGAGGCCGCCGCCTATCTGCGGCGCAAAGGGGCGGATACGGTGGAGGTGCGCAAGCTCTTCTCCAGCAGCATCGACACCTATCAAAAAAAAGCGGCGCTGGTGTCCGGCGCGCAGGTGTACAAGTCCTGCGCCATCTCCGCTTCGGACGGGAGCGGGCCGCACATGCGCATCTGCTCCGCCCAGGCGGCGGACGAGCTTCTTTACATCGACGGGGTGGACGCCTCCTTTGTCCTTTACCGGGAGAATGGGACGGTGTTCGTCTCCGCCCGCTCCATGGGAGCGGTCAACGTACAGCTGATTATGGAAGCCATCGGCGGCGGCGGTCATCTGACCATGGCGGGCGCGCAGCTGCAGGGGATGACCCTGGCCGAAGCGCGTCAAAAGCTGATGGAGGCCATTGACGTATATCAGGCGAGCCGGGCGGTTAAAAAGCTGCCGGCGAAAGTTTAACACAGGGGGAATCGGTATGAAGGTGATTTTAAAGGCGGACGTGAAGGGTTCCGGCAAGGCCGGGCAGCTTGTAAACGTGTCCGACGGATACGCCCGCAATTTTCTGCTGCCGAAGGGTTTGGCGATGGAAGCCAACGCCCAGGCGATGAACGACTTTAAGAATAAAGAGCAGGCCGCGAAACACCGCCAGGAAATGGAGATCAAAGCGGCAAAGGAAGCGGCGGCAACCCTTGCCGGCAAGACGGTGAAGATTTCCGCCAAAGCGGGCCAGGGCGGCAAGCTCTTCGGCTCGGTGACCTCCAAGGAAGTGGCCGAGGCGCTGGGCAAGCAGCTGGGTGTGGAGATCGATAAGCGCAAGATCGCCATGGACGGCGACATCAAGGCGTTCGGTACCTATGAAGCCCAGGTCCGGCTTTACACCGGCATTTCCGCGGACATTTACGTGCTCGTAGGCGAATAAACAACGATGCCGTGCAATCAGCGGCACGGCGACAAAACTGAAAAGACGGATGCAGGCGGGGAATTCCCCCGCCTGCATCTTGGTGCATAAATGAGAAGGAAAGGAGGGGACCGGAATTTATGTGTGCGGCGTCAAATTCGTTGGGGATGGACGGGCTGAATCTGCCCTATAGCCTGGAAGCGGAGCAGTCGGTTCTGGGTGCTATTTTGCTGGACAGCGCCTGCCTTTCCCGGGTGCGCAGCGTGCTGCGAAAGCCGGAGTATTTCCACCTGGCCCAGCACCGGGCCATCTACGCCCAGATGTGCGCACTGGAGGACTTTCAGAAGCCGGTGGACTTTGTCACCGTTCTCGAAGCGCTCACGGCGGCGGAGGTGTATGACGACGCGGCGGGCAAAACCTACTTGACCCAGCTCGCCCAGATGGTCCCGTCCATCGCAAACGTCATGACCTATGCGGAGATTGTACGCAATAAGTACGACATCCGCACCCTGATCCTGGCGTCCCGGGAAATCATCGACACGGCCGCCGACGGGCAGACTCCCGCCGACGTGCTTTTGGATAGCGCCGAGCAGCGGATTTACGACATCCGCCAGGGCCGGGACACGGGGGAACTGCGGCACATCGGCAACGTCATCGTGGAAGCCTACGACCGGCTGCAAAAGCTCTCCACCGACACCACCGGGGAATTCGCGCCCTTGTCCACCGGCCTTTCCGGGGTGGACGCGGTGCTCACCGGCTTCAATAAGTCGGACCTGCTCATTCTAGGTGCCCGCCCCGGTATGGGCAAAACCAGCTTTGCTCTAAACCTCGCCTATAACGTGGGAGTCAAGCAGAAGAAAACGGTGGCGTTTTTTTCTCTGGAAATGTCCTGCATGCAGCTTGTCATGCGTATGCTTTCCTCGGAGGCACGCATTTCCGGGCCGCAGCTGACCTCCGGGCGGCTGTCGCCGGAGGAGTGGAAATCCTTTTCCATGGCCGCTTCCATGCTGCATAACGCCCCCATTTATTTTGACGATACCTCTACCATCACCGTGCCGGAAATCAAGGCGAAGCTTCGCCGGATGAAGCAGGTGGACCTGGTGATGATCGACTATCTAGGCCTGATGACCACCGGCCGGCGTACGGAAAACCGGGTCCAGGAGGTTTCCGAGATCACCCGGACCCTGAAAGTCATGGCCAAGGATTTGGACGTGCCGGTTGTGCTGCTGGCCCAGCTCTCCCGCGGCAGTGAGCACCGGGCGGAGCACCGACCCCAGCTTGCCGACCTGCGCGATTCCGGTTCCATCGAGCAGGACGCGGACGTGGTCATGTTCTTGTACCGCAGCACGTATTATAAGGACGGGGAGGACGGCGGCCAGTCGGACAATCCCAATGCCGCCGAGCTCATCATCGCCAAAAACCGCCACGGCGCGGTGGAAACGGTGCCGCTCCACTGGGAGGGCCAGTTCACCCGCTTTACCACCCAGGAGTTTATTCGGCCCAATGGATAAGTTTATGAAGACCCTCGAGCAGTTTCATATGCTTTCTGCAAGCGAAACCGTGCTGGTCGCCCTGTCGGGAGGAGCCGATTCGGTTTCGCTTCTTCATCGTTTCGTTTTGCTTCGGAAAACCCGAAAGCTGACGGTGCTGGCGGGGCATGTCAACCACGGCCTGCGCGGGGACGAGGCGGACCGGGACGAGGCCTTCTGCCGAACCCTTTGCGAAGCCTGGTCGGTCCCTTTTTTCAGCACGCGGGTGGACGTCATGGGGGAAGCGGAGAACACCGGCGAATCGGTGGAAGAATGCGCCCGGCGGCTCCGCTACGCCTTTTTGGAAGAGCAGGCGAAAAAGCACGGCGCCGTACTTGCCACCGCTCACACCGCCGACGACAATCTGGAAACCGTTCTTTTGAATCTCACACGGGGAACGGGGCTCAAGGGCCTGTGCGGCATTCCGCCGGTGCGGGGATGGATCATCCGCCCGCTGCTTTTCTGCGAACGCACGGAAATCGAAGCCTACTGCAAGGCGCATGGCCTTTCTTATGTGACCGATTCTTCCAATCTTTCCGGTGAATTTGCCCGCAACCAGCTTCGCCTTTCGGTGACGCCGGTGCTCAAAAGCCTCAATCCAAGCCTGCTTTCCGGGATTTCCCGCATGACCCGGTTTCTGCGGGAGGAAGAGGAGCTCTTGGAAACCCTGGCACAAAACGCTCTTTCGGCTGCCAAAAAAGACGACGGGTTCGATGCCGCCGCTTTGGCAAAGCTGCCGTCTCCGCTGCGGTTTCGCGCCTTGGCGCGGGTGGCAAAGGAAGCGGGCGGGTCCATAGGCGCGGCGCATGAACCGGCGGTTACCGGGATTCTCCTGAAAGGAGGAAGCACGGACTTGCCCGGCGGCGTGCGTATGACGGTGCGGCACGGCCGGCTGACGGTTGATAGAAAAAAGGATGGGCAGGAAAAACCGTTCCTGCCGGTCACGGCCCTTGCCGTCCCGGGAGAAACCAAAGTGGGCGGACGCTGGATTTGCACGCAGAAATTGGAACAAGACGAGCAGAATGTTTACAATTTTTTATTTTATCATGCTCTTGACTATGCTAAAATAAAGGGAACTTTACGGGCTCGAAACCGCCGGCCCGGCGACAAGTTCGCCCTTTCCAGGCGAAACTGCACCAAATCCCTGAAAAAGCTCTTTCAGGAAGCGAACATCCCGCCAAAAGACCGGGATGCGGTCGTCGTGGTGGAGGATGACGAAGGAATCGTGTGGGTCGAAGGATTCGGATGCGACCGGCGGGTAAGAACGACGGGGGAAACGAATTCCCTGCTGCTACTTGACGTTAGGGAGGAAGATGGCTTATGATGGAGGACGTGGAGTCGGTTCTTTTTGATGAAAAGGAGCTTATGCGGATCGTCAGTGATCTGGGCGAGAGAATAAGCCGGGACTATATCGGAAAGAATTTACTTATAGTAGGGATATTAAAAGGGTCGTTTATGTTCATCGCGGACCTGATGCGCGCCATTACCGTGCCCTGCTGTGTGGACTTTATGGCGATTTCCAGCTACGAAGGAACCAAGCCTTCCGGCATGGTCCGGATTCTCATGGATTTGAAAAAGCCAATCGAGGGCTATGATGTGCTGATCGTGGAGGACATTCTTGACAGCGGCATGACCCTTTCTTATATACTCAAAACCCTAAAAGCGAGAAACCCGGCAAGCATTAAAATCTGCACTCTGCTCGACAAGCCCGCCCGGCGCTTAAGCGAGGTGTTCCCGGATTATACGGGGGCCCTGGTGGAGGACCGGTTTATTGTGGGCTATGGGCTTGACTATAATGAAAAGTACCGCAATCTCCCGTTTATCGGGGTATTGAAGCCAGAGTTCATTGACTCGTAATTGAGAGATTACGCCTGTCAAAAAGGCGCAAGGAGTGAATAAATACTTGAATAAACATGTCCGGAATCTGCTAATCTACGCGGGCGTTCCCATTTTGATCATCATTGTGGTGTACATGTTTTTGATGTCCACGCCGCAGAAAACCCTGCAATACTCGGAAATCCTTCAGTATTTTAAAGACGAGAAGGTTTCCGAATTTGTGGTGGACACCGGCAACGGCAACATGGAGATGATCGTCAACGAGGGAGACGGCACCAAGAAAAAAATCAGCTATAAGCTTGCGAACCTGACCATCTTCCGGGAAGATACCCTGCCTTACATCGAAGCGTACAACGAAGGCAAGGCTCCCGCCGACCAGATGAAATACGAATACCAGCCTGCGTCGGATATGCCGTGGCTGCTAAGCTTCCTGCCCACCATCATTCTGATTGTGGCCATGGTGCTTTTGTACGTCTTTATGATGCGGCGGATGACCCAGGGGCTCGACGGCGGTTCGAAAACCATGAACTTCGGCAAGGCCAAGGTCAAGCAGGTTTCGGACGAAAAGCGCAAGACCACCTTTGCAGACGTGGCAGGCGCGGACGAGGAAAAGGAAGAGCTCCGGGAAATCGTGGACTTCCTCAAAAACTCCCGCAAGTTTAACGAGCTGGGCGCTCGCGTGCCTAAGGGCGTGCTGCTGGTGGGCCCTCCCGGTACCGGTAAAACCCTGCTTGCTCGCGCGGTAGCGGGCGAAGCGGGCGTTCCGTTCTTCTCCATCTCCGGGTCTGACTTTGTGGAGATGTTCGTGGGTGTGGGTGCATCCCGTGTGCGTGACCTGTTCGAGCAGGCCAAGAAGAACGCGCCGTGCATCATCTTTATCGACGAAATTGACGCAGTGGGCCGTCAGCGCGGCGCGGGTCTTGGCGGTGGCCATGACGAGCGCGAGCAGACGTTAAACCAGCTGCTTGTGGAAATGGACGGCTTCGGTGCCAACGAAGGTGTCATCATGATCGCGGCCACCAACCGCGCGGACATTCTGGACCCCGCCTTGATGCGTCCGGGCCGGTTCGACCGCCAGATTATGGTGGGCTACCCGGACATCAAGGGCAGAGAAGAAATCTTGAAGGTACACGCCAGAGGCAAGCCGATTGCCCCGGACGTGGACTTGTCTACCATTGCGAAAACCACTTCCGGCTTTACCGGCGCGGATTTGGAGAACCTGCTCAACGAGTCGGCGCTCCTGGCCGCCCGCAAGGGCCTCAAGGCCATCACCATGGCCGAGGTGGAGGAAGCCACCATCAAGGTAGTCATGGGCGTGGAGAAACGTTCCCACGTGGTCAACGAGCGGGATAAGAAGATCACGTCCTATCACGAGGCGGGCCACGCCATCGCCTCCTATTTCCTGCCGACTCAGGACCCGGTCCATCAGATTTCGATCATTCCCCGGGGTATGGCGGGCGGTTACACCATGTCCCTGCCCAAAGAGGATAAGGCTCACATGACCAAGCTGGAGATGAACGAGCAGATCGTTAGCCTCCTGGGCGGCCGGGTGGCGGAAGCCGTGGTACTGGGCGACATTTCCACCGGTGCTTCCAACGACATCGAACGTGCCACCGATATGGCCAAGAAGATGGTTATGAAGTACGGCATGAGCGATACCATCGGCCCGATTTCCTATAGCTCCAGCCAGAACGAGGTGTTCTTGGGCCGCGACTTCGGTCACACCCGTGAGTATTCCGAGGAGCTGGCCAACAAGATCGACAACGAAGTGCACAACATCGTTATGACCGGTTACCGCCACTGCGAGAAGATCCTTACCGATCATATGGCGAAGCTGCACGAGGTTGCCATGGCCCTCTTCAGCGGAGAGAAGCTTTCCGGAGAGGAGTTCCGCGCCATTATGGAAGCCGAGCCCAAGCAGGTGGAAGAAGCGGCCGGGCCGCAGAACTATCTGGGTTCCGAAGCTTCCGAGAAGAACAATACCTTGGGCGACGGGGACGAAAACGACGCAAAATAAGGTTAAAAACGGGAGCACGGAATCGTACTCCCGTTTTTTCTTATTTTTTGCTATCATAAACTAAGAACATAGAGATGGTTCCTGCCGTTTTCTCATAAAAATGAAAGAGCAGCTTTGCGGCGGAAAAAACCGAAGCGGAAAACAATGATACAACGAATGGAGTGTGCGCGATGAAACGAAATGTCGGCAGAGTACTGGTCGGGCTGGTCCTGATCGGTGCAGCGGTGTTGCTTTTGGGTGCGGCGTTTGGATTTTGGGGTGCGGTGTCCTTAGAAGGCTGGTGGACCCTTTTCCTGATCATTCCGGGGCTTTCCAGCCTCTTTACCAATGGCCCGCGGGTTTGGAACCTGCTGCTCATTGGGCTTGGCGTGTGGCTGCTGGCGCGGCAGCGGGGCTGGATTCATGGCGAACAGGCGGATGCTATCTTCTGGGCGGTCATCCTGTTGGTGGCGGGGATCTGGTTTCTCATCGGCTGGGTCTTTCGTCCGAAAGGAGCAAGCGGTGCCGGAGCGCCGTCTTTTGCGCCTTCCGGTTCCGGTTGGGAACAGGACGACAATGAGTTCCCCTCCTACTCTTGCGTGTTCAGCGGCAGAGAGATCGTCAACCGCTGTCCTTCCCTCAGAGGAATGCGTGCGTCGGCGGTGTTCGGCGGGATTGACTTAAATTTGCGTGATGCGGTGCCCGCGCAGGATATCACCATCGAGCTCAACGCCGTCTTCGGCGGAATTGACCTTTACGCGCCTGCCAAGGCCCGCATCCGGATTGTCGGGGTACCGGTCTTCGGCGGGTACGACAATTATGCCCCCAATACAAACGATGAAAGCCTTCCCCTTATCACCGTCAAATGCGTGGCGGTGTTCGGCGGTGTGGACGTAAAATAAACCTCCTCCTGCCCGGTTTTCACAAACGGCGCTGCGTAAAAGCAGCGCCGTTTGTGACGATGCCCCGTTCCCTTTGTAAAGTGGGGTTGGCAACAGCGCTCTGCAAAACCAGTCGTCAAAATATCGAAAAAGGGGAACCGCCTTTACAGGCAGCTCCCCGATAAAATGCAATTTGAACATCACTTGTAGTTAATAAAAACCAGTCCAATCAGGCAGATAACAACACCGACGATTTTATTCCATGTGAGCGCCTCTTGATAAAGAAGGAAGCCCACAAATATCAAAGCAACCGCCAGAAAGGAGCTTTGAACGATGGACGCTGTGCTAACCTGCCATCCCGCTTTATACGCATAGATGAATCCGACTTCCAGCCCAACCAGTACGATGCCAAATACAAATGGAGCCCAGTTGAGTTTGCTGTACTCCCTGACAAGGCTGCCATCCTTGTTCAGCACAAAGAACAGAATGGCACTTGTAATTGCGCCTACCAGATAGGTAACAGTCAGTGAAGCCAGTGGATTCATTCCCTCGGGTACTGATTTTGCACAAATCTGATAGATCACATTTGATATTACTACCAGTGCAATCGGCCAAACATAAGAAATCATACAACATGCCTCCCGAAAATATTTGGCCTAAACTTTCCGGTAGGTGCCCACCCGTATAATCAAGAGCATTTGTACTCTTATTATCATAGCTGCAAATCTCGATTGGTTGCTCTCATTTTAACACAGTCTCGGTTTCCACTCAATCTGTTTCCGTAAAATTGCCGGAGTTTTCAGCCGGCTACACATTTATGAAAAGGGACATACCCCGGGTATACTTGACAGAGTTTCGGGAATGGTGTAAATTGAATAAATATGAACGTTTTGAATACTGGAAAATTTTTCTAAATCAAATGCATGCCGTCTTTGCGGCAAAAAGCAATTCATGCCGGAAGGGGAGGCAACATGGCAAAGAAAAAACAGGAGTACGGAAATGACAGCATATCCTCGCTCAAAGGGGCGGACCGGGTGCGCAAACGCCCGGCGGTCATCTTTGGGTCGGATGGGCTGGAGGGCTGCGAGCATTCGGTGTTCGAGATTCTTTCCAACTCCATCGACGAGGCGAGAGAAGGCTTCGGCAAACAGATCGTCGTTACCCGTTATGGGGACGGCTCGGTGGAAGTGGAGGACTTCGGACGCGGCATCCCGGTGGACTATAACCAAAAGGAGGAGAAGTTCAACTGGGAGCTGGTCTTCTGCGAGTTGTACGCGGGAGGCAAGTATAACAATATGGATGCGGAAAGCTACGAGTTCTCCCTGGGCCTCAATGGCTTAGGCCTGTGCGCCACCCAGTATTCCTCCGAATATATGGACGTGGAAATCTACCGGGACGGCACAAAGTATACCCTGCATTTCGAGCGCGGGGAAAACGTGGGCGGGCTTCAGAAAGAGCCGGCGTCTTCGCGCCATCCCACCGGGACCCGGATCCGCTGGCGCCCGGACTTGCAGGTGTTTACCGACATTGCGATCCCGCTCGAATACTACCAGGATATTTTAAAGCGCCAGGCCATCGTCAACGCAGGGCTGCGCTTTCTTTTGAAGGACGAGGGAAAGAACGGGTTTGAAACCTACGAGTACCTCTATGAAAACGGCATTGCCGACCATGTGGCGGAGCTTGCCGGGGATACGGCCATGACCGGGGTGCAGCTGTGGCAGACCGAGCGCCGGGGCCGGGACCGGGCGGACAAGCCGGAATACAAGGTGAAGATCAACGCTGCCGTCTGCTTTTCCAACAAGGTTTGCACCGCGGAATACTACCACAATTCCAGCTGGCTCGAATATGGAGGCGCGCCGGAGAAGGCGGTGCGCTCTGCCTTTGTTTCCCAGATCGACGCCTGGCTCAAGCAGAATTCCAAGTACAAGCAGTCGGAAAGCAAGATTACGTTTCAGGACGTGGCCGACTGCCTGATTGTGGTTATTTCCTCCTTCTCCACTCAGACTTCTTATGAAAACCAGACCAAAAAGGCCATCAACAACAAGTTCATCCAGGAGGCCATGACCGAGTTTCTGCGCCATCAGCTGGAGGTCTATTTCATCGAGAACCCTCTGGACGCGGAGAAAATCGCCGGTCAGGTGCTTGTGAACAAGCGAAGCCGGGAGGAAGCGGAAAAGCTGCGCATCACCAGCCGCAAAAAGCTCTCGGGCAACATTGATTTGTCCAACCGCGTGGAAAAGTTTGTCGACTGCCGCAGCAAGGACACGTCTATCCGGGAAGTGTACATCGTGGAGGGAGACTCCGCTCTGGGCGCCTGCAAGCAGGCCAGAAACCCGGATTTCCAGGCCATTATCCCGGTGCGGGGCAAGATTTTAAACTGTCTGAAGGCCGACTACGACCGCATTTTCAAAAACGACATCATTACCGACCTTTGCAAGGTGCTCGGCTGCGGGGTGGAGGTCAAGACCAAGGCCAATAAGGACATTTCGTCCTTTGATCTGAACGCCCTGCGCTGGAGCAAGGTCATCATCTGCACCGATGCGGACGTGGACGGGTTTCAGATCCGCACCCTGATCCTCACCATGCTCTACCGGCTCATGCCTACCCTCATTGACGAGGGAAAGGTGTTCATCGCCGAATCGCCTCTTTATGAGATCACTACTAAGGACGAAACCTATTTTGCCTATTCCGACCGGGAAAAGGGTGAGGTGCTGCAAAAGATCGGGGACGTGAAGTATACCCTTCAGCGCTCGAAGGGGCTTGGCGAGAACGAACCGGAAATGATGAGCCTGACTACCATGAACCCGGATACCCGTCGGCTCATTCAGGTGACGGCGGCCGAGGTGGAAAAAACCGCCGCCATGTTCGACCTGCTTCTGGGGGACAATTTGCCCGGACGCAAGGACTTTATTTCGCAGTTCGGCCGGGCTTATCTGGATATGGCCGACGTATCTTAACGGGAAAGGAGGATCCGTATGCCGCCGAGAAAACGAAAAACAACGCCCCCGAGAAAGCCCGCCATGAAAGGGTACATTGAAGGAGCGGGGGAGGTGGTCGTCCAGCCCATTACCGATACGCTGGAGAAAAACTACATGCCCTACGCCATGAGCGTCATCGTCTCCCGGGCTCTGCCGGAGATCGACGGGTTCAAACCCTCTCACCGCAAGCTGCTTTACACCATGTATAAAATGGGGCTCTTGACCGGGCCGCGGACCAAGTCCGCCAACGTGGTAGGCTCTACCATGAAGCTAAATCCCCACGGGGATGCCGCTATTTACGAAACCATGGTCCGTCTCTCCCGGGGAAATGAAACTCTGCTGCATCCCTTTGTGGACTCGAAGGGAAACTTCGGTAAATCCTATTCCAGAGACATGATGTACGCCGCCTCCCGGTACACCGAGGTGAAGCTCGATTCCATCTGCCAGGAGCTCTTCCGGGATATCGATAAAAACACCGTGGACTTTGTGGACAATTACGACAATACCTTAAAGGAACCCACACTGCTGCCCGCGGCCTTTCCCACCGTACTCGTCAACGCCAACACCGGCATCGCGGTCAGTATGGCAAGCTCCATCTGCCCGTTTAATCTCAGAGAAGTCTGCGAGACCACCATCGCCCTGATGAAGGACCCGGACCACGACGTGGCTTCCACGCTGCAGGCACCGGACTTTCCTTTGGGCGGGCGCATTCTCTATGACCGGGACGGGTTTGATAAGATCTACCGCACCGGCCGGGGCGGTGTGCGGGTGCGCGCGGTCTACCAGTACGACAAGGAGAGCCACTGCATCGACATTACCCAGATCCCGCCCACTACCACCATCGAAGCGATCATCGACAAGGTGGTGGAGCTGGTCAAAAGCGCGAAGGTCCGGGAAGTGGCGGACATCCGTGACGAGACGGGCCTTGCGGGCCTGAAAATCACCATCGACTTAAAGCGGGGCGTAGACCCGGATAAGCTGATGCAGAAGCTTTACAAAATGACGCCCCTGGAGGATACCTTCTCGTGCAACTTCAACGTCCTCATCGGCGGGACGCCTAAGGTGATGGGCGTTCGGGAGCTTTTGAACGAATGGGTGAAATTCCGCAGTGACTGCGTGCGCCGCCGGGTATCCTTTGACCTGAAAAAGGCCCAGGACAAGCTGCATCTGCTCAAGGGCCTGTCCAAAATCCTGCTGGATATTGACAAAGCCATCCGCATCGTCCGGGAGACCGAGGAGGAAGCGGAGGTGGTGCCAAACCTGATGATCGGGTTCGGCATCGACGAAATCCAGGCGGAATATGTAGCGGAAATCCGGCTTCGCCATCTAAACCGGGAATACATCCTCAAACGCATGGAGGAAACCGAGAAGCTGGAGAAGGAAATCGGAGAGCTCACCGCCATTCTAGGCAGCGATCGCAAGGTAAAAGAGATCATCATCAAGGATCTGACCGCCATCGCTCAGAAATACGGCCAGCCCCGCCGGTCGGAAATCCTTTACGAGGTGAAGGATTTCGAGATCGAGGAAGAGGTGCCCGATTACCCGGTTCACTTGTTTTTGACGAAGGAAGGTTACTTTAAAAAGGTCACCCCCCAGTCTCTGCGCATGAGCTCGGAGCATAAGCTCAAGGAGGGCGATGCGGTGGCGCAGGCGCTGGAAGCCACCAATAACACCGACCTTCTGTTCTTCACCGACCAGTGCAAGGTCTACAAAGCCAAGGCTTCCGACTTTGACGACACCCGCATCAGCACGCTTGGCGACTACATCCCCGCAAAGCTGGGGATGGACGAGGGCGAGAACGTGATCTACCTGGTGGCCACCAAGGATTATGCGGGCTTTATGCTTTTTGTGTTTGAGAACGGCAAGGCGGCGAAGGTGTCCTTCGAGAAATACGCCACCAAGACCAATCGTAAGAAGCTGGTAAACGCTTATTCGGATAAGTCTCCTTTAGCCGGCATTCTCTATCTGTCCGAGGACCGGGAAGTGCTTCTCAAGTCCTCCTCCCGCCGGATGCTCCTGGTGCACACGGGGGCCATCTCTCCCAAGGCTACCCGGGATACCATCGGCGTTGCGGTGATGACCCTGAAGAAAAATCATCGGATGGGAGCCGTAGTTCCCTATGAGGAAGGGATGCTCGCAAAGCCTGACCGGTACCGCACCAAGAACATTCCGGCCACCGGCGCCTTGCCCGCCCAGGAGGACATTGGTGAGCAGCTGACCCTGTCTTAAACCGGTAGTCTGCATCAAGAAGCACGCAGAAGGGACGATTCTTAAACGGGTGCTGCCGGACTTCGAATTCGATCCGGTATGAAAAGTGCACCGTTTATATACGGTAGAGCTTTGGTCCGGCTTAGTGAAAAGTCCTTGATGCGGCCTAAGCGGAAAGCCGCGTGTGAAAAAGAAAGTACCCGGCGGATAAACCGCCGGGTACTCTTGCGTTGAGAACAAGCAAACGCAATTGGTTTGTTCTCATTGCGGTAATAGTATGACCGGGCAAGAAAACAAATATGCGGCGGCCGGTTACTTTTTCGCGAAGGCAAAAAGGACATGCTTCTTTTAGTTTACTGGTATATTTTTATCTCCATGCGCATATCATGAATCATGGGAACAGACGGGAACAAAAATACCCGGATATGCGCGTTCCCAATCGAAATCAGAAGCGTAACAACCATATCCACTGGAATATCTGCCGACAAAATGAGCTGTTAAATTCATGCAAATTTCTTGCCGAAAAATTTTGCATTTGGTGTTGACAATTCCCGCGACTTATAGTAATATATACAAGTCGCCGGTAAAACACCGGGAACACTTGGAAAAGGGAGCATAGCTCAGCTGGGAGAGCACTTGCCTTACAAGCAAGGGGTCACAGGTTCGAGCCCTGTTGTTCCCACCAAACAAATGGCCCGGTAGTTCAGCTGGTTAGAACGCTAGCCTGTCACGCTAGAGGTCGACGGTTCGAGCCCGTTCCGGGTCGCCATATTTGCCTCTGTAGCTCAGTCGGTAGAGCAGGGGACTGAAAATCCCCGTGTCGGTGGTTCGATTCCGCCCGGAGGCACCAAGTTTGCGGACTTAGCTCATCTGGTAGAGCGCCACCTTGCCAAGGTGGAGGTAGCGAGTTCGAGCCTCGTAGTCCGCTCCAAATGAATGGACGCTTCTGGTATTCAAGACGTGGATGAGAAGCGTCCATTCCTATACGGCGCCATAGCCAAGTGGTAAGGCACGGGTCTGCAAAACCCTGATTCCCCAGTTCAAGTCTGGGTGGCGCCTCCAGAAAAGCCCCGGTACGCACATGCGTACCGGGGCTTTTGCCGTATTTGTACTTGAAAATCAAAAGATTCCCTCGCAGGCAAGGGGCGGACGTGAAAAAATATTCCGGGTCTTTGCGCTGGGCCAGGAAAGTGGTATACTAAGAAGCAAAGCGACGAAAACGTCGTATTAAAGAACAAAAAAACCGCAAAAACGGACAGGACGATACACGTGTTTTGCAGACAGAAGGGAAGGAACTGGTATGACGGTCCAGGAATGGCTGGGAGAACACAATCAGTTAGGAATGGATATCTGGCAGAGCAAGTACTGCTACCGGCAGGAGAGCTTTGAGGAATGGCTCGACCGGGTCAGCGGCGGGGACGGGGAAGTACGCGACCTCATCGCCCAAAAGAAGTTTTTGTTTGGAGGGCGTATCCTTTCGAACCGCGGCTTATATAAGGATGGCGTGAAGGTGACCTACAGCAACTGCTATGTGCTCACCCCGCCGGAGGACAGCCTGGAATCCATCTTTGACTGCGCCAAAAAGCTCGCCCGCACCTTCAGCTTCGGCGGCGGCTGCGGCATTGACATTTCCGGCCTGGCCCCCCGTGGCGCTATGGTCAACAATACCGCGAAAGTCACCTCCGGCGCGGTCTCCTTTATGGACCTGTATTCCATGGTCACCGGCCTTATCGGGCAAAACGGCCGCCGGGGCGCTTTGATGATTTCCATTGACTGCGCCCACCCGGATCTGGAGGAGTTTATCCATGTTAAGTCCGACTTAACCAGGGTGACCAAGGCGAACATTTCCGTGCGTATTTCCGATGAATTTATGCAAGCGGTAACCGAGGACGGGGATTTTACGCTGCATTTTACCCGCAAGGCTACCGGCGAAACCATTACGAAAACCGTGCGTGCCCGGGAGATTTTTAACGAAATCGCCCGGATGAACTGGGATTTCGCAGAGCCGGGCGCGCTGTTTTGGGACCGCATCTGCAGCTGGAATTTGCTGAGCAATACCAAGGAATTCGTCTTTGCCGGCACGAATCCCTGCGCCGAGGAACCTCTCCCGGCCGGCGGCAGCTGTCTGCTCGGCAGCCTGAATCTGGCCGCCTTTGTCAAAGACAAGCAGTTTGACGAGGAAGCCTTCTGCCAGGCGGTGGCGGTTTCGGTCAAAGCCCTCAACGATGTGCTCGACGAGGGGCTTGCGCTGCATCCGCTTGAGGAACAGAAGGACAGCGTACGCGACTGGCGTCAGATCGGCCTTGGGGTCATGGGAATCGCGGATATGCTGATTGATCTGGAACTTCCTTATGGATCGCCTGAGTCGGTGGAGCTGTGCGACCGGATCGGACGCCTTATGAGCAACGCCGCCATGACCGCGTCCGCCCTTCTCGCCAAGGAGGAAGGGGCGTACCCCAGATGCAACGTGGCGGAAATCATGCAAACCCCTTATTTCAAGGAAAACGCAGACGAAGAAACGGCGCAGCTCGTCTCCCAGTACGGCCTGCGCAACTCCCAGCTTCTGACCATCGCTCCCACCGGCACCCTATCCACCATGTTGGGTATTTCCGGGGGAATCGAACCGGTCTTTGCCAATTACTACGAGCGAAAGACGGAGTCTTTGCACGGCAAGGACGTCTATTATAAGGTATATACTCCCATTGTCCAGCAGTATCGCACTGCCCATGGCATGGTGGACGACGAGGAGCTGCCCGCGTGGTTCGTTACCGCTCAGACCATCGATTACCGGGACCGCATCGATATGCAGGCAGTGTGGCAGCGGCATATCGACGCCTCTATCAGTTCTACCGTCAACGTACCAAATTCATTTACTGAAGAAGAAACCCAGGCCCTATACCAGCTTGCCTGGGAAAAGGGGCTCAAGGGCGTCACCATCTTCCGGGACGGCTGCCGCCGCACCGGGATTTTGACGGTGGACGAGAAAAAGGCCGATCGGGAACCCTCCGGTCTGCGCCGGGGTGAGATCGTCCAGGTCAGCAACAACGTGGTGGGCAAAAAGCGCAAGCTGATGACCGGCTGCGGCAGCCTGCACTGTACGGCCTTCTTTGACCCGCAGACCGGCGCGCTGCTGGAAACCTATCTCAACAAAGGCTCCACCGGCGGCTGCAACAACTTTATGATCGGCCTTTCCCGGATGATCTCTCTTTCCGCCCGCAGCGGGTGTGACATTCATACCATTGTCGACCAGCTTTACAGCTGCGGCTCCTGTCCTTCCTACGCGGTGCGAACCGCCACCAAACACGATACCTCCAAGGGAGCTTGCTGTCCCATCGCGGTGGGCAATGCCCTGCTCGACATGTGGAAGGAGCTCCAGGAGGAGCTGGGCCTGACGGAAGAAAAGAAGGAGCCGCAAACGGACGCGGAAAATCCCTGCCCTCAGTGCGGAGAAGAACTGGTGTTTGAAGGAGGCTGTTCCATCTGCAAATCCTGCGGCTGGAGCGGATGTTCCTGAGAAAAAGCCGGAGAAAGAATCATAACCATCAGTGAACTGGTGGTATGCGCAGGCCATGAAGGGGCATCGAATCCTATTATTGCATTACATGCCCCGCCATCCGTAAACGGGTAAATTGCATCGCCGGTACTTTCTCTCGTTTATATAAGGGCGCTTCTTCAGAGCGTTTCCCCTTCCGGCAAACCGGTTGCTAAAGTATTTCTTATCTCCCGCCAGCAGAACTGGTGGTTCTGAAACGCTTTAAGCCAAAAAGAAAAAGGAGCAAAGCGGTCGCTTTGCTCCTTTTTTGCGCCGAAATTAGGTTTCGCAGAGACTTAATCGGTGAGAAGCTCCAGGTTTCCCTGGGTGATTGCAAAAAGGTTCCTTTGGATTTTTTCCGCCGGCCAGTCCCACCATCGAAGCGTGAGCAGCTGCCGGACGGTTTCCTCGTCAAAGCGCAGCTTGATCTTTTTGGCCGGAACCCCGCCGACCACCGTGTAAGGCGCCACGTCCTTAGTCACCACCGCCCGGGCCCCGATGACGGCGCCGTCGCCGATGTGCACGCCGGAAAGGATGACCGCTTCGTACCCGATCCAAACGTCGTTGCCGATGACGATGTCTCCCTTGTTGTCCCATGCGGATGTGACCTGCTCCTTCGGTAACCCCCATTCCTCAAAAAAGATGGGAAAGGGATAGGTGGACAGGGATTTTTGGGCATGGTTTGCGCTGGTAAAGAGAAACTTGGCGCCGCAGGCGATGGAACAAAACTTTCCGATGAGCAGCCGGTCTTTGTTGACCGGGTAATGATAGAGTACATTGTTTGTTTCAAACTGGGCAGGGTCGTGGACAAAATCGTTATAAAAAGTGTAGTCGCCTACCTGAATGTTGGGATTGGTTATCACTCTGTTTAGATAGACCGTTTCGCGGTCATAGGTGCGCGGATATTTGTTTTCTGGAATAGTCATGGAAATCCTCCTGTTTTATTTATATATAACTATTCCAGACTCTGCAATGCAGCGCTTCATGTCATCACCTTCCAAATGCCGTTTGTTTTGCGGCTGCTTTCTTTTATCATACTACGGCTGCCGTCAAAAAACCATACCCGCGGCAAAGAAGATGCTGGGAACCTTTGGAGGGAAAGGCCGTTTTCTTTCAGGGACGGACGTCGCTCTTTTCTGTTATCTGAAAAGCTTGGAAGCCTGCCAAAGGACGCCGGAGCTTTCCCATCCTGTGCATGAAAATTGGAAAAAAAGACGCTGAATTCTCCGTATATTTTCCATAAGTAGAAAATGAATGAAATAAAATCGCCGATTTCATCAAAAAAACGGAACTTATTTTTTGACACTGGAAAAAACAGAGAGAATCTTGTATGTTCATGTATGTAACAAATGTTGCATAAATATGAAATTATGCGCGGGATATGGACGGAATTATCCTGGACCTAGGAGAAAACGTGTTTCGGTTCGGAAAATGCCAGCTTTGAAGAAAAAACGTTTAAAAAACCGTCTTTTTCTTCTAAAAAATTGGCTTTATTCTGAAATGAAGATGTAGTACACTAAAAATGCATGGAAAACCTCATTAAATTTTATAGATAGAAAGGACGGATTTGTGCAATTTTTTCTTCTGCATTCGATGAGGTTGCCATTTACGTGCTGTAGCCGTTGCATGTAGAAATGTTGCCTTTTGCAAGCGAGAGGCGGCTGCGGCGGGAAAAGAAAATGAAAGGGGATCAAACATGAAACTCAAAAAGCTGTTGTCTGTGGTTCTGGCCGTTATGATGCTCGTGAGCATGATGAGCTTCGGATCGGTCATGGCTTTCGCGGCGGATTCCTATACCGCCAGCGCCGACCGGGAGGTCTACGGGTTGAGCAATCCGATTGTTGTAACCGTGAAGGCTCCTGCATCTGCAGCAAAGGTCTACCTGGCCAATGAATCCGGCGCGGGCCTGGTTTCCAACCGTGTCTCCACTCCCAATGGGGATGGAACCAACACCTGGACCATTACCCTGAACCTGGCCACTATGGGTGAGCGCACCCTGAAGGTTATGGCGGACGGCGTGGATACCGGCATTGTCGTTTCCTTCAAGATCGTGGATAAGTACGAGCCGGAGGAACCGGACTACGACGCACCGACCTTTATCAGCGCCAATGGCCCCACTTCTGCGGCGGTCAATGAGCTGTTTCCGGTGACCGTGGTAACCGGCAAGGGCACCACCCAGGTCGCGCTCTTTAATGAGTACGGCAATGGTATGGTCAGCACCCGGCTTTACTCGGAGAACGACGACGGCACCCGCAGCTGGGTTTTGATGACCAGCGTGGGCAGCCGCGGCATCCGTAATTTCACGGTGAAATACGCGGACGATTCCAAGAGATGGATCGATTCCGGCAAAACCTTCACCGTCAGCGTGCGCGCCTACCAGCCCGAAGAGTTTGATCCGGCCGATTCCAAGAGCCGCTCTTCCGTACATGACCCGTCCATCGTCAAGGATAAGGACACGGGCGAGTATTACGTCTTCGGTTCCAATCAGGGCGTGGCCAAGTCCTCCGACCTGATTAACTGGACGAGCGTACGCACGAGCCTTTATGGTTCGGATATCGCTTCCAACCTGGACCTGTCCTTCGCGGGTCATAAGGATGGTTCCACCAATGCCGGCAACGGCACCGCTATCTGGGCTCCCAGCGTGATCTACAATAAGGATTACGTCAATAAGGACGGCTCCAAGGGCGCTTACATGATTTACTATCCTGCGTCCTCCAACTATAAGCGCGGCGTCATCGGCTTCGCTACCTCTCAGTCCATCACCGGCCCGTATACCTTCGGTAACAACGTGGTGTACTCCGGCTTTACCACCTGCGGCGGCCCGGACGAGCCCGGCGTCACGGTGGACACCATTTATACCAACACCCATCTCGATGAGCTGATCGCGGCGGGTACCATTGAAAGCTTCAATAACAAATGGGTTCTGGCGGACGGCACTTACAACGTGGCCGAATATCCCCAGTGTATCGACCCCACCATCTTTGCCGATAAGGAAGGCAAACTGTGGATGGTGTACGGTTCTCACGCGGGCGGTACTTGGCTGCTGGAAATTGACGCGGCCACCGGTATGCCCAAATACCCGGGTAAGGACGGCACCACTGCGGCCGGCCTGCAAGTTGACCGTTACTTCGGCATCCGCATCCAGAGCGGTTACTCTCTGGGCGGCGAAGGCCCGTACATTGTCTACGATCCGGGCTCTGATTACTATTACCTCAACGTGACCTACGGTCAGATCACCGAAGGCTACAACCAGCGCCTCTTCCGTTCCAAGGATGTCACTGGTCCTTATGTGGACATCACCGGCAAAAACGGTGCGGTCGGCGAGGACGTGACCAATCTGGACGAATACGGCGTCAAGGTCATGGGCAACTATAAGTTCTCGAATCTCAGCCGCGGCTATAAGCACGGCGGCCACGATTCCATGATCGTGGTGGACGGCCAGCTTTATAACATTTATCATCAGCGGTTTGAGACCGGCGGCAGCTTCCAGGATCGCATCCATCAGATGTTCCGCAACGAAGAGGGATGGCCGGTTATGGCTGTCTACGAGAACGCCGGCGACAAGATTTCCGAGACCGGCTATGCGCTCGACGAGATCGTGGGCGACTACGAATTTGTCGACCACGGCACGCTCACCAGCTCCTACATGCAGGATACCCTGCTCGTCACTCTCAATGCCGACGGCACCATCACCGGCGACATCGAAGGCACCTGGAGCATGACCGACGGCACCTACTACATGAACGCGGTCATCAACGGCGTGACCTACAAGGGCGTGTTCTATAAGCAGCAGGATGAATCCGGCCTCAAGCGCCAGGTCATGACCTTCTCCGCTTATGGCAGCAACAATTCCGCCATCTGGGGTTCCCGCCTGTCCACCAGCGACAGCGATGTGGATGCGGTCAACGCCGCGGCGGCTAAGCTGAGCGTGCCGTCTTCCACTTCTGTTGATCTGCCCCTGCGCAGCACCGGCGACTTCGGCACTACCGTGTTCTGGGCCACCAGCGACGCGTCTGTCATCAAGGCCTGCGGTGAAATCACCCGCGCCGACGAGAACAAGACCGCCACTCTGACCGCAGTTGTCATGCGCAACGGCGCTTTGGCTATCAAGGAGTTCAACGTCCGTGTCAATAAGGCCGCAGAGGGTACGGAAGCCTACAGCGGTTCCCCGCTTTACAACTACAACTTCGGCACCAACGACGGCTTCTACACCAAGAACTCCGGCAGTCTCCTCGGCATCGGCGCCATGGTCGGTTCCGCGTCCGCTTATAACGACGCCGACAAGAGCATGGTTCTGGCCGTGACCAACGAGGATGAATCCAAGGCCAATTATTTGAAGCTCCCCTCTGACACCTTCTCCGGCATTACCGATGGCTTTAGCATCGGCATGTGGGTCAAGACCACCGGTTCCAACTCCATCTTTGAGATGACTGGTGAGAAGGCAGCGGTTCAGGTTTCTTCCGATAAGATTCCTTCCGGCCAGTGGAGCTACTTCATGTATACCGTTAATAAGGACGGCGTCGCCATTTACGTGGATGGCGAGCAGGTTTCTACCGAGGCGAAGGATATGTCCGCTCTCTTTGCCGGGGATGCTCTGTCCAACCTGGATGTCCGCGTGGGCGCGGGCAAGGGCACCGTCTATGTGGACGATCTGGTTATCTACGGTACGGCTCTGACCGCTTCCGAGGCCAAGTCCCTGGTCGACCCGAATTCCGCCTGGCAGACCAGATGGATGATCGACTTCGGCACCGAGACTTCTCCGGTGTGGGGCGGCTTCACCCAGATGACCGACAAGACCGTTTACAACAAGAAGCTGGCCCTCCTCCAGGCTTACGGCTTTGATCGTGAGATCAGCGCTTATAAGACCGCGGCGGGCGGCGCGAAGATCTGCGACTTTGTGTACGCGGAAGGCGGCGCGGAGTACAAGTTCATGGTAGACCTGCCCAACGGTACCTATCGTGTCTTCATGTACACCGGCGCGAAGGACTCCGTCAACACCACCAACTTCTACTTCCAGGATAATAAGGACGACGTGCATACCCAGGTTACGCCCGAAGGCGTTGCCTCGGATAACTACGGCGGCCCGAACACTTACAACGTGGAAGTGACCGACGGCAAGCTGACGATCACCATTTGGGGCAACGCGGAAGAGGCTGCGGCTTATGCCCAGGCCTACGGCGGATCGGCCATGAGCGGCCGTATCGGCTCCATCGAGATCACCAAGATCGGCTAAGCAACCATTCCATCGTTTCTTAGAAAGAGCGGCAAAGGGGCGGGAGAAATCCCGCCCCTTTTGTTTGCATGAAAAGCGGCTGGCTGAGGTGCCGACAGGGGAGGAAAGCTGCATGATTTTTTCCTAAAGGCAAAAATCCGCATTTCACTGCGTTTTCACAGAAGCGGCGTTCATGAAAAACAGCCGGCGTTTTTGTAACGCCGGCTGTTTTACGCGATGTTCACGGCTTAGATTGGAACCGCCTTTTTATCGGAAAGGCGGTTTCGACCCGTTTTTGAGAAAAACACATTTCAAACAAAGCGGTTCAAAGAGGCCTTCGTTTCCAGCGGCCGCACAGAAAGTAGACGCCGCCTGCCATGGCGGGAAGGACGGAGGAAAGAGCCTGTCCCCAATAGATCCCTTGCGCTCCTAGGTTTAGACAGAAGCCCAGCAGCCAGCAAAGCAGGAGCCGCATGCCGACGGCGTCCAGGCAAGCATTTGCAAAGGCCAGCCCCGCGCTGCCCACCCCGGTTGCAAAGGAATCGAACACATACATAGCCCCATAGAAAAGCGAATTGAAGGAACAGCAGATGCGCAGGTATCGCACCCCCTCCTCGATCACCGACGGATCCGAGTCGAATATACTCAGAAGAGGACGGGCCGCCAAGTTCACAAGTAGCGCCACCGAAGCGGTAGCCGCCATCGCCAGGAGAAGACCGCATTTACAGGTTTTTGCCGCCCGCTTCGTCTGATGGGCCCCCAGATTCTGGCTGACCATGGTGGTCACCGCCGATCCCACCGCCCAGCTGAACATGCCCGCAAAGGTGTTGATTTTTAACCCTGCGCCCGCCGCCGCGGCAACCGTCACGTCAAACCGGTTGAGCATGCCGGTGACCAGCAGGTAAGACAGGTTCACCACCGCCGTCTGAGCGGCGCTCGGCAGGCCGATGCGCAAAATGGTCAGAGCTTCCTGTCTGCAAAACAGAATGCCATTGCCGCGAACAGGAAAGAGAGCTCCCTCCTGCCGGCGCAGCCAGGCCACCGCCGCGAAGAAGGACACCGCCTGGGACACAATGGTAGCCACCGCCGCGCCCGGGGTTCCCAGATGCAGCCCGCCCACCAAGAGAAGGTCCAGAAGAACATTGACCACAGTAGCCAGCACAACGAAGAAAAGCGGGCGCCTGGCGTCGCCCAGCCCCCGCTGGATCGCTACCACCATATTGTATCCGAAGACGAACACCGTCCCCGCGCAGAGAATTCCCATGTAAGCGTCCGCATCCCCGATCGCGGCCTCGGGAACTCCCAGGAGGGAGAAGGCCTGCCGGTAGAAGAGCAGACTGAGGACCGTCATCCCAAAGGCGGCGGCCATCGTCATCGCAAACAGAGTACCGACGGCGTTTTTCTGTCCTTCAGCGTTCCCAGCACCTTTGTACCGGGCCACCAGAACCGTACCGCCCATGGTGATTCCCATGCCCACGGCGTTGATGACGAAGCTTAACTGGGCGGCATTGCTCACCGCGGCAAGCCCCGCGCTTCCCACGAACTGGCCCACTACTGCCATGTCCACAATGCTGTAAAAACCCTGCAGCAGGTTGGATAAAAGCAGTGGGATGGTAAAGCGCAGGAGCTGTTTGGGCACACTGCCGCTCGTCAGGTCTAAAACAGCCGCAGCCCCGCCCTTGTCCGATTTTTTTCGTTTGTGGCAGGGGTACCCGGCTGCATGTTTCGTTTTTTGTAAATTCGGTTTAAAACATTTTCGTATAAATGGATGCATGATTGACTCTGCTCCTTTTAATTGGAATGGTCAAAAGCAGAGTCTGAAGCAGTCAGGCGGCCAATTCGGTTTCTCCATGCAGCTGGCCGCCTTGTTCAGGCCCTGCATGGAGCGTATCAATGGGCAGTTTCATAAGGGTTTCTTCCTTTCTTATTGCGGTTTCCCGGTTTACCGCTGTGTCTCTTGTTCCAGGCGCAGCAGGTATTCCTTTTTATCGAGCCCTGCGGCGTAGCCCGTGAGCTTGCCGGAAGCGCCGATGACCCGGTGACAGGGGATCATAAGAAGAATGGGGTTGCGATGGTTGGCCATCCCCACCGCCCGGCATGCGTTCGGGTTGCCCACCTGTTTCGCGATGTCCCGGTAGCTGCGGGTTTCCCCGTAAGGAATCTCCGTAAGTGCCTTCCACACCTGTTTTTGAAACGGGGTTCCCGCCGGATCCAACGGCACGGTAAAGGTCGTGCGCCGCCCGTCCAGGTACTCCTGGATCTGACGGACGGCTTCCTGTGTCCATTGGTTTGCAGCCCCTGTTTCCTGCATGGATTTCACATCTGCCAAGGCAATCTGAGTGATGCCCCGGTCGTTGGCTGCAATACGCAGACAGCCAAGCTTCGTCGAACAATGGCATATCGCTTGCATAAGCGTTCTCCTTCCTGTTCGGTATTAGCCGGTCAAACCACAGCCTTTTCTCTAGTATAGCAGAACTGCAGGTCCATTCCTACCAGTTACGAAAGATTTTAAGCCTTGTCCTGTTCGGCCAGCTTCCTTTTTGCAAATGGAGGGCGCCGTACTTCGCCTAGTAAAACAAAAAGAGCCTTCCGGTAAAAACCGGAAGGCTCCGCGTCTTACTGAAAATTCGCTTGGCTGGGAAGATAGAAGGACGGATAAAAAGAAGCTGCGTTTTGATACATGGCAGCACCCTGGGGGATCAGCCTGCCGCCGCATTGATTGAGAATCAGCGTGGAAGCCTTGGCGGGGTTTTGCATCCAGCCCGGAATGGGATTCTCCTGCGGATCGCTGCAATGGATGATGTTCAAGGAAACAAACCTCCCCTCATTGTAACTTGTACCGGAGGGTACGAAAAAGACCATTAACAGCCTATGCGCAGAGGAAGAAAAGGGTGACAAGCATAGGGAAGGCATGAGAGAAAGCGTAAGGCGGCGTTTTGGCTGCAACCATCAAAAAAGGCGGACCATGAGCAACTGGTCCGCCTAGAGCAATCCTTTTTATTTCTCAAGCATGTCGAACAATAAAGACATCATACGCAGGACTTCATCCTGACGTTCCAGCGGAAGTTTCTCCAGCCTGCGTTGAAACCAGGCCCACTGCAAATTCGACGCATTATTGAAAGAAGCAGGGGTATGATTGAAAAGATCCTGAATTTCAACCTGAAGCCCGCTCGCGATTTTATTGAGAGTTTCCAGAGTCGGATTTTGTTCGCCCCGCTCGATATGGCCCAAATGCGCGCTGGTCAGCTTGGACTGGTACGCCAATTCCTCCTGGCTCCAGCCCCGCTGCATACGAAGCTTGCGGATGTGTTTTCCGACCGAAAGATTGATATCCGTGTTCGACATGAAATCACCACCTGGTGTCATCATACGCTATATTCTGATATTTCACAAAGTATTATAGTATAAGCGACAAAATAAAGAATACACATTCCGATAAAATTACTCGTAGCGTTATTAAATTGATAAAAATCCGACTGTTCGAAAAGAAAAAGGGAAAGCAAGAAAAATGGAAGAGAATGTCGTTTTATTAGTTGCAAATTTGCGCCATTTATAAATGGAAT
>CATONX010000014.1 GCA_951801675.1 uncultured Eubacteriales bacterium | reverse complement strand
TCTAGCTGGTTGTGCATGTGGGAATGCTGATAAAAGCAACACTGTCCGGCTCCGCAGCGCTTTGCAGAATAAAGCGCCTGGTCTGCCGCACGAAACAAACTCTCGTAATCTGCACCGACTTGCAAACTTAGGGCGACGCCCATGCTGATGGAGACGGGAAAGCCCTCATAGTCTTTTGGCAGACTCGAAAAGATCCGCTGGATAACGGCATGAATATCTTCTTCGTATTCCAGAAAAATCATAAACTCGTCTCCTCCTATACGAGCCGCTATATCCGCAGGTCCAATTCGCTCACGCAGCATTTTTGCCGTATTGACCAGGATACGGTCTCCGAAAAGGTGGCCGCGGGTATCATTGGCTGTTCTGAACGAATCCAGATCCAAGGCGAGAAACGCATACTTTGCGTTTGGCCGGGCCTTGATACGCTCCTGAATGTAAGTTTTGGCATAGGTACGGTTCAGAAGCCCGGTTAGGTCATCATAGGAGACTGCTCTCTCCAGGGGTTCCTTTTGTATTGGTTCCTCGTAAAGAGCAACGGTCTTGCCGATAACCCCTAAATACCGCGGCGGATCGTCCGCAGACCAAGTAGCGCGGCAGATAAATTTTACCTTTCGCTTTTCACCGTCGAAACATAGTCTGCATGTATGTTCAACCACCGGATTTTCCGGAGAGGTGCTTCGGATGGCGTCTGTAAGCTCCTGGGTGCTTTTCGCGTCGATCAGGGAAAGAATGCTTTCGTTATGCAGCGGATCCATGATAACTTCCGGAATTCCAAGTTTTTGCGCACTCCATTCGGACACCATAACCATAGGAGGAGAACTGGTGAATTCAAACTGGATTTCCTGCGATATGGTGGTGAAAAAGCTGTACTTTTCCCGCTCCTGATCTAAAAAATCCCACAAATAATCAGAAACGTTTGGTACGTCCCGGCGAAGCAGTTCTTGCGCAATCCTCGTGATATCCTGCTGGGTCTGGGTCTGTCCAGCACGATTCAATTCCATTGGAATCGTGTCGGCAATCTCCGTCAGGCACTTGAGCAGCAATGGATTGAACGCGCCGCACTGCCCGTCCAGAATCATCTGAATGGTCGTTTCGTGGGAATACGCTTTTTTATACACGCGTTCGCTTGTCAGGGCATCGTACACATCCGCCAGCGCAACGATCTGAGCGGGAAGAGGGATGGCATCCCCTTTCAACCCATCCGGATAGCCGTTCCCATCATACCGTTCATGATGCGACCGGCAGATCGAATAAGCAATTTTAACCAAAGGGTTGTCCTGATGGACGGGAAGCTCTTTGAGCATCTTCGCACCGATCAGAGTATGGGTTTGCATCACGCGAAACTCTTCCTGCGTAAGCTTTCCCGGCTTATTTAGAATTTCGCTGGAGATCGCGATTTTACCAATATCATGAAGGGCGGATGCAGTCGCCATCAGAGAAATTTCCATGTGCGAAAGAGAATTGCCGTGCGCTTGCAGCGCGTATTGCTTTAGCAGCAATTCCGTTAAAATACGAATGTGGACCACGTGCAGCCCGCTCTCACCGTTTCGGAATTCCACAATATGGCTGAGAATGTCCACCATCAAGCCGCTCTGCTTCTCTTTCTCATAGATCTGCTGTGCAACGAGCCCTGTAAGCTTTTTCTGTTTGGCGTAGAGCAGGATGGTGTTTGCTACCCGCCGGTAGACAATCAAGGCGTCGAAAGGCCGGCTGATAAAATCCGTAACACCCAGCTCATAGGCACGTTCAATATAGAACGCCTCGCTTTGCGCCGAAATCATAATGACCGGAATATCTGCAATCCAATTGCGCTGATTCATGACCTTTAAAACATCAAATCCGTTGAGCTTCGGCATCACAAAATCCAGCAGGACAAGCGAGATCGTCAATCCATGCTGCTGAAGCAGCATCACAGCCTGTGCCCCGTTTTCCGCTTCTATGATTTCATATTCCTCTTTCAGAATATCGGATAAGATTGCACGATTCATTTCAGAATCGTCGGCAATCAAAATTTTGTATCTTTTTTTCTTCTTATGTTCCAAGGATGAACACCTCGCTATTCTTTTACAGAATAGAAATTATTCATTATTATAACATTATTTTATCTTTCATGAAACACCCCATCTGCTTAGCTAAGCAAATAGGTTCCTATGTAATTCCTGCAAAAAGCAGTCCGATCCTGCCGATAAAATCGACTGCTTTTATACGTCCGGCTGTATTTGTGTGCTATAATAAATTGTATTCCTAGGAAAGGAGGCATTGATATGCAACCAAAAGAAACCCGTTTTTCCTATGTCTATCAGGATTTGAAGAAGCGTATCATTGACAGCCAGTACCGCAAGGGGGAATGTCTGCCTTCTTCCCGAAGACTTTGTGATGAGTTTCAGGTTGGTATTTTTACTATCACCAATGTGCTTGACGCATTAAAGCAAGAAGGGCTTATCGAGATTCAGCCCCGGCGTGCCCCTATTGTTACGTACCAAAGGGATCGCAGCGGCTTACAAGCGCAAGAGTATGCCATTTTGGCACAGCGTGATGTCATTGTGCCGGTGTATCAGACCATTGCTCTTTTGATGCCTTCCATTTTTACCTTTGCATCGCAGAATTGTCCGATTGATACCCTGCCGGGGTATGAACGGGCAGTCAAAGCAGGAAAATCCGGGATCCAAATGAGCGCATGGCGCCCGCTGTCTGAATTATGCAAAGAAATTCTCAATTATACTGGAAATCCGCTTCTAAGCAATTTGTTTACAAACTTTGAGCTTTATGGTTGCCTGCCCTTTTTTACCGAGAAAAACGAGTACTTTATCCAAAATTTCCTTCAGGATGCTCCTCCTGTCACCGCATGGATTATTGATACACTCAAAGGCAATGATCCTGTTCAAAAATACCTGTGGCTGTATCACATGTATCAGGATCTGGCCGATCACGTAGAAGAAAGCATCCAGCAGCTTGAAAAAGAGATTCCTGAGCATCGGGAAAAATCGTCCATTGCGTTTTGCTGGCATCCGGATCACGGCAGAGACTATCATTATGCGCACATTGTCCGAGAGCTGACAAATAAGATCGGCTTTGGCGATCTTGCTGTCGGAGCGTTGCTGACAGAAGGACAGCTTGCCAAAGAATATGGAGTCTCTGTCTCCACTGTCCGCAGCGCCCTCTCCGTATTGGGAATGCGGGGGCTTACGAAAACGGTGCAAGGCAAGGGCACTCTGGTAATCAAGCCGGATGACTCCCAGGTTTTTCAGGCGCTCCGTTTCCGCTCCACAAGAACGGAGCTCCTTACGTATCTGTACGCGCTGCAGCTGATGGTATTGATCAGCGGACCATCCGCTTTCTATGCCGCGCCACGTATCAGCCAAGAGGATCTGAAAATGTTACTCAAACCGTCGGGCGATGCCACCGGCATTTTGCTCAGCGATCTTGTTTTTCTTTTGAAAAAAAGAATCGACCTTTCCGTATTGCAAACGATATTCTCTGAAACAGACCGGTTGACACAGTGGGGGTATTATTTTACTTTCTATTCCGAAAAAAAGCAGCTGACTCATACGCTGAACAAAATGTGCCGGGAATTGCTCAATCACCTGAAAAACGACAACTTTCAAGCCTTTGCAGAAGGATTTTCCGACTGTTACCGATTTATATTGGATGCGGCATGTAAGTTTATGCTGAAAAAGTACCGTTTCACGGGTGCGTCCTCTCTTATCATACCTCCTAAGTTTTCTTTTTAGGCTGTCATACTTTTTCGCCCTTTACCGGTTGCCTGCGCGGGCTGAAAAAAACAGCTTATGGAGTTTGCCTTGTGGGCGGCGCCTTAATGGATCCGTTGCGAGAGCGTTGACAAAATCGACCGAAGCTATTGGCGAAAAGGCAAAGGACGGGGGCATCGCGCCGTCTGGTTGGAAGCATGAAAAAACGGATACCCGTTTAGGCGCAGACGCAAAAGAAACCGCACCCCACCTGCGTGAGGTGCGCGACTTGTCTGCGGCGACTCGCCGCTGGGTTTGGATTACTAAAAAGATGCTTACCACAAACGCGGGCATAAAAAGCAAAAGAAAAGGCCAAGCCCGGAACGCGATGTGCGTCCAAGCTCAGCCTGGCTTTGCGCTACAAGAAGTCACCTGTCTAAACGCGGGCAAAAAACAAAACGCACCCCACATAGTGAGGTGCGCGACATGGGAGCGGCAACTTGCCGCTGGCGTCCCCGGCGCGATTCGAACGCGCGGCCTTTCGCTTAGGAGGCGAACGCTCTATCCAACTGAGCTACGGAGACGGATAAATGGAATATCTTACAACCGTTGTCCATCTTACCCCATGATCCCGGCTTTGTCAAGGAGAAAGCTTAGCAGCTCCCTGCTTCTTCTTTTTAAGCGCCCTCTTAATTGTGCTCCCCGTGCAGAGAAATCGGCAGGCCCATCTAACGCCACAGAAAGCATTTCTCTCTAATTCATCCGTGTTTCATGGATACGTTCACGTATGCACAAAAAGCCGCCGGTTTTATACCTGCGGCTTTTTCCATCGTTTGGGCTGTGCCTTTCTTTTTTCTCGGAGCGCGGCAAAGAACGCCTGTAAAAGCCCGGCGCATTCCTCTTCCAACACCCCGGTGACGACCTGGGGGCGGTGGTTATAGGGCAGAGAGAACAAATCCACCACCGACCCGGCGGAGCCCGCTTTCTCGTCCTTCGCGCCAAACACCAACCGGGGAATACGCGCGTTGATGATGGCGCCCGCGCACATGGGGCAGGGCTCTAAGGTCACATACAAGGTGCATTCCCACAGCCGCCAACCGCCAAGCCTGCGGCAGGCCTCTGCAATCGCTTCCAGCTCCGCATGGGCAAGGGCAGACTTGCCGGTTTCCCGCCGGTTTCGTCCCACCGCAACGATTTCGTCCCCCTTGGTGATCACGGCGCCAACCGGGACCTCTCCCTCCTCAGCTGCCAGCTCCGCCTGGCGCAGGGCCTCTTTCATAAACCGGATATCCTGTTCCATTACCATCGGCCCACGAACTTCACGTAAAAGCTGGTCATATAAACCATGGCGAGGAAAGCGAGAATCATACCGGGATTAAGCAGGAAGGCGCTGACCCGTTTGCCCAGGGACAGCGGAGATCGGACCGGGTTTTTCCGAAATATCCAGCGCTGCCGGTCGATGAGCACGGCCAAGAACACGATTGCCAGCAGAATCAGGATCCCGTAATACGCCAGCACCACCAGGTTTCCAAGCACATCGCTTACTCCGGAAAGCAGCATGGTCAGCACCACGCTGGCGGTGTTGTTGATCAGGTGGATGACGATGCCCACCCATAAAGAGTTGGACTTTACCACAAAGAAACCGATGATGAGCCCTACCACCATCGCAAAGGGAATCTGCACCAGGTTTCCATGCACAAGGCCGAAAACAATGGCGGACATGACGATGGCAAACCCGTCCCCATACCGGCGCAGGGGCTGCATGACGATGCCGCGGAAAACAAACTCCTCAATAAACGCGGGCAGAATTCCCACCGTCAGCAGATAGATTCCCTGGCCCGCCAAAGTGGTGGGAACCGACATGGCCGGCGTAGTGATTTCAATGCCCAGCATTGCCATCAGCATGGACAGGACCATGACCAAAATGTTACCCAGAATGCAGCAGCCCAGGCCCACAAAAATGCCGGGGGTCATCAGGCCCTTGCGCGGTTTTGACAGGACCGCCACGTCAGAAAGGCGGATCCGCTTGGCCTTGGCATAGATGACAAAGGGAACAATCAGCATAGGGATATAGCTGATCAGGGTCACCAGCTGCTCGGCCACGTCCGGGCCGACAAATTCCCCTTTCAAGTTATAAAACCCAAACAGGCTTCCGAAAAAGACCATCCCGAGTCCGATGAGGGTGGACACCGCCAGCATTCCCAGAATGGCCAGGCCGATTCCATTCCCCATGTGCCATAGGTTTTTCTTTTCCGCCACGGCCCAAAGCGAATTGGCCGGTGCCCCACCATAGGGTGGCTGGGAAGGATGGTAAATCTGCCCCTGCTTTGCATATGGATTCATGCTGACACTCCTATTCCGTCCACAGCCCGTTGCGTTTTGAGAGCCATGGCACTGTGTTCGCCCAAATTTTAGTTATACTCAAGTATAGCATACTCCGAATAAATTGCAATATTTACCCATTGGGCTTCTTTTTACAAAGAAGCCGGTTCCGATTCTTCCCCACGCAGGGAAAAGGACTGGTCCAGGGAAAACGCGTACACAACGCATTCCTTCACCGGCTTATGGAAAACCTGCTCCATGGCGTAGGCATAGAGGCGAAGCTGGTTTGCATAGCGGGACAGAAGCTGTTCCCCATCCCGGGCGGCGTCGGTCTTGTAATCGACCACCACAAGCCCGTTTTCTTCTTCGAACACCAGGTCCGCCACCCCCTGGAGCACCACCAGTTCCCCGCGCACATCTACGCTTTCCCCGGCGAACCGGCCGGCCGGGATGCCCACATTAAAGCGGATTTCCCGGTAAACCTGCCGGGCGGCCTTCACCCTCCTATATAGCCCGCTTTCAAAGAAGCGGCGCACTTTCTCCATTCGAATGGAATCCGCCTGCTCCTTCGTCAGAAACCCTTTCGAAAGCAGCCGGCTCAGTTCCTCTTCCGGGCGCTCCGATGCCCGGTCAAAGTGTGCAAACTGCATAAAGCTATGCAGGGCGATGCCCTTCTCGGTAGGGGTAAGCCCGCCTCCGCTTAAAAAGGCCGGACGGGAAACAGCCACAAACGCTTCCGTCTGCTCGGATTTCGCCAGCTCCGACGCGGCTACCTTGGCGGGAATGCGGTTGACCGCCTGGAAAGGATACACCCAGTCGATCTGGGTTTGGATGCGGTCTATGAGCGCCGGGTCGGGGGCGGACAAATCGGGCTGAGTATCCCCCTCTTGTGCTCCAATGACGGGCGGCGGGGTAACGATGGACATGGCCCAGGACGAGGAAGCGGGCAGAGGTTCGATATCCTCCCGCCCGGCAAGCGCTCGAAGCGCTCCTCCATCCGGGTGGCGCAAAGCGCAGGCCAGAACCCATTCGAAAAAGCCCTTGGCACGGCGCAGGAAAAAAGGTTCCATACGCCCGGACGGGGGCAGGTTTGCCGCCACCGCCTGGAGCGTGGCAGCAGGGTCCTTTAATTCCGTCACCAGAATGAGCCGTTCCTTTGCCCGGGTCATCGCTACGTACAGCACCCGCATTTCCTCCGACAGGGTGGCCCGTTCCAGCTCCAATGCCACCGCCTCCCGGGGCAGGGTGGTAAACTGGCGGCCAAGCGCATCCCGCCGCTTGAGGCCTACCCCCAGCTGAGGGTGGAGAAGGGCGGGGGCGCGCACGTCGCTTTTGTTAAACTGGCCGCCCAAGCCCGCCACGATGCACACCGGGAATTCCAGCCCCTTGGAGCTGTGGATGCTCATGATCCGCACCACGTCCGCCGCGCCGGACAACGTGGCCGCGGGAGCCAGGTCGTCCTTGCGCTGCTCGAGCCGGTCGATGAACCGAAGAAAGCCGGACAGGCCGCCATATCCCACGCTCTCATACTTCTTCGCGTACTCGGTTAAGAGCAGCAGGTTCGCCTTGCGCTGGGACCCGCCCGGCATGGCCTGGACCATGGCGGCGTACCCGGTCTGCTCATAGATTTCGCTTAATAGCCTCGCGGCGGGCAGTACCGCCGCGGACAGCCGCAGCCTGGAAAGGGATTCTAAGAATTCCTGGCATTTGCCGTCCTCCCCGGCTTTGGCGACCACCGCATGGTAGAGGGCGCCGCCCGAGGACGCCATACGGATGCCCGCCAGCTCGTCGGGGGTAAAGCCGAAAAGCGGGGAAAGCATCACCGATAAAAGAGGCACGTCCTGCACAGGGTTATCGAGAACCCGCAATAGGGAAAGCATACAGGAGATTTCCACCGTGCCGAAAAAACCGCCGGACACGTCGGTATACGCGGGAATGCCAAGCAAAGAAAGCTCCTGCACATACCGGGCGGCCCGCCCTTCCTTGCTGCGCAGAAGAATGCAGATATCCCGGTAGCGCATGGGCCGCAGCCGCCCGTGCTCGAACACGGTGGCGCCAGAGTCCATCAGCTCCCGGATGCGCGTTCCAATGGCCCGCGCCTGGGCAGCGCTGCGGTCGTCTTCCTTGGAAAGGCCGGACAGGTCGAGCACCATCAGCTCGGCGTCCGCCTCCGAGCTTTGCGGATAAACCGCGCCGCAGCGAAGCTCCTCGGCTTCATCGTACGCCATCTCCCCCAGCTCCTCGCTCATGAGCTGGCGAAAAACAAAGTTGACCGCGTCAGTCACCCCTTCCCGGCTGCGAAAATTGCGCCCCAGGGTGATTTTTGCGGGATAATTGCCGTCCTGATAACTGGGCAGGGAATTGCGCCGGCGCAGAAAGATCTCCGGCATAGCTTGGCGGAACCGATAGATGCTTTGCTTCACGTCCCCGACAAAGAACAGGTTCCCTTCTTCCTGGGATACCGCCCGAAAAATCAGGTCCTGGGCTTCGTTGGTGTCCTGGTATTCGTCCACCAGCACTTCTTCAAACCGGGCGGCCAGCTCCTTTGCTTCCCGGGTTCGGACAAAGCCGGCCTCTTCTTCCCTTACCAGCAGGCGGATGGCCAGGTGCTCCAAGTCCCCAAAGTCCACCATGTGCTTTTGCGCCTTCTTCTCGTCGAGGCGCCTGGAAAACAGGCGGACGGTGTCAAACAAAGCTTCCACCAGCGGGTAGAGGGCATCCAAGTCCTCCCGGCACTCCGCTTCCCCCGCCTCATAAAGGCCGCAGAGACGTTTTATAAGGTCCTGCACCTCCTTTTTCACTGCGTCGAGCTGGGGCCCCAGGGTAAGCACCGTTCCCTTCTTCACCGGCTTGCGCCGGGCAAAGGAGAAGGAACGCAGCGCTTGTCCCACCTTGTCCAAATCCCGGCTTTCCAGCAGGGTTTGGATGGTGCACAGGTGTTCTCTGGCGGCGGAAAAGACGGGGGCGTACAGCTCCTCGCTTTCCGGTTCGCTTTGCATCAGGCGAAGGCCGTAGGCAAGGCGCCGCTCTGCGTGGGCAAGGGCGCTTTTGGTATAAGAAACCACAATTTCGCCCCAGGAGGTACGCCCCACCGGGCCGTCAGGGTGATAGAGCGCCAGCTTTTCTTTCATCCACCGGTCTGGAAACGGATGAGAGCGGACGAATTCGTAAAGCCGCCGCACCATGTCGCTCAAGGGCCGATCGTCCCGCTTGGGGCTTAACAGCTCCACAAGGCGCAGAAAGCCGTCGCTTCCTTCCTTGTAGCGCTCCTCCAGCGCCTCGTCCATAGCTTGGTCGGAAAGGACGGCTACTTCACTTTCTTCGGCAATTTTAAAGTCCGGAGACAGGCCCAGACGATGAAAGTTTTCCCGGGCCAGGTCCGCGCAGAAGCTGTGGATGGTGCTGATGTGGGCCTGGCCCAGCAAAAGCTGCTGGTGCTGCAAGTAGCGGTCGGCGGGGTTTTGCAGCAAAAGCTCGGAAAGCCGGGCCCCGATGCGCTCGCGCATTTCGGCGGCGGCGGCCCTGGTAAAGGTGACGATGAGCAGCCGGTCCACGTTGCAGGGGTTCTCCGGGTCGGTGATGCGTTCCATAACTCGCTGCACGAGCACCGCCGTCTTACCCGAACCTGCCGCCGCCGATACCAGCAGCGTCCCGTCCCGGGCTTTGATGGCCTGCTCCTGCTCCTTAGTCCATGTGCGCCCTTCGCTCATGGCTGCACCTCCTTGTCTGCAAGTGCTTCGAGAACCTGTACCCGGTCGATTTTCTCCACAAAGCGCACCGGGTCTCCCCGTTCGTGGCCGCATACGGTTTTATAATCGCACCAGGCGCAGGCGTCGTACTCCCCGGCGGCGGGGACGGCGGCCACGTCCCCTTCCAGCAGGGTTTGGGCCATGCGGGTGAGCAGCTCCTCCATCTGCGCGGCCAGCCGGCCGAACTGGGACAAAGACGCCACCGACGACCGGCTGTCCAGCTCTCCGCTTTTGGTGAGCTTCGCGGGGATGAACAGGCCCGCCGCGCCCGGCTCCATTCCTACGATCACTTGTTTGTCGTCCAAAAGCAGGCCGTTCATCTTAAACTGCTTGCCTTTCTCCTTTTGGACCGCCGCTTCGTCTGCGTGCCGGTCGGTCTCCACCGGTGCGTCCTGGGAGGGCATGTAGAGAATTCCCGCGGGAACCACGTCCCCATACCGGTCCTTCCCGTTTTGCCAGACGGTGATGAGGTACAAAAGCATCTGCATATTCAGGCCAAAAAGCACGTCGGACAGCTGAAACACCTTGGTTCCGGTCTTATAGTCCACCACCCGCACGTAGCTTTTGCCGTCTTTGTGCATCACGTCAAGCCGGTCGATCTTCCCTTCCACCTGCACCTCCCCGCCGCCGGGCAGGCGCAGGGTCATGGGAGCAAGGTCCCCTCCTTCCCCGATGGCAAGCTCAAAGTCCGTGGGGACGAATTCGCTCTGGCAAAGCTCCGCCACCAACTGGAGCACCAAGGTGCGTGCGGTTTTGGACAAGCGGGAGAACAGATAGCGAAAGCGCGGGGTTTTGTCCTCCCAGCCGCCCAGGCGGGTGGTCACGTATTCCTCCAGCAGCTCGTCGATTTCCCGCTGCAAGTAGGCAGGCGGCTGTTTGTTCAGCTGGGCCGGAGAATGGGTGCGCAGCAGCCGCTCCAACAAAAAGTGGATGGCGGTGCCGTATTCGAGGGCGTTGAACTCCGCTTTTTTGCGCGGCTTCGCGTGCAGCCCGTACCGGCAGAAATAGGCAAACCGGCACAGATGGTATTTCTCGATTTTGGTGGCGGACAGGGTCATCTTGCTCCCGAAAAGCCGAGCGGCCGCCTCCCGGCCGGCAAAGGCGAAGGGCCGGCGGGCGGCCGCCCGCTCTAAAGCAGCCAGGCGCTGGCGGTAACCGGGCCGGGTTGCAAAAAGAGCCTTTAAAGACGCGGAAAGCACGGTGGGTTCCCGGAAGGTGAGGGCCGTCAGCTCAAAGGCCGGCCTCACGGCCTGGGCCAGAGACGGTGTCAGTTCGGATATCTGGGTGGCAAGCGTCGGGAACATGCGGCGAAGTTCCCCCACCAGCACGGAAGGAAGCAGAGCGTCTCCCACCGCGTTTTGCCGCTTGTAGCTGACGATGAGCAGATCACTGGGGCTGGCTGCCGCCGTGTAAACCAAAAACCGTTCCTCCTGGGCCTGCTGCTCCACCGACTGGGACAGCGGCAGACCCATGGCGATCAGGCGGCTGCGGTCAAAGTCGGTCAAAAGCCCGCCCGGAGAACGGTTTTGCGGGAATTCCCCGTCGTTTGCGCCGATGAGAAAGGTCACCTTGGGCTCATTGGGCCTTATCCGGTCGGCCGCGCCGAACTGCACCTCGTCGAGCCCTTGGGGAATAAGCCCCAAGTCGCAGGTGGAGAAAACCAGGCGCAGCGTATCGAGGAACCGCCGCAGCGAAAGGCGGGTTCCCTTGAGGGTGAGAGCCGCTTGGTCGAGAATGGCCATCAAAAGCTCCCACAAGGCCGCCTGTTCGTCGGCCAGCTGGTTTCTCCCCTCTTCCCGCAGGAGAGTAACCAGGCTCTTGAGCTGGTAGGCGGCCCCCGTTTCCTCCAAAAGCCCGTAAACCGCTTTGGCCATGCCTTCCCCGTCCGCGTCCTGGGTCGCCTGCTCCAAGTGAAGAAGCGGTTCGATAAGACGGACGCGGGAACGGTTGATCTGAGACAGGGCTTCCTTTGCCCCATCGGAAAACTGCTCGGCAAAGCCCTGGGGGTTTCCCTGCCAGTCAGAGAGCCAGCGGCGCCGGTCAATGCCCCACAAAAGCACGTAGTTTTCCAGCTGGGAAATTTCGTCCAAAGTAAGCCCGGCAAACCCGGTCTTTGCGTAGCGGAGAAGAGCGTCGGTCTCAAAGTTCCCGCTGACCGCTTCCAGCGCCGTCAGCACGGCGGCGGTCAGGGGTTTCGCGTCGATTTGCTCCCGCCGGTCTAAAAACAGCGGCACCTCGTTTTGCGAAAAGGCGGCTTCCAGCGCGTCCTCATAGGGCTGGGCGGTGCGCGCGATGACCGCCATCTGCCGGTACCGGTACCCTTTGACGCGGGCGAGGTACCGGGCGGTGCGGGCGACGAACTGGGCCTCCTCCTGGGGATTTGCCGCTTCAAACAGCCACAGGGCATCCTCCTCTCCCGCTTCTTCGCCCGGAGTGAAGCGAAAAAGCTCCCGCTCCACCTTGGCCAGAGCCCCGCTTTGATAGCGCAGGGGCTTTGTAAGCGTGACAGGGACCGCCACCCGGCTTCCCTGCTCCTTGGCAAGGCCAATCAGGCGCCGCCCGGTCTCCGCCGCCGGGGCAAAAAGCCCTGTCCCGCCCTGCTCGCCCAGTGAGTCGGCGCAGAGGGTCACGGTCACCAAAGCCGCCTGGGCGAGAATCCGCTTTAATATGGCCCACTCTTGGCCGGTAAAGCCGGTAAACCCGTCCAAAAACACTTGCTTTCCTTCAAAAAAGGGGTATTCCGCCAGCAACGAAGCAAGGCGGGTTAAGTCATCCATAGGGTCCACAAAGGAGGAGGCCACCAGCGCCTCGTAGGAACCGAGAATCAGGGAAAGCTCCCGGGTTTTCTCCTTTAAGGAACCTGTCTCCATCCCCTGGGCTATTGCTTCGAGAGCGGCGGGCAAAATGGCGTTTTGCTTGCACTCGCCGGACAGCCGGAGCACCGCCTTGATAAAGTCCGGGCTTCCCGTGCTGCGCCGGTAAAAGGACAGCTCGTCCTTCACCTGCTCTAGGGCCGCGGTCATGAGCATACACCGGCCGCTGTCTTGCAGCCGGCGGCCGGCGCCGCCCCCTGCTTCCCGCTGAATGCGGTCGGTCAGGCGGGTGAAGCTGAGCACCTCTACCCGGCGGGCAAGGGCAGGGCCTAAAAGCCCCAAAAGCGCCCGCTCGTTTTGAAAGGAAACCTGTTCGGGTACGAGCAAAATGAGAGATTCTTCGCCGCTGCGGGCTTTTGCGGCTATGGCATCCCGCAGCCAGCCGGTTTTGCCGCTGCCGGCCCGGCCTAATATCAATTGAAGCATGGCTTTCCTCCGCCGTCTCGGTGTATCGAATAGAACTTATCTATTGTAGCATATCCCGTAACATTTTAAAATCCTCCGCGGGCCTGGGTCAGCCTGGTTCTCCATGGATTCGGCTGCTTTTCTAAAGAATGGAAGAGAGACCGACGAAAAATTCCTTGCGCTCCCTTCTTTGTCCTGCTAAGATAAGTAAACAGTGAAAAACTGGTGATGCTAATGGAAAGACGGCGACGCGGGAAACCTCGCTTGCCGCACCCAGGAAAGGACGGTCTGCCATGCCCACGTTTAACGAAATTTATCTGCGGTTGATGAACGCAGCGGTTCACAACGCCACCAAGGAAGAGCTGGAAAGCATCCGCAAAAGCGACTTCGACGCCCATCCGCTGGATTGCCTGCTCCACCCGGACCAGTACGCGCCGGTTTGGCGGATTGGGGAGTGCAGCTGTTCGGACGAGGAAAAGGCCAACTGTGCGGGAAAATGCCTGTTTGACGCATTAAAACTGGATGAACACGGCAACGCCACCCCTGTGGCTGACCTTTGCGTGGGCTGTGCCGCCTGTGTGGACCGGTGCAAGGCCAAGCATCTGATCGCCAGCAAGGACGTGCTGCCCGCCATGGCCATGGTGAACAGCGGTGAAGCGCCGGTTTACGCCATTATCGCCCCTGCCTTTATCAGCCAGTTTTCCGAGGAGGTCACCCCCGGCAAGCTGCGCTCCGCTTTTAAGCAGCTGGGATTCGCGGGAATGGTAGAGGTGGCTCTGTTTGCGGACATTCTTACCCTGAAAGAAGCGCTGGAGTTCGACCACAACATCCTGACCGATGAGGACTATCAGCTGACCAGCTGCTGCTGCCCCATCTGGATCGCCATGATCCGCAAGGTGTACCACAACCTGCTGCCCCATGTTCCGGGGGCGGTATCCCCCATGGTAGCCTGCGGGCGCACCATCAAGCAGTTGGAACCGGAAGCAAAGGTCATTTTCATCGGGCCGTGCCTGGCGAAAAAGGCGGAGGCCAGAGAACCGGACGTAAAGGACGCGGTGGATTACGTGCTTACCTTCGAGGAGGTCCAGCAGATTTTTGATTTTGCGGGCATTCGTCCGGAAGCGTTGCCCGACGACGACCGGGAACATTCCTCCCGCGCCGGGCGCATTTATGCACGTACCGGCGGGGTCAGCGAAGCGGTGCAGTCCACCGTCAAGCGCTTAAATCCCGACCGCCCCATTCCGGTGAAAGCCCGGCAGGCAAACGGCGTTCCATCCTGCAAGGCCATGTTAAGCGATCTCAAGGAAGGCAAAATCAAGGCCAATTTCCTGGAAGGGATGGGCTGTGTGGGCGGCTGTGTGGGCGGGCCAAAGGCAATCCTGGACCGGGAGCTTGGCCGGGAGCATGTCAACGTTTACGGCGACGAAGCGCCTTACTCGACTCCCATCGACAACCCCTATGTGATCGAGCTTTTGCACCGGCTGGGATTCGACACGGTGGAAAGCCTGCTTGAAAAAAGCGACTTATTCACCCGCCGGTTTGACTGAGAATCCATTCCATGGAAGAGCATTCTCTGCCGACAGTGAAAAAAGCCCCCGGATACGAATGCATTCGTATCCGGGGGCTTTTTCTTCGGGATTCGCTGCGCCGTTCTTTGTTTGAGGCTGCGTTATGCATTGGGCTTTTGTCCGGGAGGGATGCATTCCGGCTCCTGCCCAGCCTCTTGCCCCATACGTTTGGACGCGCACCATTCCTTCCAGTCTACCTTTAAAAACAGGACCGATGCCTGTGGGGCGTTTGCGTCCTCAAACCGGTAATCGGTAAGCTGGTCCATCCATACGCTGTCCCAAGGGCTTTGTTGGTTTTGCTCGGACGAAAAACCATCTGCAAAGGGTCTGCGCTCATCCATATTGATCCCCCGCTTTCTTCTACTGGTACTCTATGCGGGGCAAAACCTGTCTTATACCGTGGGACGGGGCGTATTTTCCTGCTCTGCTCTCCCGGCTCGTCCGTAATGCGCAAATCCGACATAAACACCCTCATGCGTTACATATATTGGGACTGTTGAAGGAGTGGTGTGTATGGCCTATTCAGACAGGGAATTGCTCGCCAGGCTCATACAATGCGAGGCGGGAGGCGAAGGGGACAACGGCATGCGGGCAGTGGCAAGCGTGGTGATGAACCGTGTCAATGCTCCTGGCGGCGAATACGCAAGAGTAGGCCAGCAGAGCATCCGGCGGATTATTTTCCAGCCCGGGCAGTTTGTTTGCGCCTCGGAAACGGAGCGCGGGGCCTATAATCCGCAAAACGTTTATAACATGACGCCTGAACAAGTTCACTACGACATTGCGGATTGGGCGATTGCGGGCGGACGTTTGTCCGACTTGGGGCAGGCTCTATGGTTTTTCAATCCCTTTTCCACCACCTGCCGTTCCAATTTTCCCAGTTCCATCGGTTACTTCGTCACACGCATCGGCGATCACTGTTTTTACAACCCAACCGATGCTTACTATCAAACATAAGTGAGGATGATGCACAGTATGAACGGCGATATCAATCAAAGCGGCAACCTGGATATGTCTTCAAACGAACCCATCTCGGAAATCGAAAATCCCCAAACCAACGAAGAAGTGTACCAAGGCTCTCTGCGCGGCGTCATTTCCAGAAACCTCGGCGTGTACGTCATCATCGAGTTCCTCATCGGCACCAACAACATCGTCATCAAGGACGGCATTCTTTACGCCTCCGGCGTCAATTACGTGACCCTCTTCCAGGAAGACCAGAACCGATACGTGTTGTGCGACCTGTATGCCATCAAGTTTATCAATTTCTACGACGCGCGCACCAAGCCCAAAAATCTGCGCAACGTCCCCACGCGGATGCAGCCGTAGGCCAGAAAAGCGCCCGCATCTTTATAAATGCGGGCGCTTTTCTCTGCAGCAGCGGCCAAGGTAAAACCCGGTGCCGCTTTCCTTGCAAAAGCGTGAAGGGACCCGCCCAGCCTAGACGCCGCTTTCCCCTTGCCCTTCTTTGGAAAAGAATAGGTTTTTTCTTAAAACACGATATCCATATTTTGGAGGGATAAATCTATGCAACCTGCTGCGACCGACCTGTCGCAAACTCTCACAAACGCCGTTTCCATTGCCGACAAGGAGCCCGGCGTCGCTACGCTGACGCTGTACCCGGCAAGTCCCCTTCCCCTTCAGCTCTCCGGCTTTGTTTACCGCATTTCTCCGGGTGGTGAGCTGGTAAGCGGGGCCCTTGTCTGTTTGTATGAGACAAACGGCCGTTTTATTTCCCATGCGTATACCGATGAAAAAGGGTATTTCGCCGTCGATTCGCTGACGCCGTCCACCTATCTGGTCAGCGCGGCAAAGGACGGCTATCATGCCGCCTCACTGTTGTCGGTTACTTTATCCGGGGACATGGTGCTGCTCAAGGAACTGGTCCTTCAGCCAATCACAAGCGGCAAAGGCACCGTCTACGGCACGGTGCAGTCGGCAAAAGACCAGACGCCGGTTCAGGGCGCACGGATCGACCTGATTGATTCGTCCGGCAACGTGGCCGGCTGCGCTCTGAGCAGCGAAACAGGGGAATATGCTCTCTACGGCCTTCCTATCGACAGCTATACTGCCATCGCGGCGGCAGGCGCCTATTGCTGTGACAGCGCGGTGATCACCCTGTCCGCAGATCAGCCGCCGGTGATGATCAACTTCACCCTGTCCGCAAAGGAACCGCCGGCCGACACCTCCTTCCTCAGCGGCTTCCTTAAGGATTCACAGGGAGCTCCTATCCCCCTTGCCTGGGTCGGTCTCTATCAGACGCAGGATGGGGTAAACCGGCTGGTTGCCGTCACCATGTCCAGCGCCGACGGCTATTACGTATTTCCCTCCCTGCCCGATGGGGATTACATCGTCAAGGCCCAGGCGCTTTCCTAACGAGCTGGAGTGTTTTCAAACGGCGATATTAAAAAGGCCGGACCGCGTGTTACGCGGCCCGGCCTTTTTAATATCGCTTTGTTATAAGATTACCTCTGCGCCATTCTCTTCTATACGAATCTGTTCCAGAGTTGCATGGGTAGGGACTCGTTCTTCCTCCGGCGGTAGCTGCATATAGTCGCCGTAATAAGCTTCCAAAATTTCTTGATATCCCGCTGGCGCACAAAGCATAAGATCGTCAATAGGCAGGCGCACAGCATCACCGAACCATTCTTTATCAAATAAAACGTTTATGTACGATAGAAGCGTGTTGGACGAAAAATAACGCTTGGAAGGCTTTTTATTTCCCCAGACGGAAACCCGATCATACCAGCAAAAGAGAGTCTCCATCTTAAAGAGCTTCCCGATTTTTGATAACATTCCCACGTACAGCTTCTGCAAGGTGGAATATTTGCTGTAATCTACCTGATAACGGTGCCCCATAGACATCCCATAGATTGCCTTAAGAAGCAGGGTCTGCCACGCAAACTTTAGTGCGTTATCCGGCGCGCTGTCCAAAATGAAGAAATCCACCGCAACGCGGTTTTGCTTATGATTATAAAACTCCTCTTCTGCCGTGGGAGTACGCAACTGGCTCTTTTTCCAAAGTATACGGGGTACAAAGTCAAAAAAGTTTCCATTGAAATCAGAAGGCTCTACAAACTCGAATTTCGAATTCAAGTGTTTTTTACAAGCCATGCGGAATTTCTCCAGCTCTTCCCGCTTGAACATGATATCGATATCATCATCCCAAGGAATAAATCCCTGATGGCGAACCGCACCAAGCAGGGTACCGGAATCGATGAAATATTCGATCTTTTCCTCACGGCAGATGCGATCCACCTCTGCGAGAATAATTCTGTTTGCATAATGGATCAGTTTTATGGGATTGTCCATGTCACTGCGCTCCTTTTTCCACATCACTACTTTTTATCAGGGCTGGGCCGTCCATATGGGTAACCCCTACCACACACACCACTACAAATTTGATCACATTTGCAATCAGCGTCGCAACCGCAAAACCGTCAATTCCATACCAAAGGGTAGCAGGGATCGCCAATGCAACATAAAGAATGCCGCAGAATACCTCAATGTAAAGCTGATATTTCTCATGGCAAAAACGAAGCACGATCACTAGCAAAAGATTGGACGCAAAGAAAGCAATCTGCCCGACGGTGGCTAGTGAAAGAATACGATTGACTTCGTCAAATACCTCCGGATACAGAAATTGAAGAACATAAGGCGCCACTAAAATGCATCCAAAAAAAGCCACGGTAGAAATCGCTATTACACCGAAAACAATCTTCAAATAGTTTTTTTTACTCAAAAGGCCGTCGTATTGGGCAAGATACGCAATGATTACGCCGTTAAGCGGACCAATAACCATGGCCAGCGTCTTGCCAAAAAGCGAAGCTTTATAGAAAATCGATACTGCTGTGCCGCTGATAAGATTCATTAAAAGCAGACGGTCGATATTCATGATGACGTTTGAAATCGCATACGATACGGTCAATGCGGATGCTTTGCGCCAGACTACCCGATGGTTTTCCGACAGGGAAAAGACTGGCCTGCAAAAGAGCTTTTTGCGAAATACCGAAAAAAGCAAAACCAGTATTTCGCCTAGCATAATGGCCAGATACCAGTTCCCTGTTCCCTTGAATACCAGTAGTCCCAGCACATTACCGGCTGACAGAATCACGTAAAACAGAAAATAAAGACTGTAGCGCAAGGACATTTTGAACTCTACATCGGCATACCAGCGTACTGATGTGAGAATAGTCAGCGTCGAGAAAAGCAAAGCGTCCAACACCGTTAACCGCCCGCTGAAATACAAAACAACACAGCATACGATAACGGCTACTCCACCAAAGCCCAGAAGGAAGGTATTGTAATCGCCATTTTTGGTTTCCAGCTGTCGGTGAATCACCACTCGCGTATAGTTCAAGGCAATTCCCGCAGAATTGGATAAAATCGTAATGATGGACAGCAGGTAGATAATGATTCCGAATTCTTCCTCTCCCACCTGAGCAGATAGAAACGGATATACGACAAACTGCAACACCACATTGAAAAGGACTACCGCACCGATGCTGTAACCGAGATTGGCTACCACCTTCCACTTTGCCTTATCCATCATTTCCCACTTTCGTTGTTTGTTCCTTTTCCTATCGATAAAAATCATCTGTTTTTCTTACCTGCCAATTATAGCAAATCTTTCTGGAAAATACAATGGTATCTCTCGCGAAGTCCCGTATGCCAGCACCCATAGTTCCAAGTATATTAAATTGGACCAAATTTGCTATTTTTTATAAAATTGACCTTTGTAGTATCCTATCAAACTTGTCAATAACCACAGCTATGCGTCAGCATAGATTGTGCAGCTACTGTTTAACGTTACATATCGTAGACCGGATCGATCTTTTTGAGCTCGTTAAAAGTATCAATTTCCAAAATATCCCCCTCGAAACAGGGCCGCACTTCTACTGCGTAGTGTTTGGCAAAGACCCGTAGCGCCACTTCGTCCCAATACTTTTCTTTGCCGCCCGGCATACGAAAAGTTTCATCGATGTCCTTTCCTAGTTGCGCACCGTCTTTCGCATTCCAGAAGGAAACCCCATACATATGGTAGCAATTGGTTCCTCCCACCATTAGCTCAGAAATAATGCCTTTCTTAGCTGCAAAACACCAGTCGTCCGTGTATTCTTTATACATTCCCAGATAATTAGAAGCATACTCATATTTGCGGATGAGATGAGGATTGCTCAACAGCAAATCCGCTTCACAGACGTAGGCATTTTGAAGCAAGTCCTTCGCTAGCAAAGCAGACGAAATATTATTGGATTCGTTGAAAAGCGGGTTATATAAGAATTTGATATTCGGATATTTATGCAGTAGCACGTCAAACTGTTCCCACAAATATCCCCGAACAATTACGATTTCTTCAATTCCTGCCTTCTCAATGGCGTCGAGCAGAGTCTCCACGATCATCTTCCCATGCACCCGCACCAAAGGTTTTGGAGTATTCAGGGTGATCGGTACCATCCGCGCGCCGAATCCGGCGGCGATAATCACTGCACGACGCACCCGGTAAGGAGCCAGAGCCTCCAGACCCAACTTGGTAATCTGAATTTCCTTTTTGTCGTTTTGAGAGAGAAGGCCTAACTCGTGCAGTTCCAGAAGCGCTTTGTTCACTGCGCCTAGGGATAAATGCGTCTCGTCGGCAATCTTCCGTTGGGGCAGTTTTTTGCCTCCCTCGCTTTCCACATATACCAAGACTTCAAACTGCGTTTTATTAATATTCATATCGGTTCTTTCCTCCATCCCTATTTTGCAAGACGGTATTTGCAGAACTTTTTCACTCCTGCAATCACAATCTTCGCAAGAATGTTGGAAAGCAGAATGATCATCGAAACAAAGGCCGCCGCCTCAAACATCATGTCGCCCTCCAATTGGTTGATCAAAATTGCCAGAGGCATGGTCCTCGTATTATAGAGGAACGCAACGGCAGAAATGGTGATCATAGAATTGACAAAGAAATATCCGAACATTTCTGCAATCGTGTCGAGGGTGTTTGGAATAAACACGTCCCGCAGCAACCGCAGGCGGCCAACGCACAGCGTCTTCCCCACATCCTCAAAGTTCGGATTAAGCTTTTTCATGGCATTATGAGCCATCATATAGGGCGAAGAGAAAAAGTGAATGATATTAACAAGTACCAAAATAAAAATAGTACCATACAGGAAACTGCCACTAAAGCAGATGACATACCCCAGACCTAACACGATACCGGGGATTGCCAGAGAAGAAATAGAGGTCAAATGCAAAATCCGGCTGACGACACGGCTTTCCGTTCTGGCAGTTACATAGGCAGTTATATACCCTACTACCGTACCGATCAATGCAACTAAAATAGAAATCAAGAGGGAATTGCTGAAAAATTCGCCCAGACCTTTATCCATCACTTCCTGGATGTGGCGCAGGGTAAAGCTCATATCATAGGGGTATTTGCCAATAAAGGTCATGATTGCGAAGGAAACCAGCACCAACAATACAAATCCGATAACCAAAACACAAAAAAGGCCCAGCAAAATATCCCGCAGCCGATTTCGTTCAATACGGATGGATTTAGAGGCGAAACCCATCCCTTCATTGTCCTTCTTGCGCAGATCGATAAGGAACGTGATGATGGCAGGAATCAGCAACAGCAGTCCAATAAATGCACCCCTGGAAAAATCCTGAAGGCCGATAACTTCGGTGTAGAGATAAACCGGCAATGTTACAAACCGCCCGCCAATTGACAGTGGAACACCGTAATCGGTAAACACCATAGTAAAGACGGCAAAAGTTGCCGAAATCAGCGGGCGTTTCATATAGGGAAGGGTCACCGAAAAGAAACGGCTTCCCTTCGGTATTCCCAAAACCCGTGCTGCTTCATAGATGGTTTCGTCTGCATATTTCATGGCATCCGAAAGCATTAGAAAGGCCACGGGAAAGGAATACATTACAGAACCGATCAAAATGCCGTTAAAACCGTACAAATTGCTTGGAATTCCCAAAAGGTTAGTCAGCAGACCATTTTCTCCAAACAGATTGATTAGGCCCAATCCATGAGAAATAGAGGGAATCAGCATGGGCAAGGTAATCAGGATGGAAAGCGCTCCTTTGCAGGGAATGCGGCTGTGGTTAATCGCAAAGGCGAGCAGATAAGCCGTAATCACCGAAATGATGGTAGCACAAATAGTAACCGAAAGAGAGTTGAAAACTGTCTGGCCAAATGTTGCCGTGTTGACTATACTTCCGATAGTTGCCCAGTTAATTTTACTGAACATAGAAATGATGGGCAAAAAGACCGTCACCATGAAAAAGGCGGTCAACACCAGCTTGACCGACAAAGAAAGGGTTCTGCTCTTTGTCACCGCACGCCACCTACGCTCTCTTGAATGGAGGAAATCTTCTCCTTTAAATGACAGGTGACGAACTGCTCCACATAGTCGTTTGCCGGATGATGATAGACTTCATAGGGAGTGTCCATTTGTACAATATTCCCCTCATCCATAACAATCACCCGGTCAGACATGGAGAAGGCTTCCTCCTGGTCGTGGGTAATATAGATCATTGTAATCCCGAATTTTGCCTGAATTTCTTTGATCTCCTTGCGAAGAGCTACCCGGTTGGCGGCATCCAATGCCGACATGGGTTCATCGAAAAGCACGATATCCGGACTCAGCGCCAAGGTGCGGGCAATGGCCACCCGCTGCTGCTGACCACCGGAGAGCTTGTTGGGCTTTTTCCCAATGTGCTCAGTCAGCCCGACCTTCTCAATAATATCGAGGGCAATACTCTTGGCGTTCTTCTTCAACTTAGGTTGGAACTTAAGCGGATACATCACATTTTGCAGTACTGACATGTTGGGAAACAAGGCATAGTTCTGAAAGACAATCCCCATTCCTCGTGCATTGGGCGGCAGATTGGAAATTTCCTCGCCATCCTTTTGGATATGACCGCTATCGAACGGCTCAATGCCGATCAAGATCCGCAGCAGCGTCGTTTTTCCGCAACCGGATGGACCTAATACAGAAAGGAATTCCCCGTTGTGCACCGTGAAATTGATGCCGTTGAGCACGGTCTTATCGGCATATGTTTTGATAAGACGGCTGACTTGTAGTTTTTCTTCCATTCTTACACTCCCACTCTCCGCATGTTTCCGAATACAAAACAATATGGGGGAAATTCCCCCATATTGTTTTCTGCTTTCGTTCCTCATTTGTACAGCGCTAAACCAATCCTTTGATTGAAATAACAAGTCAGGAAAAGTTCCAACGATCCAACAACTTCTGCTTAAGCTCCATATCCGTAATGGTAGACATATCTGCAAGTTCCAGATCTGCCGGATAATTCTTGATCTTAATCTGCTGATTTTCGATCACTTTGCCGGGCGCATAGTTTTCCTTGTCAAAGAGAAAGTACTCGGTGTTTAGATATTCGAATACCTTTTTGACATTTTCTTTGGTTTCCTTACCTTTGATAATTCCGAAAACAGTTGTGTTATAAGGCGCTCCTCCTTCCGGTTGTATCACCTTCAGCGGGGCACCCTGATTGATCTGCTCGGCAGCCTGAAACACCATGCCCAGACCAATCGCCGCTTCTCCCTGCACCAGCATTTTAACCGGCCCGGAACCGGACTCGGTAAACTGCTTGACATTTGCCTGCAGCTTTTCCACATAAGCGAACGCCTCATCCTCACCCATGGAGTTGACCCAGGTGTTGAGGAACATATAACCTGTACCGGAAGTCTTGGGATTGGACATCACGATCATTCCCTTGTATTCCGGCTTTAACAAATCTTCATAAGTTTTCGGTTCCGGCAGATTTTTTCCTTTGAGTACTTCGGTGTTTACGATAAAGGAGCCTTCAAACTTCTCCCAGGTAAAGCAGCGTTTATCCGCATTGTCCATGTCAGGCAGGTAGTTGTTTGTTTGGAGGCCTTCGAGCGGTACAAAATATTCTGCAATCTGCTCATAGGAAGCAGTTTCGAGTGCCAGCACAATATCTGCTTCCGTGTTAGCACCCTCCGCCTTGATTTTTGCGGCATTGTTGCCAGTGGTAATCTGCTGCACCTTTACATTAAAATCCGGGAACTTCTCCTTGAGCTTCTGGGACAAGTCGGCATTGCGGTAATCTTCCATTGAGGAATAGATAACAACGTCTTTGCTTTCGCCGCCGCAGCCTGTGAACAGCAGCACCACGCACAGAAGCGACAAAACTAGAGCCAATCCTTTTTTCATAACTTACCTTCACTCCAATTGCTAAATTCAATAAAAATTTAGAGTTTGTTCATATTCGATATAATATCACACAGAAATGAACATTTCAATACAAAAAACAATTGTTTTTGACATTTCTTGTTTTTTGAAGGAAATTTTAGAGATATTTAACCTTTTTCTTTTTTAGCAATATCATTTTCTCTATTTCCGCGAATGCAATTCTCTACTCATTGAAAACTGAGATAATTAATAAGCGACAAGACATGCATAAGTATCGTGATATCTTCTGCACATAAAATCATTATTCACTAAAGTTATATTGTACTAAGATGTACCGATTCTATAGGGATGGTTCTTTGACAACTATTTTATTTCTCCTGTATTCTTTCTTAACCATACGTATTTTACGTTATCTGGATAACATTCGCAATTATTTGAAAAGGGAGGTGCCTGCCAATAGTTCGCACCTCCCCCATTTTCCCCTGCACAAGCACGGCTGTTTGAATCATAAAATACCACGTATCAGGAATCCTTCTTTTCCCGCTTTTGATCGGCAAGTTCCTTGAACCAATCGAGGATCTCCTGGTGCTTTTTTGACTGCATATTGGGGAACGCTTTGAAGATGCGGCGCTGCATCCGTTTTTGGGTAAGCAGCTTGCCCAGCCGGGCGTTTAACTGGTCGATACGTTCTTTTGCGTCGGTTTGGCGCTCCTTCCGGCGTTCTCTGAGAGCGCCCATGTTTTCATGAAACCGCTGGCCGATCTGCTGGAGATTTCCAGCACCGCGCTCGTTGAGCTCCCCAAGCACCTGCCCGATCTGCCTGAGTTTGCCGTTGATCTCAAGCAGCGTACCTACGGTGACCGCCAGGTCGGCAAGCAGGAGGACAAAGAGCACCACCGCCGCAGCGTTCAAAAGCCACACCGGGGCTTTGTGCAAAAGCGCATACAAAACCGGGTGCAAAAACTCCACCAAAAACAAGGACAGCAAACCAAACAGCAAAGAGTTTCGCAGGCAGACCCGCCCGCGGATGTTATAGGGGCGTTTGGAATAGTCCCAAAGTTTGAGCCCGAAAAGTTTTTCCAGCAGGTAACCGGTCAGGTATTCGAGCATACTCGTCACCACCGCGCCGGCTGCAAACACCAAAATCGGATATTCGCAAACCGGACGCAGCAGCCAGACCACCGCCAGCGCCCCAAAGCCATAGACCGGACATAAGGGGCCGTTTAAAAAGCCGCGGTTGACAAATTTTCTCTTTCCGATGGAGCAATAGGCCGTCTCACAGACCCATCCGATCACGCTGTACAAAAAGAAGTACAAAAACAAAAGGCAAACCCGATTCATGCCGTTCCTCGTTTTGTCAGGCCGCCGTTTCTTCTGCCGGCGGTTGGTTGCGGGCGAGAATCCTGCCGAACTGCAGCGAGAAGGTAATCACGGTGATGGTGGCGGCCAGCAGGTCGGACACCGGTTCGGCCAGGAAGACGGCAAATACCTTGTCGGCAAAGAAATTCGGCAGGATGTAGATCAGCGGAATTAACAGCACAATTTTGCGAAGCAGGGCCAGAAGCAGCGACACCTTCGCCTGGCCCACGGCGATAAAAGTCTGCTGGCAGGCAAACTGAGCGCCCAGCGCAAACGCGCCTCCCATGTAGATGCGCACCGCCCAGACGGTAACCTTCATCAATTCCGGGTCGTTGTTGAACAGGGAGATGAAGACCTGAGGAATGAACATCATCGCAAGCCACATGACAGTGGCAAAGGTCACCGACGAGATCAGCAGCAGCCGAAAGGTCTTTCTGACCCGGTCGTTTTTGCCCGCGCCGAAGTTAAACCCGGCGATGGGCTGGGCTCCCTGGGCGATTCCCATGATCGGCAGAGTCAGCACCTGCATCAGGCTTGCGAGAATGGTCATGGCTCCCACCGCCAGGTCTCCGCCGTAAGTCTGCAGCGAGGAATTGAGCGCGATGTTCACCAGGCTCTCGGTGCTTTGCATGATAAAGGGGGACACGCCCAGCGCCAGCACCGGCAGCATCACCGACGCCCTCGGGCGCAGGTAGCGCCGACGGATGCGCAGGTGGGTCTTTTTTCCTCTAAGGAAGCACATAACCCAAACGGCCGACACCGCCTGGGAAAGGACGGTGGCCAAGGCCGCGCCCTGGACGCCCAAACCAAACGTAAAAATAAACAGCGGGTCCAGCGCAATGTTGATGGCGGCGCCGATGACCACGGTGATCATACTGGTCTTGGCAAAGCCCTGAGAGGAAATGAAGGAATTCATACCCAAGGCCAGCTGGACAAAGAGGGTGCCGCAGACATAGATGTTCATATAACTGCTGGCATAGCCGATGGTATCCCCGCTCGCTCCGAAAAGCAAAAGCAGGTCCCGGCCGAAAAGCAGAAAGACGGCGGTGAGCACCACGGAGATCCCGATGAGCACGGTCAGGCAGTTTCCCATGATTTCCTCTGCGCCGTCGTCGTCGTTCTGCCCCATTTTGATGGAAGCCCGGGGCGCGCCGCCCATGCCGATCAAGGCGCTGAAGGCGGCGATGACCATGATGACCGGGAAGGTCACCCCCACTCCGGTCAGCGCGGCCGCGCCTACATCGGGGATATGCCCGATGTAAATGCGGTCAACGATGTTATAGAGCATATTGACCAGCTGTGCGGTGACAGCGGGCAGGGCCAGCCGCAAAAGCAGCCGGCCCACCCGCTCGGTTCCCAAGGGATTTTCTTGTTCTGTATGCAATTGGATCGCTCCGTTCCCTACAAATCTTTTTCGGCTCCCGTACCCGTTACCGGTTGAGGATTTCCATGAATTCCTCTCCGGTGATGGTTTCCTTCTCAAGCAGATAAGCGGCCAGCTCGTGCAGTTTTTCCACATGGTCTTTCAGAATGCCGGCTGCCTTTTCGTGGGCCTGTTTGATGATGGAAAGCACCTCGGCGTCGATCTTCGCTGCTGTCTGCTCAGAGCAGGCAAGGGAAGCATCTCCGCCCAGATACTGGTTATTGACGGTTTCCAGCGCCATCATGTCAAACTCCTTGCTCATTCCCAGGCGGGTGACCATGGCGCGGGCCAGCTTGGTGGCCTGTTCAATGTCGTTAGAGGCGCCGGAGGTGCAGGAAGAGAAGATCAGCTCCTCCGCCGCACGGCCGCCGGTTAAGGTGGCGATTTTGTTATAGGCCTCCTCCCGGCTCATCAAAACGCTGTCTTCCTGCGCTACCTGCATGGTGTAGCCCAAGGCCCCGGAGGTACGGGGGACGATGGTAATTTTATGCACCGGCGCGGAATTGGTCTGCTTTGCGGCCACCAGGGCGTGGCCGATCTCATGATAGGCGACAATTTGCTTTTCTTTGGGAGAAATGACTGCACTCTTGCGCTGGTACCCGGCGATGACCACCTCCACCGATTCCTCCAGGTCCTCCTGGATGACCCGGTCCCGCCCGCACTTGACCGCGCGCAGGGCCGCCTCATTGACAATGTTGGCAAGCTCGGCGCCGGACGCGCCGGAGGTAGCGCGGGCGATGGCGGTATAATCGATATGGTCGTCCGTCTTGATGTTTTTGGCGTGCACCTTAAGGATGGCTTCCCGTCCCGCCAGGTCCGGCAGTTCCACCGGGATGCGGCGGTCAAACCGGCCCGGGCGCAAAAGCGCCTTGTCCAGCGTTTCCGGGCGGTTGGTGGCGGCCAGAATAACGACCCCCTTCTTGCCGTCAAAGCCGTCCATTTCGGTGAGCAGCTGGTTTAAGGTTTGCTCCCGCTCGTCGTTGGAGCCGAAACCGCCGGTGTCCCGTTTTTTGCCGATGGTGTCGATCTCATCAATAAAGACAATGCAGGGAGCTTTTTTCTGGGCCTGTTCAAAAAGATCGCGTACCTTTGCAGCGCCCATACCCACGAACATTTCCACAAACTCCGATCCGGAGATGGAGAAAAAGGGAACCTTCGCTTCCCCGGCCACCGCCTTAGCAAGCAGGGTCTTGCCGGTGCCGGGAGGGCCCACCAGCAGAGCGCCCTTGGGAAGGATCGCGCCGATCTCGGCGTATTTTTTGGGGTTATGAAGGAAATCGACGATTTCCTTTAACGCATCCTTGGCTTCGTCCTCCCCGGCCACGTCTGCAAAGGTCTTGCCGGTTTGGGCTTCCACATAGACCTTGGCGTTGCTCTTGCCGAAGGTCATGGCGTTTGCACCGCTCATGCGCTTTTGCATGGAGCGCATGAGAAGCTGACCAATGGCCACAAAGAAGAGAATCGGCAGCACCCAGCTTAGCAAAAAGTTGAGCAAGGGCGAATTCTCTTTGGGTATGTCTTTGGAAAACTGGGCGCTGGAATTTTGCAGGCGGCCAACCAAGTCCGGGTCGTCCATTTTGCCGGTAACACAGACTTCTTCCTTTCCATCGTCCCCCGTCGTCACAAACACGATTTCGTTTTCCTGGACCTCTACCTCCTTCACCCGGTCCTCTTCGATCATCGTAAGGAAGGTGCCGTAGTCCACCTGCTTGACCTGATTTCCGAGCAGGGTCGGGAAAAGCAGCGCATTGAGCAGAAGGAGCACCAGCATAGCTACGACATAATAAAAGATAAGCGGCTTTTTGGGGGTCTTTTTCTGCTCGGTCATACAGATTCCTCCTTGTTCTGGTCCGGGCGATCGTTCCCCATTCGTTTGAGCAGGTCATTGAGATCTTGAAGCCCACTCAGAATGGAGTTAAGCTTTTCTTGGTCTTTTTCCTGAAAAATGTCGTGATACCGGTCACGAAGGGCTGTGCTGATGCGGTCAAGCGCCCCCTGGCCGAAAGGCGTCACGGCAAGATGGACGAGCCTTTCGTCCTGCCCATCCCGCGAACGGGAAAGGAACCCTTCCTTTTCCAGGCGTTTACAAAGCGCCGACACGTTGGCACTGGCCACGCCCATGCGCTTTCCCAGGCTCCCCACCGTGTGGACGCCGCACTGCCCCACTTCAATCAGTGCCCGGGCCTGCATCATGGTAAGCCCTTCCCGCTCGGTAAAAGGGCGAAAGGCCCGATCCATATTTTCCGAGATTCCACGAAGCAAATCCCAGACCTGGTCTTTAAAGCGGTTGACCTCCAAGGCAACCCCCTCCTATCTGCTATCAGGCATAATAGTTATAGTACATAGCTAATATACTTCATAACAGATAGCCTGTCAATACAAAAACCGATTTCATTCGCCAAACTGAACGCTACTTACGCAAAAAGGGCCCCGGCGTTTGCCGGAGCCCTTTCAATCGACCAAAAAACCTTATTTGATTTCCGCAGTCGCGCCGGCTTCCTTGAGCTTGGCAGCGATCGCGTCGGCATCGTCCTTGGAAACACCTTCCTTGAGAGCCTTCGGAGCGTTATCAACGACTTCCTTAGCTTCCTTCAGGCCCAAGCCGGTGATCTCGCGGACAACCTTGATGACCGCGATCTTGTTGGAGCCGACTTCCTTCAGGATAACGTCAAACTCGGTCTTCTCTTCCGCAGCAGCAGCGCCGCCGGCAGCCGGAGCCGCAGCAGCAACCGCAACCGGAGCCGCAGCAGAAACGCCGAATTCTTCTTCGAGAGCCTTAACGAGCTCGGAGAGCTCCAGAACGGAAAGAGTCTTGACATCTTCAATGAGCTTTAAAACCTTATCAGACATTTTTGTTACCTCCATCATATCATAGCAAATTTAAGTTTGTAGGAAAACCTTACGCGCCCTTCTTCTCCGCGATGGCGTTGAGGACACGTGCGAGACCCGTAATGTTCGCGTTGAGGACGTACACCAGGCCGGTGATCGGGGCGTTCAAGCCGCCGAGGACCTGGGCAATGAGCTGCTCCTTGGAGGGCAGTTCCGCGAGTTCCTCCACGCCAGCCTTGTCGATGACCTTGCCCTCGACAAAGCCCGCCTTGATTTCAAAGGTCTTGTGGGTTTCGGCAAACTTCTTGAGCACCTTTGCCGCCGCCACATGATCTTCCGCGCTGATAGCAAGAGCAGTCGTGCCGGTGAGGACACTGTCGAGCTCGGTTAAGTCCGCCTTTTCGGCCGCCAGATGCAGCATCGTGTTCTTCACAACGCCGTATTCCACGCCAGCCGCACGCAGGTCGCTGCGCAGCTTGGTATCGTCCGCCACGGAAATCCCCTTGTAGCTGACCAGGACGCCGGCTACCGAGTTCTTAAGCTTTTCAGAAAGGTCACTGACCAACTGCTTCTTTTGCTCCAAAATCTTTTCGCTTGGCAAATTCTTTCACCTCCGGTATCAAAAGATTTTGCACGAAAAAAGCCCTTCCCGTCAGACCGACGGGAAGGGCATACAGACACATACGAAAGCGGAAACATCCGCGCTCGGATCTTCTGCGCTCTTTCTCCTCGGCAGGCGGGTAAACCATTACGCACAAAGCACCTGCTGTCTTAGGGTAAGAACAGCGTTTCGTTTAGAATAACACAGAATTCCTTCCATGTCAATTCATTTCGCAAAGTTTAGCCAACATACTTGGCCGGGTTGAGACGGACACCGGGGCCCATGGTAGCGGAAACCACCAGAGAGCGGATGTACTGGCCCTTCGCCGCAGCCGGCTTCGCCTTGAGAACGGCGCCAACCAGCGTATCAAAGTTCTCACCCAGCTTCTCGGGGCCAAAGGAGGCCTTGCCGATGGGGCAGTGGATGATGTTGGTCTTGTCGAGACGGTACTCGATCTTACCGGCCTTCGCCTCTTTGACCGCGCGGGCCACGTCCGGCGTAACGGTACCGGCCTTGGGGTTAGGCATCAGGCCGCGGGGGCCGAGCACCTTACCGAGACGGCCGACCACGCCCATCATGTCGGGAGTGGCGATGACCACGTCGAAATCCATCCAGCCTTCGCCCTGGATCTTGGCAACCAGGTCGGCGTCGCCGACATATTCCGCGCCGGCATCCTTAGCGAGCTGCACATTGTCGCCCTTGCAGAAAACCAGCACGCGGACCTTTTTACCGGTGCCGTTGGGAAGAACAACCGCGCCGCGGACCTGCTGGTCGGCGTGACGGCCGTCAACGCCCAGCTTGATGTGCACTTCGACGGTCTCATCGAATTTGGCTTTCGCCGTCTTTACCACCAGGTCGAGGGCCTCGTCCCGGTCGTACTGCTTGGTGGAGTCCACCAACTTGACGGAATCGTTATATTTTTTACCGTGTTTCATTAGCTTTTCCTCCTGTTGAGTGGTATAACGGATGATTTCCTCCCACCCGGGCGTGACTAATCAGCGACCGTGACGCCCATGCTGCGGGCAGTACCGGCGACCATGGACATGGCAGCCTCTACATTCGCAGCGTTGAGGTCGGGCATTTTCTGCTCCGCGATTTTACGGATTTGTTCCTTGGTAATCTGCGCAACCTTCGTCTTGTTGGGGACGCCGGAACCGCTCTCGATGCCGCAGGCCTTCTTGATGAGGACCGCAGCCGGCGGGGTCTTGGTGACGAACGTGAAGGAGCGGTCCGCATACACGGTGATGATCACCGGGATGATGAGACCTACATCGTTCTTGGTGCGCTCGTTGAATTCCTTGGTAAATGCCATGATGTTGACGCCGTGCTGACCCAGCGCAGGGCCGACAGGCGGCGCAGGGGTGGCCTTTCCGGCCGGGATCTGTAATTTGATGTAACCCGTAACCTTTTGTGCCATTGTTTGCACCTCCAAAATAACGTGGTAATTGGCGGAGGATTCCGATGCATCCTCCTCCCACCGGAGCCCTTGGGCCCCGAGGAGCGAAACGCTCCAAGCAAACGGCGGCAGCCGTTCGTTTCAAAGCAATGCGGGCAACCGATTATTCCACCGGTTCCGCCTGGTCCAGCTCCAGCTCGACTGGGGTTTCCCGTCCGAACATGGAAATGCGGACCCGTACGCTGTTTTTCTCCGCGTCCAGCTCCTCGACAATGCCGATGAAGCCTTCCAGCGGACCGTCCACAATGCGGACGTTGTCGCCCACCGCGTAATTGACGACAAAGTTCTTCTTTTCGACGCCCAAAGCCAAAACCTCTTCCTCCGTCAGGGGAACCGGTTTCGACTCAGGCCCGACAAAGCCGGTGCAGCCGCGCGTATTGCGCACCACATACCAGCTATCGTCTGTCATCACCATTTTTACCAGGACATAGCCCGGGAAGAGCTTTCGCTCCACCTCGCGCTTCTTATTGTCCGTCAGCTCGACGACGGTTTCAGTCGGGACCCGGATTTCCTGAATCAGGTCGTGGAGCTTTCGATTCTCCACCATGGTCTGCAAATTGGTCGCCACCTTGTTCTCATATCCAGAAAAGGTGTGGACCACGTACCATTTCGCTGTTTCAGCCATGTACCCTACTTCCTCTCATCAGCCGATCAAGCCCAGAACAAAATCCAGCAACCAACCAAATGCAAAGTCCAGCAGCCAGATGAAAATGCCCACAGCAATTACCATGACGATGGTAACAAGGGTGTTCTTTCTGACCTGTTTCCAGGTCGGCCAGACGATCTTCTTGAATTCGCTGACATAGCCGCGGAAAAATTTGCCCACTTTTGAAAAGAAGCTCTTTTTTTCCTTTTCCGGCTTTTTGACCTCAGTGGTAACGTCAGACATCTTTCTTCCTCCCGTCTGGTCTTATTTGGTTTCCTTGTGGAGCGTGTGCTTCTTGCAGAAGCGGCAGTACTTGTTCATCTGAAGCCGATCGGGATCGTTCTTCTTGTTCTTCATGGTGTTGTAATTGCGCTGCTTGCACTCGCTGCAAGAAAGGGTAATTTTGACTCTCATTGTTCGGCACCTCCCGTGTGACGGAATAATTTTGGCCTCCCTCAATCGGGCAAAAAAATAAGCCCATTCAGAGGTATAATTATTTTAACACATGTCCTATCCCCCGTCAAGCCCTGAATTTGATAATTTTGCCTCAAAATCAGCGTTTGGAGGATTCCAGACGAAAGGGGCCGGAACGAAATGCCCAGCCCCTTTTGCTACATCTATAATTCTCTGCCGCCGGATCCGTAGAATTCCTGCGAAGCGGAATAAAAATCATAATACCGGCTCGATGAAATGTTGTTTCGTTCCATCACTTTTCGCGCCTCCAGATCCGGGAAGGCGAAATTGCACCAGTTCTTCTGCTCGAGCTTATAAGAGTGTACCCGCAGCGCTGCACGGGCTTGCTCTTTCACATCCGTGTTCAGCAGACGCTCCAACTGGGGCGCCGCGGCGGGCGAAAGCTTGGAAAGATACCAGCAGTCGATCTCCTGGGTCTGCCCGGCTAGATACCGGTCTACGTTCACCTTTGCGGTGAGAACGTCCACGTTTGCCACGTTGAGCACCACTACCATGGCGATCACCGTTACCGCGCACCAGCGCAGCACTTTGAACCGGGCAAACCACACCCTGCCTAAGAGCCACAGCATGCAAAGGCCCATCAGGATAATCGACCAGAGCACCAGCAGCCGGGTAACCGTCAGGTTGTACATCTTCATATAAAGAAGCATGCGGTAGATGGAAGAGGCTAAAACCACAAAGTCGCACAGGATCAGGGCGGTGAGCGAAAGGCTGATATAGATGGGCAGCCGCCCGTTTTCCTTGCGCTTGGATGTATATAGAACCACCACCACCAGGATAAGCGCGATCAGCAGCGCAATGGACAACTCCACATAGCCCCAGCGGGCGTACTGGGAATAGGTCCAGTCATTGGGAAGGAGGCCCTTCCCGCTGCCGAACAGGTACTGAAACTGCACGCCCACAAAAACCGCGTGGATGAGCACGATCACCGTCAGAAAGCCGCCCACCGCTGCGGCAGGCAGGCCGCCCTTGCGTGCAGGCGCGCTCTGCGTCTCCCTTTTCGGGATTTCTTCTCCGTGCCCGCCCTTAAGCCCAATGAACAAAGCGGCGCAGAACAGGGCGATAATCAGGCCGAAGAACACGTCGGTAATAATAAACTCGACGTTCTGTATGAGAAACTGGAAGGTCCTGCCGAAGAGGCTCGAGAAGTTGGCGTCCGCGCTGGAAAAGAGGACGATGAACAAAAACCCCACCGGCAGCGCCACCAAAACTCCAATTAGAATGCCAAGGGCCGTCCTGGTCTTACCAGGGTCGTGCTCTTTTTTTCTGGAAAAGGCCAGAAAGGGCATATCCAGATTGGAAAAGGGCCGGCAGAATACTTCGAGAAACGCGCGCTTGAAGCTTTCCAGAGAAAACAGGTCCGCCGTATGCGCCCGGGCCATACCGGCCAGCTGGATGGGGATAAGCACAAACAGCAGGCACATATTGAAGAAATGGGTCGCTCCGGAATCAATGAACAAGAAGCTTGCGGCGATAAGCCCAATGGGGAGAAGCAAAACCATGGCGGGCTTAGAAAACCCGACGCCGGAGGTTTTGCAGTACCACACGGAAATGCCGCAGAAAACCGCTACCGTCAACGGAACCGAAAGGCCCAAGCCGGTGCGCAGAATGGTCTCGGAAAACAGGATGCCGTAAACCAAAACCAGCGCCAGCATCACCAGGGTTTTCGGCTGGCGGGCCGTATTCAGCATGTTCTGATAGGCCTTGGTGGCCTTGCGGGGCACATAATTGGGATCCCCTGCCGGATGAGAAGGATAGGGCGGATAGGGCGATGCCGGGCCGCCGGCCTTCTGGAACCGGCCTTGGGGACCGTTCTGGGAAGAAACGCCCGGCTGCCCGGCCGCTGTTCCCTGGGGGAAAGGCGGCGGATTTGGAGCCGTTTCGGAGGCTTTCGCCGCATAGACCGGGCCCTGGTACACGATTTGTACCGCCGGGTCTGCGTATACGGCATTGCCCTGCGCACCCATTCCCTGGGGCGCGGGCGGCACAGCAAAAGAAGGCGCCGGCCCCGAACCCCCATTCGGATTTCCAGCCAAAGGAGGCGGTCCGTCCGGATGTACCGGTGCGTTTTGCCCGCCCGGCGCGGGCTGACCCGCAACGGGGGGCTGGGGCATCGGATTGGTTTGACCCGGATAGCCAAAAGAAGGAGCCGGCGCAACCGGCTGCCCTTCTGTCTGAGGGGACGAAAAGCCGTCAGGCGGTGCTCCATAAGGCTGGCCGTACCCGGGCTGGTAGGACGGATAGAACGGTTCTACCGGAGGCTTATACGGCCGCGCGGACTGTTTCGGCTGGGACGGGGGCGGGTAGCCCATCTGCCCGGTTCGATCGTTTTGCTCCATATTGATCCCTCCCGTTTCCTTGTCGTAAGGATGGTATCGTTTGAGTCGGCACAGGCAAAGCGGCGGCCGCCCGCCTGCAAACGCTCCGGATTACCAGGGCAGCTTCTCGCCCTTTTTCTTGAGCATCCGGCTCATCTGCATCCAGGAACGCTTGAGCGTTTCGGACATATACGTTTCCTGCGCCAGGCGTTCTGCCTCTTCGTTTTCCAGCAGGTGGCGGAACAGCGTGACCATAATGGCGGAACGTACGTTGTCGTCGCCGTTGTTGTAATGGTTGTTGAGGAACTCGAATAACTTTTTAATAAAGGCGTTCTTCCTCTGGGTGAGCATACTCATCATATACTCCGCCACAACCTCGTCAATGAAGGTATCGGGCAGAAGCTGGCCGTAATGCTCCACATGGGCATTGAGCTCATCCTGATACTGGGGATAGAGCTTGACAAAGTTCTGCACGAAGCCGTCCATGGTGATCTTGCTCTTTTTATTGGTGGTAGGCTCGCGTTTGGCAGGGACGTTCTTGGGATTGAGCTGCACAAGGGAATCCTCGAAGTCGTTGGCGATGGACTTGGCGTCTTGGTCGTTCTGGGTCTCGGGGTCGAACAGCCACAGCGCCAGCGTGCGCCAGCTTTCGTCCACCTCTCCGTCGGTCACGGTGCTGATTTGCAGCACATACCGCTTCTTCTTCGCATCCCAGACAATGCCCACCGCTCTTTTCTCCGTAGTAAAAAGGGCGTAGCGGCTGCCGTCCTGCCCATCGACAATTTCGTCGCTTTTGAGCTGGAAGTTCTGCGCCTTGAGTACGTCGGCCACCCGGGCCTTAATCAATTCAAATGCCGTATTCTTCTCCAAATGCACGACACATCCTTTCCTGATCTTGGCCCTTATTGTAGCATAGCTTTTCCCGTTTGTCATCTTCCCTTGGGCGTCTTCCCGGGAAAACAGCAGATTTCCTCCTGTTTTGTGGCAAAAATGCATCCCTTTTGGCGATCCGCCCATCCGCCTCTTCTTAAGCATTGACTTAGGAAAGCGGTTGATGGTAAACTATGTAGTTGTATCATTGGTAAACGAACGGTTGGAGGTTACGATATGAATAAACGCGCAGTCGCCGTGCTGTTCGGCGGCAATTCCTCGGAGCATGAGATTTCCAGGCTTTCGGCGGCTTCGGTGCTCAAACACATTCCCCAGGACCGGTATGAGGTCGTCATGGTGGGAATCACGAAGGACGGGCGCTGGTTTTATTACCCTGGGCCGGTGGACGCCATCGAAAACGGGGACTGGGAAACGAACCCGGGCAACCGGCCGGCCTTTTTTTCACCGGATGCGGCGGCGGGCGGCCTGGTGATCCGGGAGGAGACCGGGGAGCGCATTCTTCCCATCGACGTAGTGTTCCCCGTGCTGCACGGCAAAAACGGCGAGGACGGCACCATCCAGGGCCTTCTTTCCCTGGCGGGCATTCCCTTTGTGGGGTGCTCGTGTGCGGCGTCGGCGCTGACGATGGACAAAATTTATACCAACATGGCGCTTCAAAGCGCCGGCATCCCCCAGGCTAAGTGGACCTGGTGCCGGGCATTCGATTATAAGAAGGACCCGGAGGCGGTTTTTGAGAAGGTGGAAAAGGCCTTGGGGTACCCGGTCTTTGTAAAGCCGGCAAACGCGGGCTCGTCGGTGGGAGTCGGCAAAGCTGTGGACCGGGCCGCGCTCGCCCGCTGCATCGAGGCAGCGGGTGCTTGCGACGAACGGATTTTGTTCGAAGAAGCCATTGTGGGCAAGGAAGTGGAGTGCGCGGTTCTTGGAAACGAGGAACCGGTGGCTGCTGCGGTGGGCGAAATCGTGCCCTGCAACGAGTTTTACGACTACGAAGCCAAGTACCAGTCGGAAAGCGAGCTGCACATTCCGGCGCGGCTTTCCAAGGAAACCATTGAGGAAATCCGCCGGCTGGCAGTGGAGGCGTTCCTGGCGCTGGGCTGCGAAGGAATGGCGCGGGTGGACTTTTTTGTGCGCGAGTCGGACGGGGCGATCCTCTTAAATGAGCCCAACACCATCCCCGGCTTTACCTCCATCAGCATGTATCCGAAGCTTTTCGAGGCGGCGGGCCTGCCTTATCCGCAGCTTCTTTCCCGGCTCATCGAGCTGGGGCTGGAAAGGGCGTGCCGCTGATGGATAACCGTCCAATCGGCGTATTCGACTCGGGTCTCGGAGGCCTGACGGCGGTCAAGGAGCTGCGCACCATTCTGCCAAACGAACAAATCGTGTATTTCGGCGATACCGGCCGGGTTCCCTACGGTACCCGCAGCGTCAAAACCATAGAAAAGTACGCGGCGCAGGACATCCGCTTTTTAAGCAGCATGGACATTAAGCTGGTCATTGCGGCCTGCGGTACGGTAAGCTCGGTGGCGCCCCATGTGGGGATGGCCATCCAGCTGCCCTTTATCGGGGTGGTGGACCCCGCCTCCAAGGCGGCGGCCGCCGCCACCAAAACCGGGCGGGTGGGCGTCATCGGCACCACCGCCACCATCAAAAGCGGAGCCTTCGACAAGGCGCTGCACACGTTAAACCCGGACATTCAGGTGTTTACCCGGGAATGCCCGCTGTTCGTCCCCTTGGTGGAGAGCGGCTGGTTTCGCAGGGACGACGAGATTGCAAAGCTCACGGCCCAGCGTTATCTCATCCCGCTGCGTGAGGAAAAGATCGACACGCTGATTCTGGGCTGCACGCATTTCCCCCTTCTCTGGGACGTGATCCATGAAGTCATGGGCCCGGAGGTCACCCTCATCAACACCGGCTGCGAAGCGGCCCACACGGCGGCGGCGCTGCTGCGGGAAAAGGACGCGTTGTGTGAGCGCCCGGCGCCCGGTGCCTGCCGGTTCTTCGTCAGCGACTCCATCGACGGGTTCCAGCGGCTGGCCGGGATTTTATTGGGCAGTGAGGAAAGCCTGGACGTGCGGCAGGTGGACATCGATTCCACCGCCTGCTAACCAATTGAAGGAGATTTATCATTGAAAAAGGACGTACTCATCGACATCAAAAGCCTTCACCAGGTGGACGATGCTTCCGACACCATGGAGCTGACCACCATCGGGTCCTTTACCCGGATGAACGGCAATTACTATATCACCTACCGGGAATCGGAGGCCACGGGGCTCGACGGCGTGGTGACCACCTTGAAGGTGGAGGGGGACCGGAAGGTGACCCTCATCCGCGGCGGCGCCCAGCATTCCAGGCTGGTTCTGGAAAAGGGCCAGCGCCATCACTGCGCATATGACACGGGCTTCGGTGCCATGATGGTGGGAATTTTCGCCGAGCAGATCGACGTGGAGCTGAAGGAAACCGGAGGGAAGCTGCATTTTCGCTATAACCTGGACATTAACGCGGACTTAGCCAGCCGCAATGACGTACAAATTACCATCAGAGAGGCAGGAAACAACTCATGTCAGATGTAGTCACAAAAGCAACCGGCCAGCTGCGCGCCGCCATTGAGGACGCGGCGAAAAAGGCCATCGCCGCAAATGTTCTTCCCCAGGGGGAGCTCGCTCCCTTCACCATCGAGGTCCCGGCGGACCGGTCCCACGGGGACTTTGCCGCAAACGCGGCCATGGTCTCCGCCCGCACCCTGCGCACGGCGCCCCGGAAAATCGCCGAGGCCATCGGAGAGCATCTGGACCTGACGGGCACTTACTTTGACCGGGCGGAAATTGCAGGTCCCGGGTTTCTCAATTTCTTCTTAAACCCCGGCTATTATGCGGACATTGTCAAGGACGTGCTTGACAAGGGCGACCAATATGGCCGGTCGGACTACGGCAAGGGCGAGCGTGTGGTGGTGGAGTTCGTTTCCGCAAACCCCACCGGCCCCATGCACATCGGCAACGCCCGGGGCGGCGCCTTGGGCGACGGCATCGCGGCGGTTATGGATGCCGCGGGGTACCAGGTATGGCGGGAATTCTATGTAAACGACGCGGGTAACCAGATCGAAAAGTTCGCCCTTTCCCTGGAGGCCCGGTACTTGCAGCATTTTCAGGGTGAGGACGCGGTGCCCTTCCCGGAGGACGGGTACCACGGGGCGGACATCACCGAGCGGGCTAAGGAATTTGCCGAAGAATTCGGTGACCGGTATGTAAACGCGGACACGGCCGCCCGCAAAAAGGCGCTGGTGGACTATGTTCTGCCCCGCAACATCGACGCGCTGCGCCGGGATTTGTCCCGTTACCGCATTGATTACGACGAATGGTTCCGGGAAAGCGTGCTCCACAACGACGGGGAGCTGAAGGACACCATGGAGCTCATGAAGCAGCGGGGTCTTACCTATGAAAAGGACGGGGCTCTTTGGTACAAGGCTACCGAGCACGGCGGCGAAAAGGACGAAGTACTCATCCGGCAAAACGGCAACCCCACCTATTTTGCGGCGGACATCGCCTATCACCGCAATAAGCTTCAAAAGCGCGGGTTTGACCGGGCGATCAACGTCTGGGGCGCGGACCACCACGGCCATGTGGCCCGGTTAAAGGGCGCTTTGGACGCCATCGGCCTTAATGGCTCAAAGCTGGACATTGTGCTTATGCAGCTGGTGCGGCTGTTCCAAAACGGGGAACCGGTGAAGGTTTCCAAGCGCACGGGCAAGTCCATCACCCTGGCGACTCTGCTCGACGAAATTCCGCTGGACGCGGCCCGGTTCTTCTTTAACCTGCGGGAATCCACCAGCCAGCTGGACTTTGATTTGGGGCTGGCGGTGGAGCAGTCCTCCCAGAACCCGGTGTATTACGTGCAGTACGCCCATGCGCGCATCTGCTCGATTCTCAAAAACCTCAAGGAAGAAGGCGTGACCCCACGGGCCTGCACCCGCGAGGAGCTCATCGCCCTTAAAACGCCCGAGGAGCGCGAGCTCATCCGGCATCTTTCCGCTTACACCGGCGAAATCATCGAGGCGGCCAAGGCCTACGACCCGGCCCGCATCACCCGGTACGCCATTGACCTTGCCACTTTGTTCCACAAGTTCTATAACGCCTGCCACGTCAAGGGTGAAAACGAACCGCTGATGCAGGCGCGCCTGAATTTGTGCATGGCGGTGCGCGGGGTGCTGCACAATGTGCTGGCGCTTCTGAAAATCAACGCGCCGGAAAGCATGTAATTCGTTCCTTTCCCTTCAAAACGGTTTGCAGAAAACAAAACCTATGTTAAAATAGGGACGCAAACGGGATTTAAACCCTAAGTCCCAAGGCTTTGAATCATACAAAGGAGCTGAACATCAACCAAATGGACCTTCCATTTAAGCTGCCCCTTCTGCTGGACGGGGCCACCGGCACCAACCTCATCGCCGCCGGAATGCCCCGGGGCGTCTGCCCGGAGCAATGGATTTTGGAAAATCCCAAGCCGCTGCAGGACTTGCAGCGCAGCTTTATCGAAGCGGGGTCGGACGCGATCTTAGCCCCCACCTTCGGCGCCAACCGGGCCAGGCTCTCCTTCTATAAGCTGGCCGACCAGGTGGAGGAAATGAACGCCCGTCTGGTGGCGCTTTCCAAGGAGGCGTCGGCTGGGCGCGCGCTAGTGGGCGCGGACCTGTCTCCCACGGGGCTGTTCATCGAGCCGTTCGGCGAGGCGAGCTTCGAGGAGCTTGTGGAGATTTATAAAGAACAGGTGGAGGTTCTCAAAGAGGCGGGGGCGGACTTCGTCTTTTGTGAGACGATGATGAACCTGTCCGACATCCGGGCGGCTTTGCTGGCGGCCAAGGAAACGGGCCTGCCGGTCTTTTGCAGCATCACGGTGGACAAATCGGGGCACACTCTGTCGGGCGCGTCCTTGCTGCCCACCCTGATCACGCTGCAGAGCATGGGGGCCAGCGCCGTGGGGCTCAACTGCTCCACCGGCCCTACGGACATGCTTCCTTTCCTGGCAGAGGCCGCATCTTACGCCACCGTTCCCCTCATCGCCAAGCCAAACGCCGGCCTTCCCGATTCCGACGACGGGGATTACCTGCCGCCCGAAGAATTTGCTAAGGAGCTCTCCGCCCTGCTTGACGCCGGGGTCACCATCATCGGCGGCTGCTGCGGCTCTACGCCCGCCCACATCGCGGCGCTGCGCGAGCTGCTTGACCGGAAGGTTCTTCCGGCAAGGGCAGAGGAACCGGACGCCTATGCCGCCGCCAGAGAGGGCGAAGCCTTCTTTTTGGGGGACGACATCACGTTGAGCGATCCGGTGGAATGCGACCTGGATCTGGCCGACAACCTCATTGACATGGAGGACGAACAGGTGAGCGCCGTCTTAGTGCATATCCGCAACCGGGAGGACGCTTTGCTGTTTGCAGAGAACGCCCACATGTCTCGCCTGCCCGTCTGCTTTTCCGCCGATGATTCCGAAGGCCTGGACACGGCCTTGCGGCTCTACCAGGGCCGAGCGTTGGTGGATTCGGACAGCGAGATGGACCCGGACGCCCTGCGTACCATCGCCGCCAAATACGGCGCCATCGTATTCTAAGCAAAACCAGTTCACAACCTGGCCGGATGCTTTTGACAGCCTCCGGCCTTTCTTTTTGTTACGCAAACTGCCGGCAATCCCGATGAAAATTCTCCATCCGCTTTCGCTTACAGCATAAAGCCAGGCGAGATGCTAGCCGGTAGCATGGCCCTTTTAGGACTTTTCCACGCCACCGGCATCCGGCATTTTCCCGGATGTATTTCGTCCGCGCCGGCTGTTCCTAGCTGTTCTCTTGCCTTCTCTTTCATGAAAATCCGCCCTTGCAGCATCCTGCCAGATTGCAAAAAGGCGGGCGCTTCAATTGCTGATACGCGAGTTTTCAATCTCAAGCTAGCGTTCTCCGCTAAAATGAAAAGGCCCCCGCAGTTGTCTGCGGGGGCCTTTTGGACCCTTTGCCCGTCCGATCTTACTTGCAGCAGCCGTGATACCCGTCATCCTCGCCCGCCACGTCTTCCGCCTTGGGCGGGAAGAACTGCTCCACCGGGAAGCGGATCTTTTGGAACAGATCACAGGGGTTGTCGGTGGTGGTGGTGCATTCCTTATCCGGGATACAGAAATCGTAGACAGGAATGAGCATCTGGACATTTCTCTCCAGCTGGATGATGGTAAATACGCCGATGGTTACGTATATGACCTTTTCCGGTCTGCAACCGCCCAGAGGTCCTCCGAAGCGGCGGCATATGCAATCGGGAATGACGCAGCCTTCGCTGAAGCAGTCGCAACCGCCCCGGCACTCGCAGGGATCGCATACCCGCGCGGAAAGAATGATCGGGTCGGCAACCTGACTAGCTGCCCACAAATGGGGAACGAGATTCCTCCTGCCTTACATATTCTCTCAACCCAATGCGAACCGTGCCGTCTTCCTCGACCGTAATTTTTTCGAGAAGCCGCCGAAAATCTTTGTTCTCCCATCGCTCCAAATCCAGCGGCTCCTGGGCGGCTGCGGCTTCTTCGGTTTCTATCTCCTCCTGCTTTTGCTGCCGGGCCGCAATCCGCTTTTCAAGCTCCTGTATTTTGACCGTCAACCGCGTCCGCTGGGCTTTGAGTTCCTCCATGGACAGGATACCTTCGGTATAAAGGTCCTTCTGCCTCTCCAGCTGCGCAAAAAGGCGGGGAAGCTGGTCTTTGAGCTTTGCAGCGCTCTCTTGCTCTCGTTCTCCGGCAAGCCTTCGCCTTGCCTCTCTTGCCACCTCTTTTTGAAAAGCGGCCGGGTCTCCAAGGACGGACAGGAAGTATCTCTTTAGGTGACAAAGCAGATCCTCTTCGTAGAGGTTTATGGTATTCGGGCAGAAGGCTGCGGTTCGGTTGTGGTTTCCCGCGCAATGCCAGAACACGTGGGTACGCAGGCGGGAGGACCAAACCCGCCGGGTAAAGGAATACCCGCAGCGGCTGCACTGAATCAGGGTGCTAAACCGGTGGCGGCCGCTGTACCGGCCGGCTGGGTCTTTTTCGTTTTTCTGGTAGCGGCGCTGCCGCTCCCTCATAACGTCTTGGGCCTTCTCAAACAGCGCCGGGTCGACAATTCGGTATTCCTCCCTGGGATGGACAAACCATTCCTCCGGGGGCCTTGACCGTTTGGCGCCGGTGAGAAAATCGGTGGTCTCGGTTTTGTGGTTGAGAAGAACCCCGGCGTAGATCGGGTTTGCCAGAATCCGGCGAATGGTTTTCGGGGACCATCCGGCTCCCTGCTTCGTCACAATGCCCCTTTCGTCCAGCGTTGCCGCGATGCGTCTGGTCCCAAGCCCTTCCTTTGCATAAAGGCGGAAAATCTCCTTGACCACCTGGGCTTCTTCGGGCTGAATCTGCAGAGTTTGGGCATCCAGCCGTTCGTATCCGTAGATAAAATTGGGGACTCTCCCCTTCTTGGCGCTCACCTCCAGCCCGAACTTGACCCGCTTGGAAAGGTTGGCGCTCTCCTCCTGGGCCAGGGCGCTGAATATGGTCAGCATGAATTCGCTGTTGCCTAAAACCGTCTGGTTGTTGGACAAAAAGAGGATTTCCACCCTGCAGGCTTTCAGCTCCCGGATGGCCTGCAGGGAATCCACCGTGTTTCTGGCGAAGCGGCTGATGTCCTTAACCACCACCATGTCAAAAAGCCCCAGCTTCGCGTCCTCAAGCAGACGGAGAAACTGGGTGCGATTTTTGACCTGTTTTCCGGAAATCCCTTCGTCGGCGTATATCTGCACCAGAAGATATCCCTGTTTTTTAGCGAAGTCCTCAAAAAAGAGCTTTTGGTTTTCCATCGATTCGATTTGCGCTTCCTTGTCGGTACTGACCCGGCAATAGGCTGCAATTCTCAAAAATGCCCTCCTTTGTAAACCCTGCGAAGCTCCGGCTCCTCCAAAACGGACGAAGCCGGAGCATTTTCCCTTAGAAATTATCCAAAAGCGATTTATAGAATTCACAGTAATCGCTTCTGTTTTCGGCAGTGAACGCCATGGCCTCTTTCGGATGGCGGTTAAGCTGTCCGGTAAACATATATTGCAGGTCGTAACCCCAGACCACTCCCGCTTCCTTAAGCGGGATCATATATTTCTCAATGAAGGTGAGGAGGCTGTAAAGGCTGAACTTCGGGTTTTTCAGGAAGCCCAAAAGCAGCTCCATAGCACAGTTTCCCGCGCCTCTGCCCATGCCCATGGCCGTTGCGTCCAGGTAGGAAACCCCGTAAGACATGGTTTCAATCGTATTCGCAAAGGCAAGATTCTGATTGTTGTGCGCGTGAAAGCCAATCTTTTTTCCTACCTTTTCCGCACAATCAATGTACTTGCGTGCAAGGGCGGCGGCATTTTCCGGATAAAGAGAGCCATAGCTGTCCACCAGATAAATAACGTCTACACTGGAACTGCACAGCATATCCAAGGCATCGTCAACCTGTTCGGTGCTCGCCTGGGAAACCGCCATAATATTGCAGCTTACTTCATAGCCTAAGCTGTGCAAGTACTCAATCATCTCAACGGCAGCGGGAATTTGGTGAATGTAGCACGCCACTCGCACCATGTCAATCACGCTCTCGCTTTTTGGAAGAAAATCCGTCTTGAAATCACAGCGGCCTACATCCGCCATAACCGCTATTTTCATGTCGCTGATGTTATCCCCGACAATCGAACGGAGATCTTCTTCGCTGCAGAACTTCCACTTTCCGAATTTCGACGGGTCAAAAAGGCTTTTGCTGGCTTTATAACCAAACTCCATATAATCGATGCCGCTCTTCACATTTGCTTTATAAAGCTCGGTAACGAATTCATCGGTAAATTCAAAGTTGTTGCACAGTCCGCCGTCACGGATGGTCGCGTCAAGAACCTTAACATCGTCCCGGACGCTCATAAGATTGCCTTTTCTCAATGTCATGGATTTTCCACTCTTTTCGCTCAATTGTTTTACTTTAATGCTTTAAAGCTTTTACTTGTCAAATCCATTGTACCATTGCCTTGGCCATTTGTCAACGGAAAATAAAAAAACCTTCTGCGCAAATTACACCATGCTTTTTTTACGCATTTCCTCCATCCGTTTCTCGATTACCAGTTCCTTAATCCGCTCCCGTGTGACTGCAGGCGGATTGGGGTCTTGAAAGACATATCGCAGCTGAGGCGGCTTTCCCTTGGCCATGTTTTTCCCCTCTTTTTCCCGGTTTTCTTTCTTTTATATGAAAAAAAGCCCGGTTGTATGAGTGGGAAAGACACCGGCGTGCCGTCTTTACGGCATCCTGCAAACCGGCAGAGCAACGCAGTTTCCTTTCTCTCTTATCGTTTCAGGCCACGCTCGGACAAGACCGCGTGCAACGCAGCGGCGCTGCTGGTATGGACCCGCGCGACCGGAACATGGTTGCGTTTTGCCTCCTGGAAGGCGCTGATAACCATTTTGTGGGAAACCGTGCTGGTAAAGAGAATCAGAAGGTCCGGGCAGCCCATTTTCTTCTTGAGGGAACCGTTTTCCTTCGCGAATATCTTCGCCTTGCACCCGTATTCCTTGCAGATGGTTTCGTACTGGCAAACCATCCGTTCGTTTCCGCCCACAATTACAATGCTCATAGCTGCTCCTTTCTAGTGTGCCATTGCGTCGCTTGTTTGTCCACCCTCTTCGCTGCCTGTGCAATCTCTTTGCTTCAGCCCGCCGCTTTTGGGCCGTGTGAAATGCTTTTACCACGCTATTTCTAAAGGCCTGCATCCACAGTTAGTATAAACTAACCTTCTCGGAATAAAAAACGGCTTTATGCCGCGCTTTCTTTTTATGCTCAGCCGGACCGCCATTTCCGCCGGTCCGGCAAAGTCCGGCGTAAACGGGCTCATTTGCGCACGGTGGGGTCCCTTGGGGGAGCACGAAACAGGCTCGTGCTCCTCCTCCCCTCTGTTTGGAAACCCGAAGCGTTATGCGTTCCCCTGAACTGGAAACGGGCGGCCCCAGCCCAAAGCCAAGGAGGAAGACCGCATCCAACCACCCGGGCACATCTCTATTTTTTGTGGCACATTCCCGCGGATGGGCAATGGTCACACCCGCAGCCGCAGCTGGACTTGCCCTTTTTCCGATCCCTTCGAAGCTTTACGACGATCAGGACGACCACAGCCGCCATTGCCGCGGCGATCACAATGGTTCCCCAGTTTGCACAAAGGAAATCCCACATCTTTTACTCCTCCTTACCCGGCTTACACCTTCACCTTTGCTTTGAGCGTGTTGCTTTCTCGATACGGGCGAAGCAGCAGGAATAAAATCAGCGCCACGATGGCAAAAGCGGCAATGGAGCCGATGATAGTTCCCTGACCGGTAAACAGCATACCCAGCTGGTAGACCACCAGGGAAACCGCGTAGGCGAACACGCACTGATACCCGATGGCGAAGAAGGTCCATTTGGCGCTGTTCATTTCCCGCTTGATGGCGCCGATAGCCGCAAAGCAGGGCGCGCACAGGAGGTTAAAGATCAGGAAGGAATAGGCCGAAAGAGGCGTGAAGAAGGTGCGCATGTTGACCCAGACCTGCCAGCCGTTCTCGGCCACTTCGTCGAAGCCGCCGTAGAGCACGCCGAAGGTACCCACCACGTTTTCCTTGGCGATGAGGCCGGTGATGGTGGCTACAGCTGCCTGCCAGTCGCCCCAGCCCAAGGGAGAGAAAATCCAGGCAATCGCGCCGCCGATGGCCGCCAGAATAGAGTTGTTGAGGTCCTCAACCATACCGAAGGTGCCGTTCTCGAAGCCGAAGCCCTGCAAAAACCAAAGGAGAATGGCCGAGAGAAGAATGACCGTACCGGCCTTCTTGATGAAGGACCAGGCCCGCTCCCACATGGAACGCAGAATGTTTCTAACCGTGGGCCAATGGTAAGCCGGCAGCTCCATCACGAAAGGCGCCGGATCGCCCGCGAACATCTTGGTTTTTTTTAGCATGATACCGGAAAGGATGATGGCCGCGATGCCGACAAAGTAGGCGCTGGGCGCCACCCACCATGCCCCGCCGAACAGCGCGCCCGCAATCAGCGCGATGATGGGCAGCTTCGCGCTGCAGGGGATAAAGGTGGTGGTCATAACGGTCATCTTGCGGTCCCGGTCGTTTTCAATGGTTCTAGAAGCCATAATGCCGGGAATGCCGCAGCCGGTGCCGATGAGCATGGGGATAAAGGACTTGCCGGACAAGCCGAACTTACGGAAAATCCGGTCCAGAACAAAGGCGATGCGCGCCATGTACCCGCAGGATTCCAGGAATGCCAGCAGTAAAAAAAGGACCAGCATCTGGGGAACAAAGCCCAGAACCGCGCCGACGCCGCCGACGATTCCGTCTAAAATCAGGCCCCTGAGCCAGTCGGCGCAGTTGACGGCGTCAAGGCCGCTGCTGATGAGCACCGGGATGCCGGGCACCCACACACCGTAGCTGGCGGGATCGGGTTCTTCTATGGAAGCCGCCTCTTCATAAGCGGCGAAGTCCACGGAGATTTCTTCCTCCACGTTTCCTTCGTCGTCATAGAGATAAGCGGTAGTGGTCAGGTCGGTAGCTTTAGCGGGGTCTAACCCCGCTTCCTCGGCGGCCGACTCGAAGGCCTCCACCATCGCGCCGGGAACCACATATTCTTCCGCTGCTTCCTCATATTCGGCCGAGCCCATGGCAAAAAGATGGAAGCCGTCGCCGAACACGCCGTCATTGGCCCAGTCGGTAGCCCAGGTGCCCACCGTGGTGACCGACAGGAAATAGACGATAAACATGACCACCGCGAAAATCGGCAGAGCCAGCCAGCGGTTGGTTACCACCTTGTCGATCTTGTCGGAGGTGGAAAGTTTGCCGCGGTTCTTTTTCTGATAGCAGCCTTTGAGGATGGACGCGATGTACACGTACCGCTCGTTGGTGATGATGCTCTGCGCATCGTCGTCGAGCTCCTTCTCCGCGGCCTTAATGTCCTCTTCGATGTGGCCAAGCGTGGTTTTATCCAGGTTTAACTGAGACAGAACCTTCTCATCCCGTTCAAAGATCTTGACGGCGTACCAGCGCTGCTGCTCGGCGGGCAGGTTGTGCACCGCCGCCTCCTCAATGTGGGCAATGGCGTGCTCCACCGGGCCGCTGAAGCTGTGCTGAGGAATGGTTTTGACGCCGCCGGCCGCTTTGACCGCTGCCTCAGCCGCCTCCATGACTCCGGTGCCCTTTAAAGCCGAGATTTCCACCACGTTACATCCCAGCTGACGGGAGAGCTCGCCGATGTGAATACGGTCGCCGTTTTTCTCGACCACGTCCATCATGTTGACCGCAACCACTACCGGAATACCCAGCTCGGTCAGCTGCGTGGTCAGGTACAGGTTGCGCTCGAGATTGGTGCCGTCAATGATGTTGAGAATGGCGTCGGGGCGTTCCCCTACAAGATAGTTCCTCGCCACCACCTCCTCCAGAGTGTAAGGCGAAAGCGAGTAAATTCCCGGAAGGTCCATGATGGTCACATTGCTGTGCTTTTTCAGCTTGCCTTCCTTTTTCTCTACCGTGACGCCCGGCCAGTTTCCCACGAACTGGTTGGCGCCGGTCAGTGCATTGAACAGGGTGGTTTTTCCGCTGTTCGGGTTGCCTGCCAGGGCAATTCGGATATCCATGCCGCGTCGTTCCTTTCCCTATGTAATTAGTCTTTACTAACTTGCTAGCCGAAAAAACGGGGCATTCGCGCCCCCATTTTCTCCTACTCCACCTCAATCATCTCGGCGTCCGCCTTGCGGATGGAAAGCTCGTAGCCCCGCACGGTAACCTCCACCGGGTCGCCCAGCGGCGCTACCTTGCGCACCTGGACCCGGGTGCCTTTGGTCAGCCCCATATCCATAATGCGGCGTTTCACCGCTCCCTCGCCATGGAGCTTTACCACCGTCGCCACGTCGCCCACCTTTGCCTGCCTAAGCGTTTTCATGCCTGTCTCCTCCTCGTTTTCATCAATTGAGTGATACCATGATTTTACTGGCCATTTCGCGGCTGATTGCCACGCGGGAATCCTTGATATTGACAATGAGGTTCCCCGCAATGGTGGAAATCACCGTCACATTCTCTCCAGTGACAAATCCCAAGTTTTCCAGATGAGCCTTGACCTGGGGGCTTCCGCCCACCCTTTGGATCCGGTTCTCTTCCCCGACGGCTGCAAATGTTAACGGCATCCTATTTCACCTCCGCCTTTTAGTAAGCACCAACTAACCGCTGTCTAAAAATAAAGTTAGCAATCACTAACCTCGTTTATGTTAGCCGAAGCTAACGAATTTGTCAAGAGCATTTTTGAAAAATTCTCCTTTCTTTTTTCCGGTTTTGGGCAAGGGTACTCCGGCTTGCATTCCTGTGCATAATTATGGTATACTAAGGGACATAATTTGTGGATGATCACGAAATACAACAGAGTGGTGGAACATGAAGATACAAGAATCGGCGGAGAACTATCTGGAAACCATCCTGATGCTGCAAAAGCGAAAAGGCGCGGTGCGCTCCATCGACGTGGCCAACGAACTGGGCTACTCCAAACCCAGCGTCAGCGTGGCGATGAAAAACCTGCGGGAAAATGGATACATCGACGTGGACCCAGACGGGTTTTTGATTTTGCTTAACACGGGGCTGCAGATCGCGGAAAAAATGTACGAGCGCCACACCCTTTTGTCCGACTGGCTGATTACCCTGGGTGTGGACCCGGATACGGCGGTACGGGACGCCTGCCGCATGGAACACGTCATCAGCAGCGAAAGCTTTGAAGCCATTAAAAAGCATACAAAGCGAAAGAAATGAATGCAAGCGAAGCATGCAAACCGTTTTTTCCTTTTCCGGGTTCGCTACGGCAGAAAGCGGGCTGCTGTGCCACGCGAATGCTAAGCGATGGAGAAAAGAACCCCAAACTGTTAAAATGAATCTATTGTTATCAAAACGATGCTGCGGTATTGGCAGCGTCTGCGCTTAAAATGGGCAGGGATCGTAACGGTCTCTGCCCTTTTTTCCGGGCTGGGTACGGAGTGGCGCGTCCCATTCCCCATTTGTGGGCACCTGCCTGGCAAACTGCCTTGGGCAGGTTGCCGGTCATCCGGTACTGATCGTCGCTGTCGTCAAAGCGGTAGTCGGAAGCGAACACCTTGACCGCGCCTTCGCTGCCGTACAGAATGACCTTCTTGTTGAAGACCGCAAGGCCGTCGATGGTGCAGGGATGGGCCGCCGGAGAAGCGTACACATCGACCACCACATCGAAGAAGAAGGTCATATCCACCGAGTAGAAGCCCTTGTTGAAGGGAACCGGCTCGATGTCAATGTACACGGTGATGACGTCGGCTCTGCGGCTGCGCACGCTCACGGCCTGGTCGACAATCCGCTGGTTGCATTCGGTGAAGTACACCCGGAGATCTTCCAGGCAGTCTTTGTCCGAGCAGGAATCGTAAATTCTGCTGGTATCAATGCAGACTGCCTCTTTGAAGTTTCCGCTGTTGAAGCCATCGCATGTCTGAAACCTGTTATCAGCCATAATGAATCCTCCTGTTTGTGTATTGAAGCTGTCACTTCAATATCAGTGTATGTGTCTGCGCGGTTCGCGTCACTAAAATGTGCGCGTTTTGAGAGTGAAAAGACAAGTTCCCGGCGAAAACCGACGCCTTTGCCGCTTTCAAAGGCCGGTGACCGCTTGGGAGCTTTCCTTTGGGGAATTCCGGCAACCGCGCTTTTTTGCCGTTTTCCATCCATACCCAGGCTATGCCCGAAAGGAAAAAAGGTGCGGCATTTGCCTCAAAAAACTGTGTTTTTTTCTTTTTTTGACTTTGGGTACCAGGCCGCCGGAAAGAATGCATTTGCTTTTGAGGGCAAATTGCGGTAAAATGAAAGAAAAGAAAACGACAGCCGATTTGATTAATAGGAGCGAGCAGATGAATTCGGAGTATAGCGCAGTCCGGCGCAAGGCGCTGGAAAAAATTTTTGGCCGCATGAACGACATGCAAAAACAAGCCGTTTTTCAAACCGAGGGTCCCTTGCTGATTCTGGCGGGTGCGGGAAGCGGAAAAACCACGGTGCTTGTCAACCGTATTGCAAACCTCATCCGGTTCGGCAAGGCCTATCATTCGGACCAGGTTGCAGAAGAGATCGACGACGAGGCGCTGGGCCGGCTCAACGCTTTCGTGGAAGGAACCGAGCCGGACGACGGGCAGCTCGACTCCCTTTTGGCGGTAGAGCCGGTGCGCCCGTGGCGGATCCTTGCCATTACCTTTACGAACAAAGCGGCGGGTGAGCTCAAGGACCGGATTGACAAAATGCTCCCCACCGGGGGCGCCGATGTTTGGGCCGCCACCTTTCATTCCACCTGCGCCAGGTTCTTGCGCCGGGACGCCGACCGGCTCGGGTACAGCAGCAATTTCGCTATTTACGACACCGACGACCAGAAGCGCCTGCTCAAGGAATGCATGAAGGCGCTGCGAGTGGACGATAAAGTGATGCCGGTGCGCAGCATAATGAACCAGATCAGCCACGCAAAGGACTCCATGATCGACCCCAAACGCTTTGTGGAAGCGGCGGGGAGCGATTTGCGCCTGAAAAAGATCGGGGAAATTTATCAGATGTACCAGCGGCGCTTAAAGGAAGCGGACGCCATGGATTTCGACGATCTGCTGATGCAGACGGTCACCCTCCTTAAGGAGAATGAGGACATCCGCACCCATTACCAGAACCGGTTTCGCTACATCATGGTGGACGAGTACCAGGATACCAACCAGGTCCAGTATCAGCTGGTTAGCCTCCTTTCCGAGGGCCATCGCAACCTGTGCGTGGTGGGCGACGACGACCAGAGCATTTATAAGTTCCGCGGGGCCACCATTGAGAACATTTTAAGCTTCGAGCGGCAATACCCGGACGCGAAGGTGATCCGCCTCGAGCAGAACTACCGGTCCACCGCCTGCATCCTGGACGCGGCCAACGCTGTGATCGAAAACAACAAGGAGCGTAAGGGCAAAAACCTCTGGACCGACAAAAAGGGCGGCGACAAGATCGTCAAGCTTCTGTGCGACAACGAACAGGAGGAAGCCGCTTTTATGACCGAAAAAATTGTGGAAGCGGCGGCGGCCGGACGCAAGTTTTCCGAGTTCGCGGTCCTCTACCGGGTCAACGCCCAGGCTTCCGCCATTGAGCGGGCATTTGTAAAGGCAGGGGTTCCCTACCGGATTCTGGCCGGTCTTCGCTTTTATGAGCATAAGGAAGTCAAGGATATGCTGGCATACTTAAGCGTGGTCAACAACCATGCCGACACGGTGCGACTGCGCCGCATCATCAACGAGCCCAAGCGCCAGATCGGGGATGCGACGGTAGCCACCGCTATGGAAATCGCGGCCCAGGAAAACATTCCTTTGTTCGACGTCATCGAGCAGGCCGACCGGTTTGCCGCTTTTTCCCGTTCCGCCCCCAGGCTTACCGCTTTCGCACGGATGATCCGGGAATTTGAAGAAGAGATGGAAATTCTGCCGCTGCACGACGTGTATAAGCACATGCTTGAGCGCACCGGGTACCTTTCCATGCTGGAAGCCCAGGGCGAGGAAGCCCAGGGCCGGATTGAAAACATCAACGAGCTCGCCTCCGCCATCATGACTTATGAGGACGAAAACGAGCAGCCCACTCTGGCGGGTTTCCTGGAGGAAATCTCCCTGATGACCGATGTGGACAACTACGATTCCAGCGCCGACGCGGTGACCCTGATGACCCTGCACGCGGCCAAAGGCCTGGAATTTCCGGTGGTGTTCATTCCCGGCATGGAGGAAGGCATTTTCCCGGGCATGCAGGCCATCTATAACCCCGACCAGATCGAGGAAGAACGGCGGCTTGCCTATGTGGGCATCACCCGGGCGAAGGAGCAGCTTTACCTTTCTTCCTGCTGCTCGCGTATGCTTTACGGTTCCACCGCCCGCAACAAGGTTTCCCGGTTTTCCGAGGAAATCCCGGAAGAACTGGTGGAGAGCATCGAAAAGGTTACCATGCGCCGCCCGGCTGCAGAACGGGTGCGCCAGCCGGACGAACGCAAGCAGGCTTTCGCCATTGCCGCCAATGCCGCGCGGCGGGTCGGCACCGGGTCGGACAATTCCGCTCACATGACCAAGAAAGCCCTTTTCTCGGTGGGCGACCGGGTTTCTCACAAAGCCTTTGGGCCGGGTATGGTCATCTCGGTTAAGCCGGTGGGCAACGATACCTTAGTGGAGGTGGCCTTCGATAAAGTGGGCACCAAAAAGCTCATGGCCAATTTTGCAAGGTTGACCCGGCAGTAACCGGACGTGTGAGGAAAGGGCGGCCGGTTAAGAAGAAGCCCTTTTATACGCGGGTGATAAAGCGCCCCGGTTCCTTCCAAAGGAGAACCGGGGCGCTTCTCATGTGCTGCATATAGATGGATAAGGATTTCATACGATAAAAGGGAGATGATTTTTTCCTTTTTTATTGCCTAAGGTTCTTTTGAACCACTGGCCTAGCCAGTGGTATTCTTTCAATTAAAAAAAGCGTTCCCGCTGCGCAAAGAAACTTGTCCAGCCCCATCCTGCCTCCTCATGCACCGAGGATTTCAGATGAGCATGGTCCTACACCTGGAATGCTCCAGGCGTTCCTTTGGAGCGGGAACGCTTTTGTCATAAAATGAAGGAAAAAACAAACCCTATGCTTAGCTGGCCTTCAGCTGAAGGCGGAGCTTGTCGGCGATCATGGCGATAAATTCGCTGTTGGTAGGCTTGCCGCGGCCGTTGTGAATGGTATAGCCGAAATAGCCGTTTAAAATATCCACATCGCCCCGGTCCCAGGCCACTTCAATGGCGTGACGGATGGCCCGTTCTACCCGGGACGAGGTGGTCTGGTAGCGCTTTGCAACGGTGGGATAAAGAAGCTTTGTAACGGCGTTGATATACTCGCTGTTGCCCACCGAAAGCATGATCGCATCGCGCAGGTAATGATAGCCTTTGATGTGGGCCGGCACACCGATTTGATGAATGATATCGGTCACCAGCACCTCCAAATCCGACTGAGCGGGACTCTTCGGTCTCGCCGCATGAAGCTGGGTAGGCGCAGGAGATTCGCTGCAAAGAGAACAAATCCGGTCGGCCATGTAATCCGCGTCAAAGGGCTTGAGGAAATAATAAGCGGCACCCGAGCTCATCAGCTCGTTTTCCAGCCGCGGGTTATCAAAGCTGGACATGGTAACGAATTGCGGGGTCTTGGCGAGGTTTTTCTGCTGCGTCTCGCGAATCACGCCCAGCGCGTCCAGGTTGGGCATAAACACATCCAAAAGCACCACGTCGGGGTTTACCGACGAAATCGAATCGAGTACCTTGCGTCCATCCTTTGGGCAGGTGACCATTTCGATTCCGCGGCTCTCCAGTGCCTGCGCGCATACTTTACCAAATTCCAAAGAATCATCCGCCAACAGAAGTTTTAATCCTTTTTCCATTTCAAATCCCTCACATTCCAATTTTTTCCGGTGACAATAGATTACCATATAATACCATAAATTGCAAGGGATTTCCGAAAATATTTTTGAAAAATTTGGAAAGCAATGCAAAACCGCCTAGTTCCGTCGGTTTTATTACGACGCCTTGTCGAGTACGCTGGTATCCACCGTTTTGGCGGTATCGAGCATATTCTCTGCAAAAATACCGTAGCCGCGTGTGGGGTCGTTGACGAA
>CATONX010000013.1 GCA_951801675.1 uncultured Eubacteriales bacterium | reverse complement strand
ATCCGACGTAGGAAATATGACGGCGCGAAATGTGCTTGCGATTGCTGATGCTCTGGGCATAGATATACATGATTTGATGTGACAAAAGCCCTCCGGTCATTCGGGGGAGGGCTTATCTTTTGCCGTTTTGTCGTGTATCGCCTCTACGATGTAAGCGTTTACGCTCATGCCCGCTTGTTAGGCGCAGCACTTGATTTTGTCTTACGTAAAATATATAATAACCGTCAAATGGAGACCAACAAACAACAGATCGGTTAAAAACGAGAGGAGCTATTACCGTGTACGCATACATTGAGGCATACCCCGGCAACAAATATGTTGCCATGATCGAGCAAGACAGCGACTATACCGCTGTTGGAGTCTTCGCGGACCCGGCAGATCCCAGCCAAGCAATGCGCATAGTGGGCGATGCAATCCGGCTTAAATTGGGAGACCGGTCCAATCCGATTAAGCAGATTCGGGCGCGTAATGAGATCGGCACCATTTACGTGTGGCCCGAATCCAACCGCTGCGTTGAGATTACAGCGGATGAATACCACGCTATCATGTGCGCCAATCAAGCTGCCAACGATACTTGCGCAGATAGTGACCGCAAGGAGCTGATTGCGCTCATCCGTGATATGCTGGAGATAGCAGATGCCCAAGACAGCATCCCCGCCCCGGCAAAAGCCGCCGAAATGAGAAAATCCGATAACCGCCCAGTCATTGACACCAAAAAATACATAAGGCTCAAAAAGCGCCTGGCGGAATTAGAGGCGAGATAGTTCGACAGACAAAAAAGAGCCCTCCCAAGGCGGGAGGGCTTATCTTATACATATACATAGGGCCGTATCAGCTCCAAAAATTCCGGGCCGATGCCCTTGACGTTTGTGAGCTCGTCCACGGATGCAAAAGGGCCGTGCTCCTCGCGGTACGCTACGATAAGGCCGGCCTTAACCCGGAGGACGTTGGGGACCTTGGCAAGTTCATCCGCAGAGGCAGTGTTGATATTGACCCAAATGCGTTCCGGTTCCGACGACACGGGGGGCGGCGCGGCCGATGATGACGGAACCACAGACAATGCAGGCGGGGCTTGGCTGCTTGGCGCGGCAATCGATGAGGCACCTTGTGATGATGTGGACGGTGTAGAGCTCGGTGCTTGGTGGGAGGCGCTGCCCTGTGACGATACATTGGGCATGTCCAGCTCTGTGCTCGACTCCGGCAAGCTGGAGCTGTCTAGGGTAGATGATTCGGGCAGACCGGATACATCGGGTAATGATGCGGTGGACAGCAACGACGACAAGCTTGCGGTGGATGTAAAGCCGGCCGCTGCGTCGCTTTGTTCGCTATCATTTTGGCCGCCTAGTACCATTGCAATTATGACTATCAGCGCCGCAAATGCAACCAAAAAACCAAGAGATAGTAAAATAGTCTTTTTACTTATTTTTTTCTTTTCTTCCATGTTTGCACCCCACGAAAAATGATAAATCAATATTATCATCATCCAGGGGGCGGCGGACAAAGTAAATAATGGTAATTAGGCGCTTGCAGCCATATAAAACGGGATAACGACCAAATAACGACCAAAGCGGGAAAAGACGAAAAAACAGCACCCCGGAAAGCCTTGTAAAATCAAGGTTTTCCGGGGTGCTATCTGGTGCGAGAGACGGGACTTGAACCCGTACGCCATAAGACACACGCCCCTCAAACGTGCCTGTCTGCCAGTTCCAGCACTCTCGCGGGTCAACAGACGTTATTATAGCGTAATCTCCAACCGTTGTCAACCGGTTTTTTTCGTTTTATTCCGCGCAGCCACGACCGGTTTCCCGCAGGATTTACATACCTCTTTGAGCACGCAGGCCTCGCAGTTCGGATGGCGCGCATCACATACCGCCCGCCCGTGGAGCACAAGCCTGTGGCAAAACCGGGTGGACTCTTCCGGCGGCAGAAGGGCGCGCAGCTCCTTTTCTACCTTGGCCGGGTCCTTGGTGTCGCAAAGACCGATGCGGTTGGACAGCCGGATGCAGTGGGTATCCGCGATGACCGCGGGCTTGCCGAACACCTCGCCCACCACCAGGTTGGCGGTTTTCCGTCCCACGCCCGGAAGCTTTACGAGCTCTTCCACCGTGTCGGGAATCACGCCGCCGTACTCGCTTTGCAGCTTCTGGCACATGGCGACAATGTCCCTGGCCTTGGTCTTATAAAGGCCGCAGGGATGCACGATTTCCTCCACCTGGGAAAGGTCCGCGTTTGCAAAGGCCTCCAAGGTGGGATACTTGGTAAAGAGCACCGGCGTAACCAGATTGACCCTGGCGTCGGTACATTGGGCGGATAGCCGTGTGGCAATCAGAAGCTCCAGGGGATTCTTAACCGTAAGGGAACACAGCGCGTCGGGATATTCCTGCTTGAGCAGGTCCACCGCCGCCAGAGCCCGTTGCTTTTTCGTCATAGACGATCACCTCACCCGCATTTTAGCACGCTTTTTGCCCAAAGGAAAGAGGAAAATCGAAAAATGGAGGAAATTAGTATAACTTGCCGAAAAGTGATTCAGGTGTTGCCCTGCCTGGCGCAATTTGCTATAATAAACAGACATTCGATTCTCATATGACCGCGCGAGACAGCGCTAGGAGGTCCTTCTTATGCCCCAGGTAAAACCAAAGGTCACCCTGATTTCCCACACCCCCGACCCGGAACGCACGGTGGCGGCGGCGGCGCGTCTTTGCTATTCGCCCGCTCATCTCGACCAGGTGTTTGACGATATGACACCCGAAAAGGCCGCCGGGTTTGTGGACATGCTCTCAGAGATCGGGCATCAGTCCCCCATTGAGCACGCTTCCTTTACCTTTGGCATCGAAGGCGTGTCCCGCGCGCTGCTCGCCCAGATTACCCGCCACCGCATCGCCTCTTTCAGTGTGCAGAGCCAGCGGTACGTGGTGGAGGATGGGTTTGATTATGTAATCCCTCCAGAAATTGAGAAAGAGGAACAGGTCAAGGCGCTTTTTATAGAGGCGATGGACCGGGCCCAGGAGGCTTACAGTACCCTGCAAAAACAGCTGGCACACGTCCACGAGGCGGCGATGATTGCCGATGGAACCGACCCGAAAAAAGCGAGAGCAGCCGCTCAGAAAAAAGCGGCGGAGGACGCGCGCTTTGTCCTTCCCAACGCCTGTGACACCAAGATGGTGGTGACCATGAACGCCAGAAGCCTCTATAACTTCTTTTCCCTGCGCTGCTGCAACCGAGCTCAATGGGAAATCCGGGAGGTAGCCGAGCAGATGCTGGCGCTTGTACGCAAAGTGGCGCCTCATCTTTTTGCAAAAGCCGGGCCGCCCTGCGTGGCGGGTCCCTGCACGGAGGGAAAAATGACCTGCGGTAAGGCCGAACAGGTGCGCAAACGGTTTTCAGCATTGGGAGGCGACGCAGAATGAAAGGCCTGCTGGTGCTGGAAGGCTTAGATGGCAGTGGAAAATCCACCCAGTTTGAATGTTTGCTCGAACGGTTGCGTTTGGAGGGGTATACTAGCAAAGGAATTTCTTTTCCCGACTATAAAGAGGAATCGTCGGCGCTGGTGCGTATGTATTTGGACGGGGAATTCGGTTCGGATGCGGACAGCGTCAATGCCTACGCGGCCTCCAGTTTTTACGCGGTGGACCGGTATGCCAGCTTTAAAAAACACTGGCAAGCCGATTATGAGGCGGGAACGCTGATTGTCGCCGCCCGGTACGTGACCTCCAACGCCATCTATCAAATGGCAAAGCTTCCAAAAGAAGAATGGGAAGACTATCTTTCCTGGCTCTTTGACTATGAATACCACCGCCTGGAACTCCCCCGGCCGGACTGTGTGGTGTTTCTGGACATGCCGCCGCAGGTTTCCCAGAAGCTGCTTTTAAAACGCTACGGCGGAGATGAAAGCCGCAAGGACGTCCACGAGCGGGACGAAGCCTATCTGCTGCGCTGCCGGGAGGCGGCGTTGTTCGCGGCGAACGCGCTTTCCTGGACGGTGATTTCCTGCGCCCAGGAAGAGGAACCCAGATCGGTGGCGCAGATTCACGAAGACATTTTTCAAGTATTTCGCGAACAATTTGAATCGAGGGAATAAATACGAATGCAACAAGTATTGCTGGATTTTAAGGAACCGACCATTTCCGACCGGGACTGGGTGACCGAGCTCACGTCCTATGCGAACTTTAACAATTCCGAGTACAGCTTCGGCAGCACTTATATGTGGCGCCGGTACATTCATAAACGAATCACCCGGTATAAGGACTTTTTTCTGGCCAGGGCCTGCCTGCGGGAATGCGCCTACCTTTTCCCTGCGGGAAAGGGGGACGTGCGGGAGGCCATTGAGCTTTTGCGGGCGGACGCGGAGGAAAACGACCAGCCTTTGCGGTTTTATTCGGTAACGCCCGAAATCCGCCTGCAGCTTGACCAATTGTACCCGGGCCAGTTTGAATACGAGGACTGCCGGTACGCCTACGACTACGTGTATGAAAGCAGCGACCTGATTTCCCTTTCCGGACGTAAGTACCACGGGAAACGAAACCACATTTCCCGGTTCGACCAGGACAATCCGGGCTGGACCTATGAGGACATTGACCATCACAACCTGTGTGACTGCTGGGACATGTTTGAGGAATGGCTGCAGGAGGACAAAAACGGGTCCTCGAGCTACGACGACGAGATGCTTGCCCTGCGGGACACCCTGGATTATTTTGACGAACTGGGAATGCAGGGAGGCCTTCTGCGGGTGGACGGCAAGGTGATTGCTTTCACCATTGGCGAACCGCTGACCAATGATTGTTTTGATTTGCATTTTGAAAAGGCTTTTTCCTCCATTCAGGGAGCCTATCCCAAGATCAATCAGGTGTTCGCTCAGAAGCGCCTGTCCGGATACCGGTACATCAACCGGGAGGAGGACATGGGCATCGAAGGGCTCAGGCGGGCGAAGCTTTCCTACCAGCCGGCCTTTTTGGTGGAAAAGTCTTATGCCGTGTGGAAGGACGAGGAATGAGAACACGGATTGACAAGGAAAACGCCCCCAAGCTGCAAGCGCTGTGGGAGCAAGTGTTTGGGGACAAGGCAGAGGCAATCGCCATGTTTTTGAACGGCTGCAAGGCTTTGGCGGACGTTTACGTCTATGAGCAAGGCGGCGAGATCGCGTCGGCCCTTTACGTGCTTCCCGCTTCCATGGTTCTCGCCGGTGCGCAAACCCGTGCCGGATACATCTACGCGGCGGCAACTCTGCCCCGCGCTAGAGGACAGGGAATCATGTCCCGCCTGTTAAAAGAAGCGGCGGCCGGGGCGGCCGAGGACGGGCTTTCTTTTCTGACCCTGCGCCCGGCAAACTCTCCTCTATTTGACTATTACGCAAAACACGGGTATGATACCATATATAAAGCAGCTCCCCGCGTCTTTTCAAAGGAAGCGCTCGCGGCGGTCACCGTCCCGGGAGGCAAAGAGGCCAAGGCCACTCCTGCCTTTGTAAGCGGGGCGCTCAAAGACGCGTTTGCAGACAGGCCCGGATCCCTTTTGTGGGAAGCGGATATGCTCATCTACCAGCTTGCCATTCACGCTTATTACGGCGGTAAAGCGGTAGCGGCGGATACCCCCGCCGGGAAAACGGCGGCCCTTTATTTCGAAGAGAAAGACCGGATCACCTGTCTTGACCCCATTGCAAGCAGGGAAAGCTTTCCTTATCTGTGTGAAGCCTTGGGACGGGAAACTGGGGGCAAACCAATCTGGATGCGTCTACCGGTAGGGCTTGTGGGGAAAGAAACGCAAACAGATCAGGAACCGGTGGGAATGGCTTGTCCCGTCACTGGATCGCTTTCGCAGATGAAGGACGCGTTTTTACCCCTGACTATGGAATAAACAGGCATTTGTGTGTAAGAAACGGAGGTTTCGAAATGGTATATGTATTTTTGGCCAACGGGTTTGAGGAGATGGAGGCCATCGCTCCCATTGATCTGCTGCGCCGGGCCGGCGTGGACGTGACCACGGTTGGCGTAGGCGCTACGGCGGTGCGGGGCTCTCACGGCATTGTGCTGGCGGCGGATACGCTGGATTCGTCGGCCATGCCCGACGACCTGGAGGCGGTGGTGCTTCCGGGCGGAATGCCGGGTACGCTGAACCTGGAACACTCCCCGGTGGTGCAGAAATTCATCGACCGGGCGGTGGAAAAGGGCGCGATTGTGGCGGCAATCTGCGCAGCACCCTCCATTCTTGGACACAAGGGCCTGTTAAAAGGCAGAAAAGCCGTTTGCTATGAAGGGTTCGAAGGAGAGCTCATAGGCGCCAGCGTGGGATCTGAACCGGTGGCGGTGGACGGGCCGTTCATCACCTCCAGAGGCGCCGGGACGGCGACCCAGTTCGCGCTTGCCTTGCTCGCGGCGCTGAAGGGAGAAGGGGCCGCAGACAAGGTGCGCGGTGCCATTCTGTGCCCGTAACCGATATCCGGGTGTTCAAAACGGAGCTTCGCCGCCGGTTTCGGGAGCTTCGCACGAACATGCCGGAGGACGAGAAAAAAACCAGGGACGCGCGCATCCGAAAGCGGGTGCAGGCGCTTTATCAATATAAGCGGGAGAAGGTCCTCCTACTCTATATCTCCACCGCCATTGAGGTGGATACCATCGGCATCCTAAAGGAAGCTCTGGCTGCCGGCAAGCGAGTGGCGGCGCCCCGGTGCGTGCCGGGGACGAGAGAGATGGACTTTTATTTTATCCGTTCCCTGTCCGATCTGGAGCCGGGTACCTTTGGCGTGCTCGAACCGATTGTGGATCGATGCGAAAAAATGACCGATTTTTCCCGGGGCCTTTGCATTGTTCCGGGGCTTGGGTTTGACCATACCGGCTTTCGCCTGGGGTATGGGAAAGGCTATTACGACCGGTTTCTTTCCCGTTTTCAGGGAACCACGGTGGGCATCTGCTACCGCAGCTGCGTGCAGCGGCGGCTGCCCCACGGCCGGTACGACAAATGGGTGGACATTCTCGTGACCGAGGATTACACCAGGCGCACCCATGTGCACGTACAATAAGGAAAGAGGGCGCTTCCCCTTGGGAAACACCCCCTTGCCCGTTTTTTCTATGTTACCCGCCTCAGCAGCCGCAACCGCAGCACAGCAGTACGAGCAGCAGAATCCAAATCCAACAGCAGTTGTTGGCTCCACCGTTGCAGCACATACTTGTCACCTCACTTTTGCTCCCCTGTTTAAGACCCGGGGGATCCTATTTCAGTATACGCAATCCCTTTTCGAGAAGTGACGGTCCCACCCGCACGCCGAAACCAGGCGGGCGTTTTCGATAAAGCAAACCTCTCAAGAAACCTATTTGGCGGATATGCCCGACGGCTCCGCCACAACAGGAGGAACGTATATGAACGAAAATCCGAACTATCCTGCAGACGACAAGGATATCCCCGTCGAGCTGCCCAAGGATCCCGAGATCCCTGCCGAGCCGCTCTTTGAGCCGATGGATAAGCCGCCGGAATTCAAGGTGAACATAAAAGAGGACCCCGGCGACGATATGACCGACCTGTTCGAGCTGGCAAGCGAGGACGAAGAAGGGGAGGCGCCCGATGTGAACAGGACAAACGGCCCGGCGAAAAAGAAGCTCGACGGCAACAAGAAGAAAAAGGAAAACAAGGTGCTGTACGGCGGCTGCGCCAAATCGCTGATCTACGCGGTGGTCATCATCGGTGTTTCCTTGCTGTTGTCTTTTTTCCTCCTTTTGGGGATTAACGACATGGTTGGTCTTGTAAAACCCAATGCCGAGGTAACCGTCACCATTCCGGAAGGAGCCACCACCGACCAGGTCGTACAGATCGTGAAGGACAGCGGCGCAGTCAGTCAGCCCTTCTTCTTTAAGCTGTATATGAGCCTGACGAAATCCACGGAAAAAATCGCGCCTGGTGAGTACACCATCAACACAAACTATGACTATATGCGTATTATTTCCAGCCTCAAGGGGGCCGGCGCCACCTATGAAACGGTGGAGCTCAATTTCCCTGAAGGCTTTACCCTTGAGCAGATTGTGGACCGGTTGGTGGAAAATGGCGTCAACACCCGGGAAGCTCTGATGAACTCCTTGCAAAACACCGAATTTGAATACGACCTGGTCAAGGACATTCCCACCGATGACCCGGACCGGCTTACCAAGCTGGAAGGCTACCTTTTCCCGGACACGTATGAGTTTTATAAAGGCGAAGCACCCGACAGCGTCATCGGTAAGTTCCTTTCCAACACCGAGAAGAAAATCACAGCGGAAATGCGTGCCCAGGCAAAAGCGTCCGGCATGACGATCGATGAGCTTTTGACCCTCGCGTCGGTCATTCAGGAGGAATCGGGCGAATACGAGCAGATGCTCAAAATTTCCTCTGTGTTCCACAACCGGCTCAACAGCCGGGAGTTCCCCCGCCTGGAGTCCGACCCCACCACCGAATACGCTCAGGCCCACAATGCCGATGCCTACGACACCTATCAGGTGGCGGGCCTGATGCCCGGCCCCATCTGCAATCCCGGCATCGAGGCCATTCTGGCGGCGTTGTCTCCGGACCATACCAATTACCTTTTCTTTGTTACCGACCTGAAGGGTAATTATTACTACGCCACCACCTATAACGCCCATCTGAAAAACGTACAGACGGCGGAAGCCATCGACAATGAGGTTAAAGGATCCAGTGGACAGTAAGACGACGATACAACATTCAATCCGAAGCGGCGGGGCAGAGCTTCTCTGCCCCGCCGGAGACGTTTCGCGCCTGAAAGCCAGCGTGGATTTCGGTGCGGACGCGGTGTACCTGGCGGGACAGGAATTCGGTATGCGAACCTCGTCGAAAAATTTTGCAGAGGAACTTCCCCAAGCGGTGGCCTATGCCCATGAACGCGGCGTCAAGGTCTACCTAACCTGCAACACCCTGCCGCGAAACGAGGAGCTCCCCCGCTTACCCGACGCACTGCGTTTCGCCGCACAAAGCGGTGTGGACGCGTTTATTATCAGCGACATAGGGATTCTCGCCCTGGCCAAACAGGTGGCGCCCCAGGTTTCCCTTCATGTTTCCACCCAGGCAGGAGTGGTCAACTATCTGACCGCCCGGGCTTTTTACGAAATGGGCGCGTCGAGAGTGGTGCTGGCAAGGGAGCTTTCCCTGACGGAAATTCAGGAGATCCGGGCGAATACCCCTCAGGAACTGGAGCTGGAAGCCTTTGTGCACGGAGCCATGTGCATGTCGGTGTCCGGGCGGTGCCTCTTGTCCAACTACCTGACCGGCCGGGATGCCAACCGGGGAGACTGCGCCCAGCCCTGCCGCTGGCGCTATGCGCTCATGGAGGAAAAGCGGCCGGGGCAGTACTTCCCGGTGGAGGAACAAGAAAACGGTTCTTATATCCTCAACGCCCGGGACCTTTGCCTGATCGACCATCTGCCCGCCCTATCAAAGGCGGGTGTTACCAGCTTTAAGATCGAGGGCCGGGCCAAATCCGCTTATTATGCGGCGGTCACCGCCTATGCCTACCGGCAGGCCATCGATTTTTATGCCGCCCATCCCGACGGTGAGCCGCTGCCCGACTGGATTCGGCAAGAAGTCCATAAGGTCAGCCACCGGGAATACAGCACCGGGTTTCTCTTTGGCACGCCCGGGCAGGAGCTGGAAACCGGCGGCTATGTGCGCGACTATGAGGTGATCGCCGTGGCGATGGGCTGGGAAAAAGGCCGGGTGCTGCTTGAGCAGCGCAACCGCTTCTTTGAAGGAGACGAGGCGGACTGCCTTTCTCCCTCCGAACGGCCCTATCTGCTCCGGCTTAATGACCTGCGGGACTTGGACGGCAACCCGGTAGAAGTCGCGCCTCATCCGAAGATGCGCCTGTCTGCTGCCTGCGAGCGCCCGGTGGCCGCAGGGACCCTGCTTCGCAAACGCACAAAAGAATAAGGAAAGGGACGGCAGATGAGCCGTCCTTTTTTTCGGAAAAGCCCGAAGCCGGCCGGACAAAGACGGAATACATGAAGATTTCATTGCATAGGGTTATAGCGAAGGTCCCGCAAGTTCTCGGGACGCGATTGACTTTGCCAATGGGCAAACCTATACGAAAAGCAGATTTTTGAACCAAATTTAAAAGGGGGTAATTGTAACATGCGAAAAGGAAAGTACAACATTGTCCTGCCGTTTTACGCCATCGCTGCCTTTGTGCTGGCGATTCTGGGTCAGGTGCTGCTGTGCGGCCTGCTGCTGGGCTTCGTGATCGTGGCGGAGCGGGACGAATGGGCGGTCAGGCAATGTATGCAGGCGTTTTTCTTGTCCATCGTCAGTGGGATCGCCGGCGTGGTGCAGAGCGTTATGGGCGTGTTTAACGTCGTCCCGGTGCTCAATTGGCTGACGGGCGGCATCACCAGCTTTGTCGTCGGCGTGATCTACCTGGTGGTCCTGATCTTTGCGATCATCGGTCTGGTGCATGTGTGCAAGGGCCAGGATGCGCGGGTGCCTTGGCTGACGACGCTGGCAGGCAAGGCCTACGGCGTCATTGCCCAACACCCGGGAAATCCGGGCGGTCCTGCCGGCCCCACCGGCCCGGCGGCATAGGAATACAGTTGTCTGGGAAATAGAGCGAAGAAAAGGGCAGCCGATTCGGCTACCCTTTTTGTATCGCGCTTTTAGGGGTTCGAAGCCGCATCGCCACCTGCCGGTATCCTTCTTGTTCCAAAGGAACGGCCCGCCTGTACTTAAAAAGTACAAGCAGGCCGTTTTGCATATTCTAGAGGGATAGGAACTTGGTGAAAACGTCGGTTATCGTTGCAGTGTCATTTTCACCGTTTTGCCCGAGTCAAGCCAGATTCCTTCTGTACCCTGACACTTCACCGTCAGTGTCCGGGCGCCGGTGGAACCAAAGGAGAGAGTCAAAGTCCAGGTGCGGACGTTTCCATTGTCCACATAGCTGGAAGAGGAAACGAGGCCTGCGCCGCTTTCATTGAAGAGAGCGACCTTGGTCACGTCGGTGTTGGTTTTGACCTGGAAGGTAATGGGGGCGTTCACTTTCATCGAGCCGGATGCAATTGCTGCGGAAAGAACCTTCGGGTTATTCCCGGCAGGAGGTGCAATCGGGGTATTGCTCACCGTAAAGGAAAGCTTCGCGCCAGTGGAACCCAGTTTTCCGTCGTCCCCTGCCGTATGCACGATCAGGCTGCGTTCACCGGGCGTACCCAACGCAAACGTAAGCTGGAAAGTCTTCGTATTGTCCCCGTTGTCTACGCCGTCGTAAGTGCCGTCCACCGCAAGGTAATTGCCGCCTTCGTTTTGCAGCACCACCCTGGAGACGGACGCATCCGTGTTCACCGTTACCGTGATGGTCTCGTTGACCGCATAAACCTTTTTGTCGGTGCCGGCGGCCACGTCGTTAAGGGGATTGGAGGGAACATAGATATCCGTTCTCTGCTGGGGCAGCGGGGCCTCGTCACCCAGGTAGAAGCTGGGGAACCCAGGAGAGTTGTAGCCGCCGTTCTGGTTGGCTACGCCCTGACGATAGAGAGGATCGTGCATCAGGGTGCGGATACCGTAATCGGTGGGGATCAGGGAGGTGACGATACCCAGGCATTGGTCATTGCCGGAGCCGAAGCGGCCCACCAGCTCTTCCCGCCAGTCGCCCCACAGGTCCACCTTGAAGGGCAGGCGGTCCGCGCCGTCGTCCTCGCCGTTGACGATGCCGGTCTGGAGCCATTCGCTGCTCACCAGGGTATCCGGATCGAAGGAGCGGATGACGGAGCTATACGTGTTGATCCCCATCTGGGTAAGGCCTCCGCCGAACCAAATGGTGTAGGCTCTGGGCAGACCCTTGTTTACGTTGTTGAGGCTGGAACCGTCTTCGTTGGTCAGCCGCTCGCCGGTGGCAAGGTTATAGATACCGCCCATATCACCCTGGGCACTGCCGCTCTGGACGCCGGGGAAGCGGTTGGTAAGCTTGCCGACGATGGTGCCGGTTTCATCCTTGCCGGCGTAAATGCCGTAGATCAGGGAGTTGCGGCCGGCCACATTCACGTTGCGGTCGGCGTCCAGGTTGGTGCTGCCAACCAGCGGGTCGTGAACGGTGATGCCGGGCATCCAGCCGTACTGTTCGCCGGTGCGGATATTGTCGTAAAGGTGCTCTTCATTCGAGCTATAGAAAAGGAGCTTGTTGGATTTGTCCGCGGGAAGCAGATAGCTGTAATCGCCGTGGCGCAGGGGAGCCCACTGGCTCATCCCGCTGTTGCGCAGCTCTTCGGTGCCGTAAAAGACTTCGCCCCGGGGCGGAGGCCCGCTTAACCCATTCTCGGCATAATCGTCCGACAAAGGCATCATGTCACCGATGATGACCATGGGCAGGATCTTATAGACGCCGTCCGCCTTCTGGTTGCTCAGTTTCATCGTCATGCCTTTGAACAATACCTCGTCCTTGCCGTCGCCGTCCAGGTCGCCGGACTGGATCTGGTGGTTGCCGTGATTGCGGTAATCGTAGGCATCCCCGCCCAGAGACCAGTATTCCGGATCGTCGGAGTCGAAGGCGGCAAACAGCTCCACCGTATCGTCGGCGGGGTCTGTGTTGCCGTGGGTGTCGATGGTGAAGGCGGCAAGGGTGGTTCTTTGATAGTAACCGCGATTGGAAACCGCATACCACTTTTCGCCGTCGAGAGAGGCTACCACGCCGGTGTAACGGGTGGCACGGTTGCCCTGGGCGTCGCCCCACACGGCCTGTTTCCAGGGATTCGTCAGCCAGTACGCCTCTTTTTCATCCATAAACTGCGCTTTGTAGCCTTCCGGGTCGTTGAGGGTGCTGTCATGGGGGAAAGACAGATAAGAGAAGTTGCCGCGCTGGGTTTCGGCAGTCATGGCCCAATTGTCACCGTCCACACTGCCCGCATACTTGTGGGGATAATCGGCAGAGTCGATGATGTAGCCCTCACCCGCATCTGCGTCGTACTTAAAGGCGGTAAACCATTCGCCTCCGGGCGCATAACCCATGGGGCCGATGTGGTAGGTTTTGATCCAGCGCTTGAGGTCTTTGTCGTTGGGTCCGTCGTTGCCGCCGACCTGGATCGGGCTGCGGTAGGAGATGGTGAAGCTGTTGAGAATGGCCCAATGTTCGTCAAGCTTCTGGGTATTGCCGGTTTCAAAGTAGTGGATAAACGCGTCGGTGGTGGCTTCCAGTCCGGTTTCGCCGCCTACCACCGTCTCGGGCGTATCTTCGTAAACCACCTTTTGCTGCGCTTCGTTCCAGTGGCCGATGCGGGTGCCAAGACCGGTCTTGAGCATCAGCTCGGCCTTGCCGTCGCCGTCAAAGTCCTGGGCGAACATGGTCACTTCGTGGCCGTTGGTGGCCCGGATGTTGTAGCCCATGTCCACGCGGAAGAGCATGGTGCCGTCGAGCTTGTAAACATCCACGTACACCGGAGCAGAAGTGACGGCATGCCCGTGGCGCAGGGGTTCGGATTCCATGGGATCGCCGTGGAGCGGACGGCGCACTCTCCAGGAAAGAACGATTTCGTACTCGCCGTCGCCGTCAAAATCCGCCGTGGTCATGTCGGCCGTGACATAGGAGCCCACGGCGTCGCTCATGCGGGTGACCACCTTGCCGTCCTCGACGGCATAAGGAAGGGAGGAACCTTCATCGAGGTTCTCAATGTATTTGATGAACTCGGCTTCCAGCTCCTTGTAAAGCCCGTCGCTGATGATGCCGTCCGCGCCGAGAGGCGCAGTAGGCGACCAAGCCTTGTAGCCGTCCGCACGGGTGTCATAGGTGGCGTTGCCCACCCGGTTGGGAGTTTCGTTGTAAGCGTTGAGCTTGCCCACCCAATCGGCCAGATTCTCATTTGTGACCGGCGTTTTGTTTTCATAGGGCTCACGGAATGCACGCAGCAGATCCATGTCCACGATTTCCCAGCTTGCGAGGCTGTCGTAGTACGCCATATACTTGGCCTTCAGCTCGGCGTACTGGGCATCTGAGATCACCGCCGGGCCGGCAAAGGCATTTGTCAGCGTCCAGCCGGAGTCGCCGGTGTATGCACGCAGGGTGTCAATCCAGGTATTCATCTGGTCCTGGGTGACCTGGGCTTTGTCCTGATAGGCGGTGCGTATGGCGTTGAATACCGCGGTGTCCACCTTTACGTTCAAGTCGCCCGCGCCGTCGATTTTTCCGCCAAAGGGCCGCACGCCCGCGCCGAAGTTTTCATCCCGATAGTGAAACTGCGCCACCGGAACCGCCTGCGGGACTTTCAGCGGGATATAATGCACCCCAGCCCGGTCCTCCTGGCCCTTTTTTGCAGGCAGAGAGGAAAGCATCGGCACGGACAGACCCTGCCTGCGGCCTTCCACCCCGTCGATCACCGGTGCCACTTCATATTCGGACGTGATCTGTCCATCCGGATCGGTGTAGTTGGACGGAGTGGTGTTTTCTTTGACGATGCCGGGATTGGTTTCATAATTGCTCTCAGGTTCCACATCCTGAGGATGGATGGTGGCGATTTTTTGAAAATCTGCATCGCCCGTGTCCTTGCGGTAGAGATTCCAGGAGAGACCGTCGGGTTCATCGCCCAGGAAACGCCAGCTTAAAAAGATTCCGTCCGCCGTCTCGGCGGCCACCAGCCCCCGGTCCAGATACTCCATGGTACGCAGCCCGCTGGAAACAGGCTGGGTTTGTGCGGCGCCGATCCCCATCGGTGCCGTTACGGTCATGGTGCATAGCAGAGCCAGTGAGCTCACCCATGCACCGATGCGTTTGGGTAGGTGCTTCTTCATAGGTATTCCTCCTTCTTATTTCACACCGGTGCTTGTTTTCCACAGCAGTTGCACCGGTATTTGACGCAGGATAAAGCCCGTGTGCAAAAAAACATATTCCGCATGCGATAATTCTTTGATATGGAATAAATCAGACAAATATCAACATGAAATATGATTATTTTTATTCAAAAATATGATTATTTCATTTTAACAGTAATATATTCCAGTAAAAATGTAAATAGATTTAAGCGAAATTTTCATAATATTATGAAAAAGCTGCATCTTTTTTCTGGTTTTTACACAAAAGCGAAAAGCCATCGACGGGTATCGGTTGATTCCCTCGATGGCTTTCCTGAAAGACAGTTGTAACACCAGTTGAAGATGGGACAAACTTTTTTTGATGCGCACTTGGTCTGGTGCTTTTCAAACATCGATTTTTGACGAAATTAAAAGAGCCCGAACACAATCTGCGTTCGGGCTCTTTCTTCCTACTGCTTGGCCAGATGATAGTTTTATAGTTAGAACTCTGACAAGAAAAAAGGAAAAGAGTCTGCAAGCAAATCGCTTGCAAACTCTTTTCGGTGGTTGCGGAGGCAGGATTTGAACCTACGACCTTCGGGTTATGAGCCCGACGAGCTACCGGACTGCTCCACTCCGCGCTATTTCCACTCGCTCACTCGAGTGTTTCACTATTATATACCAAGTTCTCATGAAATGCAATAGGCAAATTCTGATTTATATAATGTTACAGATATTTAAATGAAAATACACTATATTATATAAAAATCACATGAAGGTATGTATTGTAAGAGCTGATTTCTGCATGCAAAAGAGTTCAGGTATACGTCTTCTTACGGTCCGCGCAGCGCGATCTTACGGATACCCGCGAAAATGCCCTCGATCTCTTTAAAAGAATAAGCACATTTCCTATTTTTAGTGAAAATCATCCAAAAACTAGGAAACCTGCTTGGAGCGAGCGACAGCGCTATTGACAGGGTTTGGGAGTCCCCATATAATGCAAGCATAGGAAAGGAAAATCAAGGACGGTTTTATGGAAAAATCCAGAATGGAAGGCGGTTAGACCATGAAGCTTTGCGAGATGCTGTCGTCTCTTTATCAAAACACGGTGGAATGCACCTTTTCCAAGGAAACGAAGCTTTGGAAAGGTGCTTCCAAGTTTGGGGGGAAACCAGACCTTCCAGCGGATTTTACTTGGTTTTATTATAAAGGAAAGGATTTTCACGACGTAACGAAAAATCGTCCTCTGGCTTTCCTTCTTCAGATCGACTGCGAGGAGCTCCACCCGCTGGATGTGGACGGATACCTGCCGAACAAAGGGATCCTCTATTTTTTCTATGAGATGGAAACGCAGACCTGGGGATTTGACCCAGCGGACGCGGGCAGTGCCCGGGTGTATTATTACGACGGGCCCAAAGAGGCGCTGGCGTCCACCGATTTTCCCGCGGATTTGGCACCTGATTACCGATTTCCCGAGCTTCGCATCAGGTTTACATCCCGTTTGGATCTGCCGTCGTGCGAAGAATTTTTGTCTGACTGCCCCGGGGGTGCTCTCACCGAAGTGGAGCTTGACGATTACGAGGTTGAGCGCCAGGCAGCACTAAACATGACTGACCTGCCCGATGCGGTTACGAAGCTCTTGGGTTTTGCCGATGTCATCCAAAACGAGATGCGGGAAGAATGTGAGCGGGTGACCAACGGCGTTTACTGCGGCGGAAAGGTGACGCTCCCGGAAGAGGACCGGGTCCGGTTTGCAAGGGACAGCAAGCACTGGCGACTACTATTGCAGCTGGATACGGTGGAAAGCGACAGGGACGATTTTGAGTTGATGTTCGGCGATTGCGGCCGGCTTTACTTTTATATCCGGGAACCGGATTTGAAGGCCCGTGCCTTTGACAAGGTTTGGATGATTTCCCAATGTTACTGATGCGAAAGTCCCCTTGGGTTGAAGAAGCGGCGCTTGCGGCTCAACGGCGCCGTTTTTTGGTATTACGAAAGCAAGGGGCCATTTGAAACAGGGTTTTGCGTGCCAACGAGAGGAGGAAGCTTCGGATGAAAACCGAACTACAGCGTATTCCTGGTGTGGGGCCTGCCATGGAGCGGTTCCTGCTGGAGCTGGGGTACGACACCATCGCATCCTTAAAAGGGCAGGATCCTCAGGAAATGTACGCGCGCAGCTGCCTGCAAAGAGGCGTCGAGCTGGACCGGTGCGTTCTTTACGTCTACCGGTTGTGCGTCTACTTTGCCGAGACCGAGCACCCCGATCCGCAAAAGCTCAAATGGTGGTACTGGAAGGAGAACGCGCAATGAAGACCATGAAAGCGCTGGTATGGCAGGAAAACGGTGCCCTCGCCCTGACTGACCGGCCGGTTCCCGAGCTTATGGAGGCGGGAGATGCCATCGTGAAGGTGACGTTGTCCGCCATCTGCACCAGCGACCTGCACATTGTACACGGCGCAGTACCCCGGGCGAAGCCGGGAATCGTGCTGGGTCATGAATTTGTGGGAATTGTGGCGGCTGCCGGAGAGGCGGCGGGCGGACTCAAGCCCGGCGACCGGGTAGCCGCCAATTGCATCACCTTCTGTGGAGACTGCTGGTTTTGCAGGCAGGGCTTTATCAACAACTGCGAGAAAGGCGGCTGGGAGCTGGGCTGCCGGATTGACGGCTGCCAGGCAGAGTACGTCCGGGTTCCCTATGCAAAGCAGGGCCTGACGAAAATCCCGGACGCGGTATCCGACGAGAACGCTCTTTTTGTGGGGGACATCCTTTCCAGCGGCTATTTTGGAGCTGAGCTTTGCGCCATCACCCCCGGCGACACGGTGGCGGTCATCGGCGCGGGACCGGTGGGCCTTTGCGCCATGCAGTGCGCAAGGCTGTTCGGAGCCGGGCGGGTGATCGCGTTGGACGTCGATGAAAGCAGGCTCGCCCTTGCAAAGAGAGAGGGGTTTGCCCAAATAACCTGCAATCCCCGAACCGAAAACGCACAAGACCTGGTGTGTTCCCTGACCGGGGGCCGGGGTGCCGACGGGGTCATTGAGGCGGCGGGCGGGACGGATACCTTCGCGCTCGCCTGGCAGATTGCCCGGCCAAATGCGGTGGTGGCTCTGGTGGCCATGTACGAAAAGGACCAAACGCTGCCCCTGCCCGGTATGTACGGAAAAAACCTTATTTTCAAGACCGGTGGAGTGGACGCGGTCCATTGCGCCCGGCTTTTGGATTTGCTGGCAGCCGGGCGGTTGCGCACCGGCTTTCTCATCACCCACAAAGCCCCGCTCAACGAGATTCTAGAAGGATACCGGGTGTTCGAAGCCCGGGAAGGAGGCTGTCTGAAATGGGCGGTCGCTCCCTATGAGCGGTAAGAAGGAGAGGAAAAAGCGTGCGGCTATTTTTGGCCATTGAACTGGACGATGCGGTGAAAAACCAGTTGTGCACCGCCATGGATACCCTGCGGGCGAATGCCCGCAGCGGAAACTTTACCCGAAGGGAGAACCTGCACCTGACGCTGGTGTTTTTGGGCGAGCAAACCCGGCTCGACGCGATAAAGGCCGCCATGGAGGAAGCCGCCGGGCCGGCCTTTTCCCTTACCTTAGCGGGTGTGGGCAAGTTTTGCCGGGAAGGCGGGGACATTTGGTGGTGCGGTATTGAAAAGAGCCCGACTCTGACCGCCCTGTATGCATCTCTGTGTGCCTCCCTGCGAAAGCGTGGTTTCCCAGTGGAAGCGAGGGAATACCGGCCCCACCTGACGCTGGGGCGGCAGGTGCTGATACAGCCGGGCTTCGACGAAAAGGCATTCGCGGCTACCATCCCCCCAGCCGCCGTCAAGGTCCAGGCGGTCAGCCTGATGCAATCGCTTCGGGTCAACGGCAGACTGCTGTATAAATGTCTGTATCGAACCGGGCTGCAGGACGGCGGCGCCTTATGAGAGGGACGCTTACCCGACTTGTGACCGGCGCCCGCCAAACCCTTCTTTATCTTCCGCCCGGCTATGAGGAGGAACCGGACCGGCGCTATCCCGTTCTCTACGCAAACGACGGGGATGAAGCCGAAACCATTGCGCCCAAAGTACTCGAAGGGCTGGAAAGCGCCTTTGAAAACGGAACCGCCGCCCCCTTTCTTTGGGCGGCGGTAACGCCGGCAAAGCGCAATGACGAATATACTCCCTGGCCGGCGCCGGGGCTGTCCAAAAAATCCCCCGCCTTTGCCGGGCGGGGGACACAATATCTGGCCTTCCTGGAGCATACCCTAAAGCCGAAGATCGACCGGCAGTTTCGCACTCATCCCGAACCTGGGCACACGGGGCTGATGGGCTATTCGCTGGGCGGCCTGCTGGCTCTCTACGCCCTTTTTGTCACCGGGACCTTCGGCTGCATCGCCAGCCTGTCCGGTTCCTTGTGGTACGACGGGCTTGTCCCCTTCGTCCAGGGTCGGCCGCCTCAAAGCACCGACGCTTTGGTCTACCTGTCCCTAGGCAAAAAAGAGGGGGAAAGCCGCAATGGGCGTATGGCGGCGGTGGCGGAAAACACCCGTGTGGTGCGTTCAGCCCTGACCGCCGTGCTCAAAGATCCCCCTCTCTTCGTCGAGCACGAGGGAGGTCACTTTACCGATATCGAAGGCCGGTTTCTCGACGCCCTTTTGTGGTTCGGGCGGGTGCAGAAACCCGTTTAAGCGCCGAGGGAGAACTCCAGCACGGCATACGGCTGCCCGTCCTTGCTGGACAGGGTGATGGAAACCCGGTCCCCCGCTTCCACGAGGTCCGGGTAAAGCAGGTCCCCCAGCTTGGCGGGCGCTTTGTATTCCACGCGAAACCCGAAAACCGGCCGCCCCTGCGGCAGCAACTCCATTGCCGCTTCCAGATACCGGGCGTTGTTCATATGGCCGTTGAGATCGATGTCGTTTCGCCGGACCGGGATTGCAGGCAGAGAGGTAGACGCTTCGGGCGGCAGAAGGATGCGTTTGTCCCCATAGTCCATTTCAAGCTGCGGGTCCAAGACGACCTTCTCCATCTCCTCTTTGGGAAGCCGGACCATCCGTCCGGTTTCACGGCTGACAAAAGCGCCGATCCCCCAGGACTTGACACAAGGCGCCCCGTCTTCCCCGTAAAGGAACGTGTTACGGTAGCCGTAGAAGCCCTTGCACTGATAGATGCTGGTGGCGGCACGCACCCGTTCGCCGTACCGCGGCAGCCGGATGACCTGTGCCTGGCGAAAGAGCAGAAACATCCCAAGGTGATTTGACGAAAGAAAGTTTGCAAAGGACGGCTCCGATTCCATCCAGAGCATGGAGCAGTCCTGCATCAGGTCGATAGCGGAAATGAGCTTCATGTTCCCATCCGCACCCGTCTGGCTGGCCCCTACGCGGGAAGCAATGGTGTACATAGAATGTGCTCCTTTCTTCGTTTTCTTTTGATTATACACCCGCCGGTCTGTCCCCGGCAATGGAAGAGAGCCGCTGTTCGGTAAGAACAGCGGCTCTTTCCCGTCAGCCGCTTCCGGCGGCGTCTTAAGCCCGGTTACCCTTCCCGGCAATAAACGGCGATGGCGTCGCTGAAATACCGGGCGAGGCCGGGAGCGCACTGCTCGAAGGTTTCGGCAAAACGGGGGTCCCCCACGTACATCTGCCCGAGACCCGCGAGGATTTCGTTGGTGCAGGCGTAGTGGTTTTTCGAAATGTGAGCCTGCCAGCGGGCTACCAGGGCCTGCACCGCCGGATCGGACGGGTCGGCGCCCGCCGCCATTTGTACGGCCACGGCGTCGAAAATCTCGTTCATCTCCCCTTGGATGCGGGCCCAGTCCGCCTTCGTGTAGGCGGCGGCCTTTTTTTCACTTTCCCGGTAAGCGGCGGTATCGCCGTAGCGTTCCCTTGCCTCTTTTGCATACCGGTCCCGCGCTTCCTCAAACGAGGAAGCGTCAAACGCGTCAAAACGCATATCGCATTCTCCTTTCAAAATTGAATCCACCAGGTGCAGAATGCCGTCGAGCCGCTGCCGCTTGAGGGTCAGCAGCTCCCGGTGACGCTCGAGCGCCTGGGTGCGGTCAAAGGAGGGGTTGTCAAGAATGCCGCGGATGTCTCCCAGCGCAAAGCCCAGCTCCCGAAAGAACAAAATCTGCTGCAAGCGCGCCATGGCCGCGTCATCGTAAAGGCGGTAGCCCGCCCCGGTGACCTCGCTTGGAGGCAGCAGACCCGTTTCGTCGTAGTAATGCAGCGTGCGCACGCTGACTCCGGTGAGCTTCGCCACTTGGCTGACGGTGCGTTTCATTGGACATCTCTCCTTTGCAAGCTTGATGATACCGTATGACGTAACGTGAGAGTCAAGAAAAAGTTTTTGCACCCCCAGAAAGGTGCAATTGTGGTATACTCAAAAGGAAGGTACAAATGAAATTGAGGTGGCGTCATGCAGAATTTTGAACTTCTAAACGCGCTTACAAAGGAAGAACTGATCGAACTCATCGAGATCTACTCGAAAAACTGGCTCGCCATGGACGGGGTGTGGTTTCAGTCCATCGAGCGCAAGTACGGCATGGAGGAAGCCATGTTTCACGACGGGGAGGCGTGGAAACGCTTTACCGTAATAGAAGCCAGGCGCATCAAGGAATTTTTGCACCTGCCCGACCGGGCGGGGCTCGAGGGCCTGGCGAAAGCCTTGTCCCTTCGCTTTTACGCGAACCTCAACCGCGACGAAATCCGCATCGAGGGCAATACCCTGACCTATCGCACGCTTACCTGCCGGGTGCAGCAGGCCAGGGAACGAAAGCAGATGGAGTTTCACCCCTGCAAGCCGGTGGGAGTCATCGAATATGCCGGATTTGCCAAGGTGATTGACGACCGTATTGTTTGCAAGGCGCTCAGCTGTTATCCGCAGATCACCGATTCTTCCTGCTGCTGCTCGTGGCAGTTTACGCTGCACGAATGAGAAACCGTTCCCCGTCATACATATGATACCAGGAAAACGCCGCCCAAAAGCGGCCGGAAGGAGCGAACGCCCATGCCCGAGCTTTATACCGAGGAAGAACGAAACGCCCTGGAAACCCATATTCAAAAGTACTTTGGGGAATTCGCCAACGTGTTCCAGGAAATCGCCTCGCCGGACATCCAGGTGGACATCGGCATTGTCGCCCCCACCCCGGCCCGCAATTTTTATACCCTGGTGACCATGGGGATGGGCGCGCACAACATGCACCTGCCCGACGGCCTGGAAGGCCGGGGCTTCGAGCGGGCGGAAATGGTCGTCTGCCTGCCGCCCGAGTGGGACCTAAACAGCAGCGAGGAAGAGGACTACTGGCCCCTGCGCTGGCTAAAAATCCTCGCCCGCCTGCCCGGCAATGAGGACACGTGGCTGGGCTGGGGGCACACGGTGCCAAACGGGGAGCCGCTTGCGCCGAACACCCAGTTTTCAGGCGTGCTGCTGGAGCTTCCCTACCGATTCGGAGAGGAGGCTATGGTCTGCCACCTGCCCGGCGGGGAAACGGTGCGGTTTTACCAGATGCTTCCCCTCTACGAGGAGGAGATGGACTTTAAGGTGCGCCACGGCGCCGACGCGCTCATTGACCGGTTCGGCGGGGAGATTCCGGACGTGGTGGACATTCACCGGAAAAACGTCTGCGCGCCGCCGCCCAAGACCTACGCCATCCCCGCCGAAGAGATCAAGACCCTGATTTCCTCCCAGGAGGGCTGCATCGTCAGCGACCGGATTATGGTGGACGGATGCAAGGTGGGGTTTTGCTACCGGGAGGAGCCGGTGCCGGACCAGCCGGACAGCGGCTGGCGGTTTCTCTCCGGGGACGAAACGGAGGAATACTTAGGCGACCCGGGCCACGCCGACGTATACGGCCTGAACACCCTGTGTAACTACGACCCGGACGTGATCGCGATTTTGGACGCGCCGGTGGGCAGCGCGTTTCTGCGGGGGCCGGACGGGCAGCTGCACCCGGATGAGGACTGGCAGCCGGAGCTGGTATAGAAAAAGTGGAACACCCGCCCGGAGCGAGGGGAAACCTCTCGCTCCGGGCGTTTTCTATGCCCAAATGCCGGCAGAAAGGCGCCGCGAAAAAATCCTACACATTTAATATGTAAATTGTTGCAAGCCAAATGAAATGTGCTATGCTGGGGACGAAGATCTTCGAAATTCAATAAAGAAAGGAACATCCACTCAGAATAAAGGGATGCTTTCCCCTCTCTAGTCGGATGTTCCTTTTATCAATCTGGATAGGGCATTTCTCGGGGAAGCCCCAACAAATAATCTGCGGATACATTATAGTATTCACAGAGTGCAATCAGGTCACGTAAAGGAGGTTCGTAATGACCCAATTCTATATAAGATAATTTTTGTTGTGAAATTCCAATCTCTTGAGCAGCAACGGTTTGTGTTTTTGGAGGGTCAAGCTGCTCTCTGAGCATTTTTACTTTTTCTCCAAGCGTCACATGCATCACCTCACTCAATAAAATAACATAAATTTTTGGAAAGTGTTGACTTTACAAACTTTCTTTGTAGAAAGGACGGAAAACTCATGTCCAAGAGCGCGGAAATCAAGCAGCTTTGTGCGAACATCCGCTATCTGCGGGAGCGGGAGGGCCTGTCCAAAACCCGCATGGCCAAAATCATGGGAGTCACCACGGCCTCCCTGACGAAAATCGAAGAAGGGACCCTGCCCCACCGTGTGGGGGTGAAGGTCCTGCTGCGCCTGTCCGATCAGTTCGGCATCCGGCTCAATCGCTTCTTTCTGCCCGGGCTTGCAGGCTGGCCGCCCGAGGAAGGGGAGGGGGAGGAGAACCGGAATCCATAAGGCTGCGGCCATAGAGCGGCCCGCCACACGAGAGCGGGCCTGTCTAAAACCCGCATGGCCAAAATCATGGGAGTCACCACAGCCACTCTGACGAAAATCGAAGAAGGGACCCTGCCCCACCGTGTGGGGGTGAAGGTCCTGCTGCGCCTGTCCGATCCGTTCGGCATCCGGCTCAATCGCTTCTTTCTGCCCGGGCTTGCAGGCTGGCCGCCCGAGGAAGGGGAGGGGGAGGACCGGAGTCCATAAGGCTGCGGCCATAGGGCGGCCCGCCGCATGGAAAAGCGGGCCTTCCCCCTGCGCGGCGGGCCGGTCCAGTCCATCCGCCTTTGACAGAATTGGCCATTCGCGGTATCCTAAGAAAAAAGCCGTCAGGAGGGCCTATGACCTATTCGAGAATCCGAAAGGGCGTGTTTTTGGAGCGCCCCAACCGGTTTGTGGCGCGAGTGGAGCTGGGCGGGCAGGTGGAAACCTGCCACGTGAAGAATACCGGCCGCTGCAAGGAGCTGCTGCTCCCGGGGGCGGAGGTTTACTTGGAGGAAAGCGCAAACCCGGCCCGCAAAACGAAATACGACTTAGTGGCGGTGAAAAAAGGCGCGCGGCTCATTAACATGGACTCCCAGGCGCCCAACCGGGTGATGGAGGAATGGCTGCGAGGGGGCGGCCTGGTCAAAAACCTGACCGCCCTTCGCCCCGAATGCCGCTACCGCCATTCCCGGTTTGACTTTTACTTGGAGGCAAACGGGCGCAAGGCCTTCCTGGAGGTCAAGGGGGTCACGCTGGAGGAAGGAAACGAGGCCTTTTTCCCCGATGCGCCCACCCAGCGCGGGGTCAAGCACATCGAGGAGCTGTGCGCCTGCCGAAAAGACGGGTACGACGCCTACCTGGTCTTTGTCATCCAGATGAAAGGGGTGTCCTGTTTCCGGCCCAACGACCGCACCCATCAGGCCTTCGGGGACGCGCTGCGCATAGCGCAAAAGGAAGGGGTGCGCCTTGTGGCGATGGACTGTCTAGTAACCCCCGACACCCTGCAAATCCACGAAGAAGTCCCGGTTATGCTGGGGTGACGAAAGGAGGAGGGCCGGATGGAAACCGGCTGCTGTGTCTATATCCTGCGCTGCCGGGACGGCACGCTTTACACCGGCTGGACCAACCGCCTTTCCCACCGGGTTAAGGCCCATAACCAGGGCAAAGGCGCCAAGTACACCAAGGCCCGCCGCCCGGTGACGCTGGTTTACTGGGAAAAGGTCCCGGACAAGGGCGCGGCCCTTCGAAGGGAACGGGCGGTCAAAAAGCTGTCCCGTGCCGAGAAGCTTGCGCTCATCGCCCGGTTTGAAAAAGAGACGAAAGCCGTCTGAACGCGTTTGCGTGCAGACGGCTTTTCTTCGACGTGGACCCGGTGCTACCGGCCCTTGTGTTTTTGCTTGCGCTTCTGGGTGCGCAGGGCAAACCGGCGTTCCTTTTCCTCCAGAGCACGCTCCCGCCGCAAAGCCTGCCGTAACCTGCCGGCCTCTTCCCGCTGGGCGCTGATGGCCTGCTGGGCCTTGGTGCCGACCCCGCGGGAAAGAAGGGCCTGGGCAGCTTCCCGCTGCATCCGCTTGGGGTTTGGCCGCCGCCCGAGCGGGCTTTGCGGGGCGAAAACCGCGCCGAACCGCAGGCGGGTAAAGTGCGACAAAAAGAACTCGTACACCTGCCCGTCGGTGGGTTCCTTGCCGAAGGTGACCTTTGCCGCCTCCAAAAGCGGCCCGGTACGCCGTTCGTACACTCCCACCCAGAACGGGTCTTCAAAGAACACGGTTAACCTTGCTGTGACGTCCATCGTCATTCCTCCTATTTTGTGAAATCCCCGCAGAGAATGGACAACCATAGGAGGCAGGTTACTGACGGCAATCCGCCGCGCCCGGACTACCAACCGGACCGTGTTTTGATCTCTGCGCTTTTATGCTAAGCCTTTTGCCTTCCCCTGTCAAGCAGGGCTTGACAAAAGGGGAGCCGTCTGGTACGCTAATAAGCAACCAGTTACCTATTTAGGAGGCCGTACCCCATGGAGAACCTGACCCAGCGCCAGTATATTTTCGGTGCGTTTTTTGTCTTTGCCAATAAGCTGCAGTTAATCGGAGACCGGCTGGACCCCAATATCACCATGAAGCAGTGGTTTTTGGTGGCGATGCTGTCCCAGTTCGGGGAAAAGGCGCCCACCATAAGCGAGCTTGCGGCGTTTATAGGATGCTCGCGGCAAAACGTCAAGAAGCTGGCGGGACGGCTTTCGGAAAAAGGGTTTTTGCAGCTTCAGAAGGATTCGAAGGACAGCCGGCAGACCCGCCTGCGGCTGACCGGCGCGTGTAAGGACTATTTTGCAGCCCGGGCCGGCAGGGAAGAGGAATGGCTTTCCCAGGTGTTCGACGGCATCGGCCAGGCGCAGCTTGACGGGCTTTATCAGGGAATGAAGCGGGTCGAACAAAACATTGGGCGAATGGAGGAACAGCTATGAAATCGGTTTTGGTATGTTACGAATCCCAGTACGGTTATTCGGATAAGTACGCCCAGTGGATTGCCGAGGAGCTGGGCGGCCGCGCCTTGTCCGTGTCTCAAGCAGGGGAGCGGGACATCCAGGAGGCGGACCTGGTGGTGGTCGGCGGCGGGCTCTATGCCGGGAAGGTGGGAGGCGCTTCCTTTGTTAGGCGGTATGAGGCCGCCTTAAAGGGAAAGCTTGCGGCGCTGTTCACCGTGGGCCTTTCGCCTACCGACAAGGCGGAGGTGTTTTCCCCTCTCATGGAGAAAAATTTCACGCCGCAAATTCTCGCAAGCACCAGGGCTTTTCACCTGCGCGGGGGGATGGATTACCAAAAGCTCAAATGGATGCACCGGATGATGATGAAAATGCTCGTGCACATGCTTCGCAAAAAAGCCCCGTCCGAGCGTACCCGGGACGACCAGGGTCTGCTCGATTCCTACGGCAAGGCGGAGGACTTTTCCGACCCCGCTTCGGTTGCGCCGCTGGTGGCCTATGTAAAAAGCCTGAGATGAAAAACACCCGGATGGTTAATTACCATCCGGGTGTTTTTGCTTAAAGCCGCTTTATGCTTTTTTGACCGGGACGCGCAGCACGGTTTTGAGCCGGTCTGGGCTGACCCGGCGCGGGTCGGACAGGTAAAGCTCATGGTGCCTGCGTTTCTCCAGGTCCTCTTGGTACCCGTTTGCCGCCGCAAAGCGCACAATGGCGTCCATGGTGATCTCTTCCGTGGAATAGGGCCCCAGATGCATAGCCTGGACGCAAAGCCCCTCTTCGAACACTTCCAGGCGGGCCTTTTCCACCGGCACCTGCGGCTTTTTGCGCCGCACCTCTGCCACCGCTTCTTCGAACACGGCTTTGTTCACAAAGTCCGGCTGGCGGATCATGGCGGTCCAATGCCAGGAGGACCGGTCGGACAGGTTGAGCTGCCCTCCTTCGCTCCACCAAAGCCCTTCCAGCGGTGGTACCACATAGTCCACATACCCTTGAGGGATATTGCCGGTCATCTTTCGCATTTTAATGGAGAAAGCCAGGGCATACAGGATTTGCAGCGCCTCCTGGTAGCATTCCCCCGCGGGCTCTCCCGTCCCGTCCACCATCAGAAAAGGCATAGGCGGCACGGTAACCAGGGAAGGGGTACGCTTGGGAAGGTAGAGGTCGGGGTAGGCCTTTTTAAAGTCCAGCTTTTCCCCGGACTTAGCCGGTCTCTTTCCGCCCGGCTTTCGTTTGACAGAGAGAAGGGGGAGATATTCCTCCAGCATGGCCGTCCCGTCTAAGGGGAACAGCACCCACTTTCCGTCGTGATAGGTGGCGGCCTGGTCGTAGCAAGAGAGCAGGGCCGGAGAGAGGGAGGCCCGCAGCGCCTCCACTTTTTTCCGCTCCGCTTTTCCGAAAATCACCAAAAGACCCGCTTTTGACGCATCCGCCAGCAAAGACGCAATCGTCTTGCCGCCCCGGCGGAACTTGCATTCGTATGTCCATTCTTTTCCCCCGTCATGCCAGAGAAGTTCCGGGGTGTATGCCTGCTGCAAATAAGCCGATAGCGCCTCAAAGCGGGAGAACGCCTCCGGCCCCAGCATTGCGGCCAGTTTTTCCGTAGTGGGTGCGCATACCGTTGCCATTTGTCCTGCCTCCTAAAAGCCGTATTTGGTGAAGATGGCGTGCAGCTTCTTTTCGCTTAAAATTTCATTGGTAATAAAAGCGCCGTTGTAAAAAAGGCTGTACGTGGGAAACGGGGTGGGTGCCCGGCGGGCGTCCTCTTCGGTTTCCAGCTTATGCAGAGCAAACGGAATCCCCCGTTTCTTCGCCAGGGCCGCAGCCAGCGGCGCGTAAGCCTCGGTATGGGGGCACTGGTTCGTGTAATAGAGAACAAAACCGTCCTCCACGGGCTGTCCCTCCTTGGCGCAGGGGAGAAACCGGGGAACCGGGCTCTCCCGGTCGAGAAAAAGGCAGGCGAGAACAAAGGAGGACCGCGCCTCGTCCACCGGTTCAAACCCTTTGTAGGCCAGATGCTTAGGGTCGCAAAGGAAGGGCAGCTTCTTTTTGGAGGTCAAAGCCACGACGCCGTGCTTTCCCTGAGCCTTGGCGTCCTTTAGGCAGGCTTCCAGCAATCCGTTTGAGAGCCCCTGGCCCTTAAATTGCCCCGATACCCAGAAGCAGTCGATGAACAGGTATCCCGGCGCGTCCACCGGGCACCAGGCGTGTTCAGCGGGCAGGTATTCGAGGAACGCCTTGCCCCGCACGTCGTATTTCAGAAAGACGAGCCCCTTTCCGAAGGCAGTCTTCATCCAGGCCTTTTTGGAGGAAACCCGGCAGTCTCCCTTTTTGTCGCAGATGGCGCAGCAGATGTGCTCGTCCTCCAGGTTTTCTGCCGTCACGGAAATGATCTGCATAAAAACGCCCCTTTCCCGGTTTTCATTTCTTCGCTTGCTTCCACCGCCGCAGGGTGGGCAGATACTGGCGCATGGCCTGCCGGGCCGCTTGCTTATTCTCAAAGGTGCCGCCCTGCATCAGGAAGGGAAGGCACTGCTCAATCATCCCTTCTAAGGTAGGTGAGGTGGTAAATGCCCCGTTCTCGTAGCAATAGGTACAGTATTCGGTGCTTTTGCGGCCATCGGTTTCGGTTCCCCATTCCTGTCCGTCCATAGGCATCCCGCAGCTTTGGCAGGTGGTAAAGGCCCCGTTCTGGTAGCAATGCTTGCAGTACGCGGCGCTTTTGCTGCCGTCGGCTTCGGTTCCTGCATCCTCGTCGTTCATGGATATGCCGCAGCTTTGACAGACGGGAGATTCCTGCTTTTCCTCATCGAGAGCAATGTAGATGTGGATTTCCATGTCCTGCATACCGCCCGGCCCGCAGATGTATTCTTCAAAATCAGTGGTGTAGGCCCTGGGCAGGCCCAGCGTCCAAAGCGCCTGCCAAAAGGCTGCCACGTCTTTTTGCACATCCCCGTGGATGACAAAACGGGCGTAAGGCCCGCCGGCAATCGTCGCGGTCGCGAAGCCTTCCGGCACCTGTCCGGTGCTTGCCACCTCGCAGCAGGCCATCATGTCGTAGGCGCCCAAATGATCGCGTTCATAGTGGTGATAAAGCCCGATTCCCCGGCCGGTCACCTTGTCCGGAATGTGATCGAAAGCCTGCGAATAAAACCGGTTCCACAGCCCGCCGATGTCTTCGGTCATGCTGTCGGACAGGTTCGAGGTGCGAAGGCTCAGGCCCGCCACCGTTTTCGGGGAAAGTATGACTCGTTCGTAGGATAAATTCATTGCAGTCAGCTCCTTTTCATTGGGTGCCCCCAGTGTACCACGCGGAATGTGACAACAGCGTGTCCAGTTTCACCGGTAATTTTCGAGAGCCGCATGCAGGCTCTCGCGAACCCGTTTGCGTGCCCATTCGGGCTCCAATACCGTCAGCGCGCCGCCGAAGGACAGCAGGTACCCCCACACCCATTCGCTTTCCCAGAAGACCACCCGGGCCGTCAGGCTCCCGTCTTGGTTGTTCGTCAGGCAGCTGGCGGGAAATTCGTCGTAAACCCGGTGCCGGATGGCGGAGGAAAAGCGCAGGACCATGGGCAAGGGGTTGGCGATGGCCGAAAGGTCCGGCTCGATGGGGATGTCTTTTATCCGATCTTCCGGGAAGGGATCTTCCGTCACCTGCAGATTCCCCATCCGGATGAGCTTGAAGGTGCGGTAATCCTCCCGGGTCAGGCAGTATCCCTGCAAATACCAGGCGTTTCCCTTAAAGCGCAGCTTGACCGGTTCCACCGTTCGCTTGGTCTCTTTCCCCGCGGCGCTGACATAGTCGAACGTCACCCGCCGCCTTGACAGAATGGCCCCGCGCAGCCGGTCGAACCGCTCCTTTTCCTCTTTGCCGCTTCCCCAGCCGGTAAAGTCCACGTCGATCCAGTCGGGGTCCTCCTTGCGAAAGAAGGTGCGCAGCTTTTCGAGCACCGCCCCGGCCTCCGGGTACCGGGCCGCCGACAGGCTCTGCAGGCCGAACAGAATGTTTTCCTGCTCTTTTTGGGAGAGTACCGACTTATTGAGCACAAAGTCGGGCAGCAGGCGGATGCCACCTCCCTTGCCCTTGGCGGTGTAAACCGGGATGCCCGCGGCGGAGAGGGCGTCCACGTCCCGGTAAATGGTCCGTTCGGACACCTCAAACCGTTCGGCCAGCGCCTTTGCCGTCACGTTTTCCCGCTCGAGAAGAAGGTATACCATTTCAAACAACCGGCCTACCTGCATCCATTTCCCCTCCTTTGCCTTCAGTATACCATAAAAATAAGACATCCTATGTCAGGTTTTCACTGGTTTTCCCGGCAAATTCTGCTTGCTCTTTGTGCTATACTGAAAGAAAAAGGAGGAATCGCCATGACGTCGTTTTTTGACCTGATCGAAAAAAGGGAAAGCTGCCGCAATTTTGCCTCTACCCCGGTGGAGAAGGAAAAGCTCACTAGGTGCATTGAGGCCGCCCGGCTTTCCCCCTCCGCCTGTAACAGCCAGCCCTGGAGTTTTGTGGTGGTCGAGTCCCCGACCTTGTCTCCCAAGGTGGCCGCCTGCCTGCAGGAGATGGGGATGAACAAGTTTTCCTCCAACTGCCCGGCCTTCGTGGTGGTGGTAGAGGAGAAGGCCAAGCTCTCCGAGCGGGTGGTGCAGAAGTTCAAAAGCCAGGACTTTGCCTCCATCGATTTAGGACTCACCACCGCTCACCTCTGCCTTGCCGCCACCGAGCAGGGCCTTTCCACCTGCATTCTGGGCTGGCTCAATGAAGCAAAGCTCAAGGAGCTCTTGCGTATCCCCGCCTCCAAACGAGTGCGGCTGGTCATCGCGGTGGGCTATGCCGCCACCGATGCCCTGCGTCCGAAGCAGCGCAAGCCCCTGGAAGACCTGGTGCGCTACGAATACGGGGAATAGAGCTGAGGGAGACGCGGATAGGATGCTCCTCTAAAAATTCGCCAGGCGCCGGATGGCAGCACACCAAAACCGACGTTGCCCGGTGTGCCTGTCCGGTAGTCTTCAAACCGGCCCGGTTTAAAAATGCCTGCGCCCGCCGGTTGCAGACTACCAAACAGAAAAGCCCGGGAGGTTTACCTCCCGGGCCCTTTGTGCTTTTATTTCTTTTTCACCGGGAACTGGATTTCCGTCAGCCAGTCCTCTTCCTTTTCCTGGTTCCAAATCCCGTCGATGTAGCTTTCCCGGGGATTGTCGAGAATCTGATAGCCGTTGTCTTCCGCCCATTTGGTGGCGAACAGGTAGGCCTCCCGCAGGTTGGAATAGCTGCCCTTGTGGAGTACGCACACCGCCGTGGGTACCGCCGGCAGAACCTTGAAAGAAAGCAGATCGGTGTCCTCCTTAATCTCCGTGACCGCCTGGCACACCTCCGTGTCGATATCCCGGTCCTTGTATTCCCCGCTGTGGTAGATGCTAAAGCAGTATTCCGGCTCCCGGCACTTGCACCCCAGGCGCATAAGCTCCGGCCCCATTACCTGGGGAAAGAGGGTAAACAGGGCGCTGTAATCGGGCATCACCCGTCTGAGGCTGGCTACGATGACCTGAGGAAGCTCCTTGATGGTGGCGGTATATTGTTTCATAAAATCTCCTTTCGCGCTTTGCAGAACGTTTTCAATCAGCATAAGCTTTTGCCCGATGTCCGCCGCCGCACCCGCAAGCTCCCGCTTTTTGGCCAGAAGAAGGGCCTCCATCGCTCCGCGGTTTTCCATCAGCAGCCCGATTTCCGTCAGGGAAAAGCCCATCTGCTTTAAGGACAAAATCTGGTGCATCTGTATAAGCTGCTCGCTGGAATAGTAGCGGTAGCCCGTGTCCGGAGCGGTGAAGGCAGGCTTTAAAAGCCCGATTTCGTCGTAGTGACGCAGGGTTTTGGTGGTGACATGGTGGATTTTCGAAAACATCCCGATGCTGTACATGAAAAACCATTCCTTTCGTTTCGCCGCCCCGCGCGCTGGCGGCATCCTTAGCATACCGGTTGCCCTAAGGGCAAAGTCAAGCCCTTTTTGCAAAAAACTCCGCCCGGCCCCGTTATTTGGACGAGCCGGGCGGAGTGTTCGGTTTTTTCTCTGATTGGCAGCAACTGGAGCAGCCGTCCGCCTTGGTGCAGCGGTCGCAGCCCGCGCAGTGGACGCCCCGCTTTTTGCGCCGCCTTAAAAAGACGAACACGGCAATGACCAGGACGGCCAGAATGGACAATACAACGATATCAGCAGGAGTCATGGTGTTCCTTTCTTATCCGAAAAACAATTGACCGAACTGAAAAATGACAAACGCCGCGATATAAGCCACGCTGGTCTGATACGCGGCGGTGGCCACGGCCGCCCGCAGGGAGCCGAGCTCTCGCTTGGTAGCGGCGAAAGCAGCCACACAGGGCATGTAGAGCACGGTAAACGCCAAAAAGGAGATGGAGCTGACCGGGGTGAAAATGGTGTGCAGCACCGCGGAAAGCTGGGCGTCGCTAGCAGCGCCCGTGAGCACCGTCAGGGTGCTCACCACCGATTCCTTGGCGGTAAGCCCGGTAATCAGAGCGGTGGAAGCCCGCCAGTCGTCAAAGCCCAGCGGGATGAAGAGGGGCGCGATGACCGAGCCGATGGAAGCGAGAATGCTGTCGGTGGAGTCCTCCACCCAGTTGAGCGACCAGTCGAAGCTCTGCAAAAACCAAATGACGATGGCCGCTACGAAAATGATGGTAAAGGCCTTGCGGATAAAGTCCTTCGCCTTTTCCCACATGAGCATCAGCACCCCCCGCAAAGCCGGCATCCGGTAGGACGGCAGCTCCATGACGAAGGGAACGGGATTCCCCTTGAAGATGGTGCTTTTGAGAAGAAGGCCCGACAAAATCGCCACCACCATTCCCAGCACGTACAGGGCGAACATAACGATCCCGCCCTGTTTTGGGAAAAAGGCCATGGTGATCATGCCGTAGATGGGCAGCTTTGCGCTGCAGGACATGAAGGGAGTGAGCACAATGGTCATCTTTCGGTCCCGGTCGCTTGAGAGGGTACGGGTGGCCATGATGGCCGGCACGCTGCATCCGAACCCGATGAGCATGGGAACAAAGGAACGGCCGGACAAACCGATTTTTCGAAGCATCTTGTCCATGACAAAGGCGACCCGGGCCATATACCCGCTGTCCTCCAGCAAGGACAGGAAGAAAAACAGCAGCACAATGATAGGCAGGAAGGACAACACGCTCCCCACCCCCGCGCAGACGCCGTCGATGAGAAGAGAGCGGACCCATTCGCTGGTCCCGGCGGAGACAAGAACTCCTTCCAGCCAGTCGGTGCCCACGCCGATCCAGTTGTCCAGCAGATCCTGCAGCGGCGCGCCCAGCACCGAGAAGGTCAGCCAGAAAATGAGCAGCATGATCCCCAGGAAGATGGGAATGCCCAGGTACTTGTGGGTCAAAAGCCGGTCGATCTTTTCCGAGCGGACCTGTTCCCTGGTCTCCCGGTGCTTGACCACGCAGTCACGGCAGATTTCCTCAATAAAGGTATAACGCATGTCCGCCAGGGCCGCTTCCCGGTCCATATCCAGCGCCTTTTCCATATTCTCTACCATATGGTTGAGAATATGCTTTTGGTCGGAGGTCAAATGCAACGCTTTTATCATCAGCTCGTCCCCTTCGACGAGCTTGGTGGCGGCAAAGCGCAGCGGATAGCCCGACGTCTTCGCCTGGTCCTCGATGATGTGGGCGATGGAATGAATCGCCTTATGTACCTCACCCCGGCAGAAATCCATGCGTGCCGGCGGCTTCGGATGGCGTACGGTTTCGGTTACCGCGTCCAACAGGTCGGAAATTCCTTCGTTTTTCCCCGCGGAAATGGGGATGACCGGCACTCCCAGATGGGCGCTCAAAAGCTCCACATCGATGGAGTTGCCGCTGGCGCGCACCTCATCCATCATGTTCAAAGCGATCACCATGGGAATCCCCAGCTCCATCAGCTGCAAGGACAGATAGAGGTTTCGCTCGATGTTGGTGGCGTCCACAATGTTGATGACGGCTTTAGGATGCTCTTTCAAAATAAAATCCCGGGTGACCACCTCTTCCGAAGTGTAGGGAGAAAGGGAGTAGATTCCAGGAAGGTCCACCAAAATCATGTCCTTGTGCCCTTTGATGGGCCCTTCCTTTTTCTCTACCGTCACGCCGGGGAAATTACCCACATGCTGGTTGCTGCCCGTCAGGCAGTTGAACAGGGTGGTCTTTCCACAGTTTTGATTGCCGGCGAGAGCCAGTAAATCGCTCATACGGGCGAGACCTCCTTGAGTTGGATCTTAGCCGCATCCTCCCGCCGGATGGTGAGCACATAGCTGCGTAAGTATAGCTCGATGGGATCGCCCATGGGCGCCACCTTGCGCACCATGACGTGGGTTTTGGGGGTCAGCCCCATGTCCAGCAGCCGGTGGCGCAATGCGCCTTCTCCGCCTACCGCTGTAATAATCCCGCCGTAGCCGGGCTTTACCTGATCGAGGGTCATGGCAGCTCCTCCTTGGAAAAATAAAAATGCGGTTTTTCAGTTAGCCAATACTACCATTGTACACGTGGTGCATTCCCCTTGTCAAGGTGAGGGGATGCCGAGGAAGGGGTGCAAAAAAGTCCAGTTTGCTTGCAAAATTTGCCGCCTATGCTACAATGGAGCCAGAGCAAGAAAGCAAAAGCAAAGGAGCGGCTCATGAACATCCAGATTTACGGGAAAAACAAGTGCTTCGATACGAAGAAAGCGGAGCGCTATTTTAAGGAGCGCGGAGTCAAGTTCCAGCGCATTGACGTGGCGAAATACGGTATGAGCGCGGGCGAACTGCAAAGTGTCAAGCAAGCGGTGGGGTCCCTCGAAGCCCTCATCGACGAGAAGGCACAGGCGGCACCCCTCATCCGGTATTTGGCGTATGAAAGCGACCGGGAGGAAAAGCTTTTGGAAAATCCAAAAGCGTTCAAAACCCCCATTGTGCGAAACGGCAGGCAGGCTACGGTGGGGTATTGTCCTGAGGTTTGGAAAACCTGGGAGTAGGAAAGGCCGTCCCTAAGGTATCTCGAACCGGCGGACTACCCTCTTTGAGCTTGAATGGGGACCGGTGCCCGAGCAGTTCCTCTTAAAGCCATGCGTGCGGGCAGTGTCTCCCTTTTGCCGGGCTTTTCGAATGAAGTACAAGCTATCCATATGTTCGGTTGGGCCGCGTCATTCCATCATGAGCGGATTTTCGGCGGGATTTCGGCCGCCTAACCCGGTTTCGCATGGAAGCACCGCCGCTTTTCGGGCAGAGGGACATAGGATGGATTTGCCCTATGGTGATCGCGCCATAGAAGGCGCCAGGCAAATTTGGCGCTCGCCTAATAAACGGGAATGAACGACTAAAAGAACCCATATGCTAGCGCAAGGAGATGAGAACCGATGGAGCGACTATCCATCATCCGAGGCGATATTACCACCCAGGCGGTGGACGCCATTGTCAACGCCGCCAATACGTCGCTGCTGGGCGGCGGCGGAGTGGACGGGGCCATTCACCGGGCGGCGGGGCCGCAGCTTCTGGAAGAGTGCCGGACTCTGCACGGCTGCAAAACCGGGCAGGCAAAGCTGACCAAGGGCTACCGGCTGCCGGCAAAGTACGTCATCCACACTCCTGGCCCCATCTGGCAAGGCGGGAGTCACGGGGAAGAGGAGCTGCTGGCCAATTGCTACCAAAATAGCCTTACCCTCGCCGAGGAACAGGGATGCAAAACCGTGGCCTTCCCTTCCATCAGCACCGGGGTTTACCGGTTTCCGCTTAAAAAGGCCGCAGCCATTGCGGTGAATACCATTCTAGCGTTCCTGGACGGGGACCAGGCCATCCAATCGGTGACGATGGTCTGCTTTGACGAAAAAACCAAGGCCGCTTATGAGCAGGCCTGCCGGGATGCTAGCGCAAAAGGAGGATAAATATGGGCTGTCTTGGAAACGCGCTGTGGTTTGTGTTCGGCGGCCTGATTATGGGCCTGAGCTGGGTGCTGGCGGGGGGTTTGTGGTGCATCACCATCGTGGGCATCCCCATCGGGACGCAATGCTTCAAGTTCGCGTCCCTTGCCTTCTTTCCGTTCGGCAAAGAAGTAGTGTACGGCGGCGGAGTGGGCTCGCTGCTTCTCAACATCCTGTGGATGATCTTCAGCGGCATTCCTCTTGCCATCGAAGCGGCTCTGATTGGCTGTCTTTTCTGCATTACCATCATCGGCATTCCCTTCGGAATGCAGTGCTTTAAGCTGGCAAAGCTGGCGCTGATGCCCTTCGGCGCCAGCGTGCGATAGGAGTAAGGAGAATGATGGACGCAAGAACACGCAGCGCCATTTCCATCGGGGCGACGGTGGATGTGGTGCTCAAAAAAGATCAGCCCACGGGCCGTCTGACCCGCGGGCGTGTCAAGCGCATCTTAACCAAAAGCCCCACCCATCCCCACGGCATCAAGGTGATGCTGGAGGACGGACAGGTGGGCCGGGTACAATCGATTTTGGAGGAATCGTAATGGGACTGTTTCATAGGCGCCGCGCCCCTTTGCCTCAGGACGGAGCGTTTACCGAGAAGGACGTGGCGGTGGAATCGAGCATTTGTACCGGGGAAACCCTGATCGGGTTTCGGGAGAAGGACGGCGGACGTCTTTTGCAGGCGGTGGTGGTGCGTTCGGAGAAGGACATCGCCCGGTTTTACCGGCAGCATCATCTGCGCAGAACCATCAGAAGAGGAGGACTGGTATGATCCTGTTTTTGGAATATCCCAAATGCTCCACCTGCCAGAAGGCAAAGAAATGGCTTTTGGAGCACCACGAGGCGTTTGAAGACCGGCATATAGTCGAGAATCCCCCCACCGTGGAGGAGCTTCAAACATGGGCGGCCCGAAGCGGCCTGCCTCTCAAGCGGTTCTTTAACACAAGCGGCCTCAAATACCGGTCTTTGGGCCTCAAAGAAACCCTCCCCGCCATGAGCGAGGAGGACCAGCTTTCCCTGCTTGCTTCGGACGGCATGCTCGTCAAGCGCCCGCTTTTGATTACCGATACGGCGGTGCTTGTGGGCTTTCGGCCCGACGAGTGGGAGAAAGCGCTGTAACAGGAGCAAAACGAAGAAACCCGCCTGCCGGCTTTTTCAACAGCGTCAGGACCTGTGTGACCGGCCTGAACCGTTTTTGTCTGAACGGGGCTCGATGGTTTTGATGACCTTGGCGGGGACGCCCGCCGCCAGGCAGTTGGGCGGTATGTCCTTGGTCACCACCGCGCCCGAGGCGATCACCGCATTGTCCCCGATGGTGACGCCGGGATTTAAGATGGCGCCTCCCCCGATCCAGACGTTGCTCCCCACGGTGACGGGTTTTCCGTATTCGAGGCCGCTTCGGCGTTCGTGCGGGTCTAAGGGATGCCCAGCGGTGAAAACCGAAACCCGGGGACCCAGCATGCAGTCATCCCCAAAGGTGACAGGGGCCACGTCCAGGATGATGCAGCCGAAATTCGCGTAAAACCGGTCTTTGACCCGAATGTTATACCCGTAGTCGCAGTGAAAGTCCGGCTCTACGAAGGGGGCGACCCCCGCTCCGCCGAAAAGCTTTCGCAAAAGCGCTTCCCGGTGCTCGCGCTCGTGGGGAAGGGTGCGGTTATATTCCGCCGTCAGCTCCTGGGCGGCCAGATGCTCCTGTACCAGAACCGGGTCACTGGCGCGGTAGAGCTCGCCTGCTAGCATTTTTTCCTTTTCGCTTTTCATGGACGGTGTCCTCCGTGTTCCTTGATTTTCGTGTATCATAGCGAAGAAAGCACCCCTTGTCAAGGAGAAAACACGAACGAATACCGCCCCCAACCGCATACATAGATAACAGAGAGGTGATCGGCTACGCAACAGATTACTGACGTTATGATTATCGGCGCAGGACCGGCCGGCTTATCCGCGGCGGTCAACGCCCTGACCCGGGGAAAGACCGTGCGGATTCTGTCGGGCGGGGACCCCTTCTTAAAAAAAGCCGAGCGAGTGGACAATTATTTGGGACTCTACCACGTGTCCGGCGAAGAACTGATGGCATCCTTTTTAGAGCATGTCAAGGCTATGGGAGTGGAGCCGGAAATCGGCCGGGTGGTCAACATCCTGCCCTTCGGCGATAAGTTCATGGTCAATTTCAACAGCGAAATTCTGCAGGCAAAAACGGTGATCCTGGCCCTGGGCGCTTCCTCACCCAAACCGATTCCGGGCGAGGGGAAGCTTCTCGGCCGTGGCGTCAGCTACTGCGCGACCTGTGACGGTATGCTTTACCGGGGCAAGGAGGCCGTGGTGTACGGCCAGTCGGACGGGGCGGCGGGAGAAGCCAATTTCCTTCATAGCATCGGCGTAAAGGTGACTTATGTGACCGCGCGGGAACGCCCTGCCGAGCTTTCGCCCCACATTCCCTATCTGCGGGGAACCATTGCAGAGATTCTCGGGAGCAAGACGGTGACCGGCGCGCGGGTCGGGGACCGGATTCTGGAAGCCCAGGGAGTTTTCCTGCTGCGAAACTCCATCGCGCCGGATACGCTGATGGACGGCCTGGAAATGAAAAGCGGGTTTGTGGTGGTCAACTCCGCCATGGAAACCAGCATCCCCGGTGTGTTCGCCTGCGGCGACTGTACCGGGAAGCCCTTGCAAGTGTCCAAAGCAGTGGGCGAAGGCTTAATTGCCGGACAGCAGGCTGCCAAGCATCTCGACGAAATCCAAAAGGAGGAGAAAGAGTATGTCTGATCTGGTATTGCATCCCAGCGTGGAGGCATTTGACCGGCTTTTGGAAAGCGAACCCCTTTTGTTGGTGGATTTTTGGGCCACCTGGTGCACTCCTTGTAAAATGATCGCGCCGGTCATCGAGCAGCTGGCGGACCAGTATGCGGGAAAGGTGACGGTGGTAAAGGTGGACATCGATGAGCACGCCTCCCTTGCCGACCGGTACGGCATCCAGATGATCCCCACGGTGCTGCTGTTTCACAAGGGAAGTCTGGTGGGCAGGCAGGTGGGTATGAAGCCTGCCGGCGTGTACGAGACCATGATTGAGGAAGAGCTGTCCGTGCGGTAAAATTCACGGGCACATGCGAAACATAAAAGAGGAGGCGCCGCAGATGCGGCGCCTCCTCTTCATTTGACTCTGGGATCACCGAAAAGCAAAGGGCCGCGAATGCGGGCTTCCAGACTACGCCGCCTTCACAAAAAACCAGTCTGCGTTTTGCGGTACATAATCGGCCCCGTCCTCATCCATACTAAACAGAGAACGAAACGAAAGGGCGGGAACACGGATGGTGTACGATACGCTGATTGTCGGCGGCGGGCCGTGCGGGTATACGGCGGCCCTGTATGCGGGCCGCGCGGCTCTCAAAACCTTGGTGCTGGAAAAGGGAACGGCGGGCGGACAAATGTCCACCACCGATCACATTGACAATTACCCCGGCTTTCCGGACGGAATCGACGGCTATTCCCTGTCCGCCGCCATGGAACGCCAGGCTGCCCGGTTCGGCGCCGAAACGGTTCAGACCGAGGTACAGAAGGTACAGTTGACCGGTCCCGTCAAAACCGTCACCGCCGGCGGCAAGGAGTACTCCGCCCGCACGGTCATCGTAGCGGCTGGGGCATCCCCTAGAGAGCTGGGCTTTGAGGAAGAGCGGCGCCTGCGGGGAAAAGGGGTCAGCTACTGTGCCACCTGCGACGGGGTGTTTTACCGAGGCAAAACGGTTGCGGTGGTCGGCGGGGGAGACACCGCGGCCGTGGACGCGCTTTTTCTGACCCGGTTTTGCCAGAAGGTGTATGTGGTGCACCGGCGGGACACTCTGCGGGCCGCAAAGGAATACCAGAAGCGGCTTTTTGCCAACGAAAAGGTGGAGCTTGTTTGGGACAGCGTGGTGGAACGCATCCTGGCGGACGACAACGTAACCGGTCTTCGGCTTCACAACAAAAAGACCGGAGAAATCCGCGAGCTGCCCTGCCAGGGCGTGTTCATCGCCATCGGGAGCGTGCCCAACACCGCATTCTTGGAAGGTCAGCTGCCCTTGGACGAGGAAGGCTACGTTTTAGCCGGAGAAGATACCGCCACCCCGCTTGTCGGTGTGTTCGCCGCCGGAGACATTCGGCGCAAGGCTTTCCGGCAGATCGTCACCGCCGTGTCCGACGGGGCGATGGCGGCCAAAATGGCGGAAGAGTCCCTCATGGACCTGCGCTCGTAGAGCGGGCGTGCCTTTAAAAACGCCGGGCGGAGAAAAGGACTTCTCCACCCGGCGTTCTTGCTTTTTGATTATTTAAATACCATCCGGTACCGGCAGTCGAGCAGGGGAACGCCTTCCAGTGCAAAGGTTAGAGTTTCGCCGGTATTTTGAAACCCGGCCTTTTCATAAAAGGCACGGGCGCGCCGATTGCCCGCGAGCACCCACAAATAGCAGCCGTACATCTTCCGTTCCCGCATTTCCTGTACCATTTGCTTGACCAGGCGGCTGCCGTAGCCCTTGCAAAAGTAACCGGGTTTTACATAGAGGGATACCAGCTCTCCCCAGCCTTCGTATTCCTCCGCTCTTGCCGGACCATAGATGGCGCATCCTACCATGATCTCGTTTTCACAGACCAGCATAGCGGTAAACCGGCCGGTTGCGACCCAGTCGGCCACCGTCTGTGTCCAGTGATGGTCGGGCAGCGCGTCCAGATAGCTTTGGGGAATAAGGCCCGGATAAGCCTCCCGCCAGCTCTGCACATAGAGGCGGCTGATTTCGCCTGCCTCCGTCGGGACGGCGGCACGAAGGGTGACGGTCATAGTTCTGCTCCTTTCTCAGCGAAGGGTTCGGCGGCCATTTTCAGCATCTGCCGGTATTGGTCCATCACCGACGGCGGGTACAGCAGGGTTGCTTTTGAGGCAAAACCGAACAGCCAACCGAAAAAGGAGGGGCTTGGCACCACCTTCGCCGTGACGCAGAAATGCCCCTCGTCCATCGGCCTGAGATAAACTTCCTGCCCGAACCGGTCGAGCACGGCGTTAATCAGGGAATTGTCGAACCGGATTTTCACCGGCGTTTCCTCTCCTGCGAACATGCCGAACAGCTTTTTGCAGTAATCCGCCGCGTTAAAGCGGGACGCGTCGATGTGGGCCCGCCGTTCTTCCATTCGGCCCAGGTCCATCATCCGGTCCACCCGGAAATGGGATAGGCTCTGGTAACGCTCGTGATAGGCGATCAGATAATAATTCTCATTGTTCCAGCACAAAGAAAGGGGACTGACCACATACCGCTCTCCGCCCCGGCGCAGCACCTTCTTTTTGTTTACCCCGTAGTCGAAGTAAAGGAAGGACACTTTTCGGTCGTCCAGAATGGCGTTTTGCAGCCGGTCGACCGTATAATAGATTTCCTCGTTGTCCGCCTTGATGCGGTCGGCCACGAAGATCTGCCGGTTAAGCTGGCCCGCCTGGTGGACGCTGGCAAGGCTCTCCAGCTTGCCGATGAGCTCCCGGCTTTTCTTGGGGGTGATGAACCGGGAGCAGGCCACCGCGTCCACCAGAAGCTTAAGCTCCGCCAGCTCAAAGGTGCGCCCTGCTATGAAATACTCGCACCGGCCTCCCACCTTGCGCAAAACAATGTCCACACCCGCTTCCCGCAGCGCCTGAATATCGCTGTAAATTCCCTTGCGTTCGGCGCTGATACCCCGTGCCTCCAGCGCCCCGATGATCTCGGGAATGGTCAACCCGTGTTCTTCGTCCGTTTGCTCGTCCAGAATCCGGTACAGATTCAGTACCTTTGCCTTGATGCTTTCCGTGCGGCCCATGCCATCCCCTCCTTACCTGTCTTTGCCCGTATTCCAATGTATGAAGTCGATTTCCTTTGTCAAATCAGCAAGCTTTTTCCTGCGTTCTTTATAATCGGGCATCTGCGCCTCCACCAGCGCCCAAAAGGCCGGGGAATGGTTCATCTGCCGCAGGTGGCACAGTTCATGCACCACCACATAATCGAAAAGCGCCTCCGGCAGCAGCGCCACCCGGTAGGAAAAGTTCAGATTTCCCTTGCTGCTGCAGGAGCCCCACCGAGCAGCGGCGCTCCCCACCTTTATCTGCCGGTACGAGACTCCCATCTCTGCCGCCTGTTCGGCGCATCTTTTCTGAAGCAGCGCTTTTGCCTGGTTTTTGAGCCAGGCTTCCATGGCCGGGCCCGGCTGCTCTTGCCCGGCGAGAGGAAGGGAAAAAACCGTGCCGTCGAAAGTTACCTGCCTGCCATCAAAACTTCCTGCCACCGGGTACCACGTTCCCCTGTAGAGCATCCGCCCGCCCGGGTAGAGGCACACCTGCTCCCGCGCCGCGTTTCGCACTGCCGCCGCCTGCTGCCGTTCCTCAATCCAAGAGGCGTGCTGCGTCAGCAGCGCTTCGATGGCCTTTGCGGAGGTCCGCAGGGGTGCTCGAACCTGAAGCGTTCCATCCTCCAGCACCCGCAGACATATGGTCTTGCGCCGGGTGCGCACAACGGTATAAGACGGCGGCATAGCAATCCATCCTCCGATACCCATAGTTTACCATAAATGCTGTCCCGTTTATTGGACATATAAAAGCCGTTTCTTGCATTATAAAGCATAATGCGCTAGGATAAAAGGAGAAAAATTGGGAGGAGGTCTGAAATATGAATGAAATTATGAAAACCATTCTCAGCCGCCGCAGCATCCGCAGGTACGAAGAGCGGCAGCTGAAGGAACAAGACCTGCAGGAAATCCTCAAAGCAGGCAGCTTTGCTCCCAGCGCCATGAACCAGCAGTCCTGGCATTTCACCGTTATCCAGAACCGGGCGGTGATCGATTCCATTGCTGCCGCCGCCGGCAAGGCGCTGGATCGTGGAGAGCCCTTTGCCCCGTTTTATAATGCGCCGACCCTGATCCTTGCCTTCGGGCAGGAGGGGGCCATTTCTCCGGTGAGCGATGCAAGCCTTGCCCTGGAAAACATGTTTCTGGCCGCAGCTTCCCTTGGGGCTGGCTCCTGCTGGATCAATTGCGTCATTGACTTTTTCGAGAAAACCCAGGAGGGCAAAGCCATGCGCAAAACCCTCGGCATCCCCGACGGCTACCGCTGCGTGGGATCCGGGATTTTCGGCTATCCCGCCGAGCAGCCGGAGGCAAAGCCCAGACGGGAAGGCACCATCCATTACATCCGGTGAGTTCTCAGCGTCTCATTAAAAAGGGCCCGGTACGGCAGCGTTGCCGTACCGGGCCCTTTTGGCGCGTTCTTACCGAAACCGGGACCTGATCAGATTAACCATAGACCTTTTTATATAGCTTCAAGCGGCGGATGGAATCCGTTCCTCATAGTGCCCGTCAGGGAACGATTTTTGCTTTGCCGGTCAGCGAGGCGATCGTGATTTTGCAGATGCCGGTGCGGGCCAGGGACCGCTCGATGGCGGCGGGCACCTGCTCCATATTTTCCGCGGCGTATTTTTCGCACAGTTTATTCAAAGCAAACCGCTTCTCCGCCTCGTCCTCCACCATTTCCGCTTGTCCGCAGACCACCGCCGATTCGTAGGCCGTCGTAAACACCTGGGGCAAAAGCCGGGTGTCTCCCACGCAGGTCAGGCAAACCTGAGGACGGCTCGTCAGATTGTCGATTTTTTGCCCCTCCAGCGCACAGTGGAAGTAGATAACGTTGCCGCAAAGGACCGGCGAAATCGGAATGCAGTAAGGCGTCGCGTCGTCATTCACGGTGGCGAGCACCCCGTATTCACATTTTTTCAACACTGCCCGGGCAAATTCTTCTCCCTGTTCCCGGTCCTTCCTTCGCATGTGGGACATGAAGCATCCTCCCTTTCCGTTGACCGCCCGGTTTTGCATGCGGTCATTTTTTCTTTTTTTCATCATATCATGGGTAGAAAGGATAGGCAAATAGAAAAAGAAAAGGGATTTGACGCAATCGGCTTTACAAAAAAGGAAAAACGCGGTTTAATAGGAGAAACCGGGCGCGTGCTAGGCGCTCGAATCAACCGGCGTTTAGGAAAGCCGGAAAACCAAAGGAGTCGTTGACATTCCATGGATAGTAGTTCCATAGCCATGATTGCGTCGCTGGTGGTGCTTACCGCCTTGTCAGCCTACTTTTCCGCGACGGAAACCGCCTTTTCCTCTCTCAACCGCATCCGCCTGAAGAACATGGCCAACTTAGGCAACCAGAAGGCCGCTCTGACCCTTTCCTTGTCGGAAAATTACGATAAGCTGTTGTCCACCATTCTCATTGGAAACAACATCGTCAACATCACCTCCGCCTCTTTGGCCACGGTGATTTTCGTCCAGTATTTCGGAGACGTGGGCGTCACCCTGTCCACCGTAGTGATGACGGTGGTGGTGCTGATTTTCGGTGAAATTTCCCCCAAGAGCCTGGCGAAGGAAAACCCGGAGAGCTTTGCCATGTTTTCCGCTCCGACCATGCGGATGCTCATCTGGCTGCTGACGCCGCTCAACTTTCTGTTCGCTCAGTGGAAAAAGCTTCTGGGAAAGCTTTTTCGGGCGAAAACCGATCCGGGCATTACCGAGGAAGAGCTGATGACCATTGTGGACGAAGCGGAGGACCAGGGCGGGATCGGCCAGTACGAAAGCGAACTGATCCGTTCGGCCATCGAGTTCAATAATTTAGAAGCGGACGACATCCTTACTCCCCGTGTCAACATCGTGGCGGTGGAGGATGACGAGAGCAAGGAGGAAATCGCCGAAAAATTTGCCAACTGCGGCTTTTCCCGGCTTTTGGTCTACCGGGACTCCATCGACCATGTGGTCGGCGTGCTGCACGAGAAGGACTTCTATTCCGCCCTGCATGCCGGGGAATTTCATATGAACAAAACCATGCGAAACGCCATTTATGTCATCGGCAGCATCAAGATTTCCGACTTGATGCGTCAGCTTCAGCGGTCGAAGACCCATGTGGCCGTGGTGGTGGACGAGTTTGGCGGAACCCAGGGCATCGTCACCATGGAGGATATCCTGGAGGAGCTGGTGGGTGAAATCTGGGACGAGCACGATAAGGTCGTGGAGAACATGCAGCCCATTGCCGACGGGGTTTACCTGGTGGCAGGCGGCGCCAACCTGGAAAAGACCCTGGAAGTGCTGGACGTGGACCGGGAATACGATTCTTTTACCGTGAGCGGCTGGGTGATCGAGGAAATGGGGAAAATCCCCCATGCGGGCGAAGCCTTCGACGTGGAGAACCTGCATGTCACCGTAACCAAGGCGGACGGCCGCCGGGTGATCGAGGTGAAGGTGGAGGTCAGACAGGCGCAGGAAGAAGAAACACGCAAGTAGCCTCCGATGCCCAACACGCCAGACGGGGCTGTCCGCCCGTTTTGCCGTGTTTGGATAACTGGCCCGAATGGGTTTTTCACGAAAAAGCAGTCGCGTTTCCTTGGAGGGGCTTCTGCATTTCTGAGCCCAAAAAGCCGTGTGCATGATTGCACACGGCTTTTTTCACGTTTTTGAATGGGAGGAACTCGCGCGCGGCCCACTTCGCGGGCTGCTGGCGCCGCTAACTGCGTCGCTCAGCGCGCGCGGAGGCCGGGGCCTAGCGGACGGTCCGGATAGAGGGTTACAGCTCCTGCTCCATCTGCTCGATGGTCATGGCTTTGGTGTGCCGGATGGGCTTCCAAACCGACTTGCGGTAGAACAAACCCACAAAGTTGATGATTGCCCAGGACACCACGAAAATCGGATACATCAAAAGCCCTTTCCACATGGGCTTTATCTTCTTTTTTTCCAGCAGCAACACTAGGATTCCCTGGCCAACCATCACCAGGTATCCGCCCACCAGAGAGAGCAGCGCGATGGGCAAGGTCGTGGGCAGCGAGGCGGGGTTGGCGATCATCAGGCCCAGCTGCAGAAGGGCGGAAAATACCATGAAGCTGACGCTGGGGATGCACAAGGAGAACATAAACACGTCCAAAGCCACCAAACTACGTTTTTTGAAGGCGGCCCTGAGCAGGTCCCCCGCGCAGTAGATGACGCTTTGGATGTTGCCCACCGCCCAGCGGTACCGCTGACGGATGGACAGAGCGAAGGAAGTGGGCTGCTCGTCGTAAAAAATGGCCTCGGTGTCCAAGACGATTTTGTATCCGTCCGCCACCCGGCGAAAGGAGAATTCCACGTCCTCGCACATGGACCGGGTATTCCACCCGCCCAGCTTTTTCATGACCTCCCAGCGGAACATAAAGCCGGTACCCGTGCACATGGCGGTCAGGCCGATGTTGTTGCGGGCCACGTAATAAAACCGCATCAAAGTGTACCAGTAAAGCGAGTACCCGCCGGAAACCCAGTTGTCCGCCGGGTTTTTCATATCCCGGTAGCCCTGGGCGATCTGCGTGCCCGCGCAAAGCTGCCGGTTCATCGCCGCCAGATACCCCTTGTCCACGATGTTGTCCGCATCGAACATGCAGATGGCGTCGTAGGTATCCGGCTCGTCCTTGAGCAGCCGGTCGTAGAGCCAGTGGAGCGCAAAGCCCTTGCCCACCTTTTGGTCGTTGAACCGTTCGTAAACGATACAGCCCTTGTCCCGGGACACTTTGGCGGTTTGGTCGGTGCAGTTGTCCGCAAGCACAAGGATGTCGAACCGGTCCCTGGGATAGTCCTGAGCGAGCAGGCTGTCGATCAGGTACCCGATGACATCTTCTTCGTTGCGCGCGCAGATGACGATGCCGAACTTGTGCTGCCGGGTAACTTCTGCCCTGCATTTTTTCGCCGGCTTCAGGCCGCAGGCCGCAATCGCGATCTGGTAGACCATGAACAGGGTGGCGATCACCCCAAAAGCGATGTTGATGCCGTTTAGAATGGAAAACACCATGTCGTTCAACGTTAGAACCCTCACTTATTTAAAATGTCGCAAAGTACAGAGAAGCATATACTAAAGAGACGTCGCCTTTTGCCAAAAGCCTGCAAAATTCGTCCATTTTCTTTTCTAAGGCCGTACATCGGTTCCTAATCATACCATACCAAACGAAAAAGAACAAGAAAAACCCAGGCGGAATTGATTTAAAAAGTAGTGTTTTCCCCTTTGTGAGATAGAATCCCGCGCATCTGTGAAAAGGCGGGCGAGGGAAGAAAACCGGTTTGACAGGGCCGCGGGTAAGTATTAAACTGGGAATAACCATCTGTATCCCAATACATAGGAGATTGATCCGATGAACAAGGTGAAAATTACGGTGCTGAAAACCACGCTGGACAAAGAACTGGCACAGGAGTACGGCGCAAAAGGCCTTACGCCATGCCCCATGCTGCAAAAAGGTCAGGTATTCTACGCCGACTACGCGAAGCCGGAAGGCTTTTGCGACGAGGCGTGGAAGGCGGTCTATCAGTATGCGTTCGCCCTGTCCCACGGAGCGGGGGAGGGCCTGTTTTACTACGGCGACTGGATTCGCAAGCCTGGGGTCGCCATCTGCAGCTGTAACGACGGGCTGCGCCCGGTCATCTTTAAACTGGAAGCCACCAAAGAAGAATCGGTCATCGACGATACGCCGGTGCGCTGAACGGACCGGGAACGGAAAGGAAGTCAGATCGATGGATGTCAAGGCATTGCTGGAGGCGGTCCGGGATGGAAACGTAGGGATAGAGGAAGCTCAGGAGCGCCTTAAGAACCTTCCCTTTGAAGATATGGGCTTTGCCCGGCTCGACCATCACCGGCAGCTGCGCAAAGGATTTGCCGAAGTGGTGTTCGGCCCGGGAAAAACCTGTGAACAGCTTTCTGAGATTTTTGCCCGTTTGGCGGAGAAAAGCCGGGCGGTGCTGGCCACCCGCTGCACAAGGGAGCAGTACGAAGCGGTGCAAAAAAAGACGCCGGGCGCCCGCTATCATGAGGATGCCCGTGCAATTACCCTGTTAAACGAGCCCGCGGCCCCAATGGGGCTTGTGGCGGTGTGTACCGGCGGTACGGCGGACATCCCGGTGGCCGAGGAGGCCGCCCTTACGGCCGAACTCTTCGGTGCAAAGGTGGAGCGGTATTACGACGTGGGCATCGCCGGGCTTCACCGGCTTTTGACCGTGCTGCCCGAGGTGCGGAGGGCCAACGCCGTGGTGGCGGTGGCCGGGATGGAGGGGGCTCTGCCCAGTGTGCTGGCTGGGCTTCTGGATGCGCCGGTGATCGCCGTGCCCACTAGTGTTGGCTACGGGGCGGGGCTTCATGGAATCGCGCCCCTTCTGACCATGCTCAATTCCTGCGCCGAGGGCGTGGGGGTGGTGAACATCGACAACGGCTTCGGCGGCGGATACCTGGCCGCTCAAATCAACCGCCTGGCGGGACGAAAACCGGAGGAACGCGCATGAGAACCTTGTATCTGGAATGCTATTCGGGCATCAGCGGAGATATGACGGTGGCCGCCCTTTTGGACGTGGGGGCCGACCAGGAGAAGCTGCTGGCTGCCTTAAAGAGCCTGCCGCTGGACGGCTATCGGGTGGAGATCACCCGCACCTTCAAAAACGGCGTATTTGCCCGGGACTTTCATGTGATCCTGGAGGACGCCCATTCCCACCATGTTCACCGGGGCCTCAAGGAAATTTTCCCGATCATCGACGGCTCAAAAATGGACCCGTCCGCAAAGCTTCTCGCCAAGGAAATGTTTCAAAGGCTTGCCCAGGCGGAAGGTAAGGTTCACGGGAAGGCACCCGAAGAGGTGCATTTTCATGAGGTGGGCGCGGTGGACTCCATTGTGGACCTGTGCGCCGCCGCGGTCTGCTTTGCCGACTTGAACGTAGAAAAAGTCTGCTGCTCGCCCCTATATGAAGGAAGAGGGACGGTAGCGTGCCAGCACGGGCGCATTCCGGTGCCCGCCCCCGCCGTCTGCGAGCTGGCAAGGGAGCATCAGATTCCTTTGCACATCACCGAAATCCAGGGAGAGATGGTCACCCCCACCGGCGCCGCTATTGTAGCGACGCTGGCCGACACCTTCGCCGCCCCGCCCCTTGTGAACGTCAAAGCCATCGGCGTGGGCGCCGGAAAGAAGGACTTTCCCCAGGCGAACATCCTGCGCGCCTATCTGCTCGAAGAGCCGGATGAGGGAGCGGCCGACTGGGTCTGGTGCCTGGAAACCTGCATCGACGACATGACCGGGGAGGCCCTGGGCTTTGCCATGGAGCGGCTGTTTGAAGAAGGCGCCGTGGATGTGTGGTTTTCACCGGTCCAGATGAAGAAAAACCGCCCCGGCGTGCAGCTGACGGTTCTCTGTAAAGACCCGTCGGTGGAAGCCATGACCCGCCTCATCTTCCGGGAAACTTCCGCCATCGGCCTGCGCAAAAGGCGGTGCGAGCGTGCGGTGATGGCCCGGACGAGAACGTTTGTGGAAACGCCGTACGGTCCTGTTTTTATGAAGGAATGCACCTACGGGGATATGAAAAAGACCAGCGTGGAGTACGAGGATGCCAGACGGGCCAGCCTGTCCGCCGGGGTGCCTCTGCGCGACGTTTGCGCCGCCGCAAAAACCGCTTATGAAAATATGCAGGAAACCAAAAAAGAACTTGCAAAATAACCTGGATTCGTTTACAATGAAAACCATTGTATCCGCAGAAAATGAGCGGATTCGACTGAGAATGAACCAAACTTGTGGAGGGGAACTGTTATGATGGCATTGAGCCAGATGAGCCGCGAACAGCTCGAACAGGAAAAAGCGCAGCTAGAGGAGCGCTACCGCGTATTTCAAAGCAGGGGACTAAAGCTGGATATGTCCCGCGGCAAGCCCGGAAACGACCAGCTCGACCTTTCCAACGGTATGCTGGAGGCGCTGACCGCCGACGACTACAAGGCGGAAAACGGGCTCGACTGCCGCAACTACGGCAACAGCGACGGCCTGCCCGAGATGCGCAGAATCTTTGCCGACCTTCTGGAAATCGACCCGGACGAGGTGATCGTAGGCGGCAACTCCAGCTTGACCATGATGTTTGACAACATCGCTTCCAACATGACCCACGGCGTGCGCGACGGCAAGCCCTGGGGCAAGCAGGGGGAAGTGAAGTTTTTGTGCCCGGTGCCCGGCTATGACCGGCATTTTGCAATCTGCGAGTATTTCCACATCAAAATGATCAACATTCCCCTTCGTTCCGACGGCCCGGATATGGATATGGTGGAGCGCCTGGTTTCCTCCGACCCGCTCATCAAGGGAATCTGGTGCGTGCCCAAGTACTCCAATCCCGACGGCGTGGTCTATTCCGATGAGACGGTGCGCCGCTTCGCGAACCTGAAACCCGCGGCGGACGATTTTCGCATTTACTGGGACAATGCCTATATGATCCATCATCTGGGCGAAGAGCCGGCCAAAATCCTCAACCTCCTCACCGAATGCGAGAAGGCCGGCAATCCCAACATGCCCCTGATTTTCACCTCCTTTTCCAAGGTCAGCTTCTCCGGCGCGGCGGTGGCCGCCATGGCCGCCTCCAAGTCGAACATCGACTACATCAAAAAGCGCCTGACCGTCCAGGCCATCGGCCCGGATAAGCTTAACCAGCTGCGCCACGTCCGCTTTTTCAAGGACGCCGACGGGGTGCGCGCCCACATGAAAAAGCACGCGGCCATCCTGCGCCCGAAGTTTGCAGCCGTCCTAGATAAGCTGGACGAGGAGCTGACCCCCTATTCCGTCGCCACTTGGGAAAAGCCCACCGGCGGCTATTTCGTCAGCGTAAACGTGGCCGAGGGCACCGCCAAGCGGGTAGTGCAGCTGTGCAAGGAAGCGGGCGTGGTTCTCACCGGCGCCGGCGCCACCTATCCCTACGGCAAGGACCCCCTGGACCGCAACATCCGTCTGGCCCCCACCTATCCTCCCCTTGAGGAGGTAAAAGAGGCCATCGAGCTGTTCTGTATCTGCACAAAGCTGGCAGCGGTGGAAAAAATGCTCGAATCCAGAGCATAAACGGGTTTTTGTGACTTTTTCACGAAAATAGCCGGATTTTATCTCATTGACTTTTGAGATTGTCCAGAATATAATAGTTCTATTGGTGTTTTCCTGCAGAAAAAGCGCATATTTTTGCGCTTTTTTCCGTGTGGTAAACCAGAAGTTGATCAATGGAGGACTTACAATGAAGCGAATCGGAAAGCCAGTGTTTTTCATTGTGGCTCTGTTGATTGTCGCGCTCACCATCACGACATTTACAGGCATTCAGGTTGGCAGCGGCAGTTCGCAGACCACAATCATCAAAGGCGCCGGGGACATTCGATGGGGTATCGATATCCGGGGCGGCGTCGACGTGACCTTCCGTCCCCCCGAAGGGTACGACGCCACCGACGCGGAAATCGATTCCGCCAAATCCATCATCGAGACCCGTCTGGTGTACCAGAACATCACCGACTACGAGGTGTATCCCGACTATTCAAACGACCGCATCATCGTCCGGTATCCCTGGAAGGCCGGGGAGGAGGACTTTGACGCCAGCGCCGCCATTCAGGAACTGGGCGAAACCGCTCTGCTGACCTTCCGTGAAGGAAACTCCACGGACGACGCGGGCAAACCCACGGGAGATACCCTCAACAATATCATCTTAGAGGGCAAGGACGTGGTCAAGGCCTCGGCGGAATACGGCCCAATTGACAACACCGGCGTCAACCAGCACTATGTTTCCCTGGAATTCAACGAAGAGGGCACCAAGGCCTTCGCAACCGCCACCGGAAAACTGGCGTCTTCCAAAGGCGTTATCTCCATCTGGATGGACGACGTTCTGATTTCCGACCCCACGGTCAACTCTGCCATCACCGACGGCAAGTGCATCATCTCCGGCAACTTTGACGCCGCTACCGCCGCCGAACTTGCCAACCGCATCAAGGCTGGTTCCCTTCCCTTCAAGCTGGAAGCGGAATCCTACGGCTCCATCAACCCCGTTATGGGTGAGAAGGCGAGAGACGTGATGGTCCTGGCCGGCCTGATTGCCTTGATCCTTATCTGCATCTTTATGATTCTTTACTATCGTCTGCCCGGTGTGGTGGCCTCCATTGCTCTGGTGGGTCAGGTGGCCGGTATGGTGGCCTGCGTCACCGGATACTTCGGGGCCTTCGGCAGCTTTACGCTGACCTTGCCCGGTATCGCCGGTATCATCTTGTCCATCGGTATGGGTGTGGACGCCAACGTCATTACTTCCGAGCGTATCCGTGAAGAGCTGCGCGCCGGAAAGACCATCGACGGATCCATCGACGCGGGCAACAAGAACAGCTTCTCCGCCATCTTCGACAGCAACATCACCTGTATCTTTGTTGCCATCATCCTCATGGGCGTGTTCGGCCCGCCGGAGAGCCTGTTCGCCAAGATTCTTTCGCCGGTTCTCTTCATGTTTGGCCCGGCCGCGACCGGTGCGGTGTATTCCTTCGGTTACACCCTGCTGACCGGTATTATCTTCAACTTTGTAATGGGTGTTACTGCTTCCCGTCTCATGCTCAAATCCCTCTCGAGATTCAAGGGACTGCGCAAGCCCTGGCTGTTCGGAGGTGAAAAAGCATGAAACTGAAAAGACAATTCGATTTCATCAAAAACCGCAAGTACATCTTCGCGATTTCCATCGGCTTGCTGCTCATCGGCTTGATTTTCAACTTTATCTTCGGCACCAACTTGGACATTCAGTTCAAGGGCGGCACCATGGTCAGCTATACGTATAACGGCACCATCAACGTCAGCGAGGCCGACAGCATCATCCAGGATGCCATCGGCATGCCGGTAAACGTCCAGGCGTCTGAGGACCGGATGACCGAGTCTCAGAAGCTGGTGGTCAACCTGGCAAACGACACTGAGCTCACCACCGAGCAGATGGACGCCATGAACGCGGCGCTCACCGAGAAGTTCGCGGACACCGGCATCGAATTTCTGCAGGCAAACTCCGTCAATCCCACCATGGGCCAGGAGTTCTTCCAGAAGAGCATGGTCGCCGTTGCACTGGCGGCGCTGTTGATGATTCTTTACATCGGCATCCGCTTCCGCAAGATCGGCGGTCTGTCTGCCGGTATCTTCGCGGTGCTGGCCTTGCTGCATGACATTGCGCTGGTCTACTTTACCTTCATTGTATTGCAGATTCCGCTCAACGACAGCTTTATTGCCGCTGTTCTCACCATTCTCGGTTACTCCATCAACGGCACCATCGTGGTCTACGACCGTGTTCGTGAAAATCGCCGTCTGATGGGCCCGAAGGCAGGCATCGCCGAGGTGGTCAATACCAGCATCAATCAGTCCCTTTCCCGTACCATCAACACCACCATCAGTACCGTCATCGCGGTGGGTACGGTCAGCGTGTTCGCTGTCATTTATAACATTTCCTCCATTCTTTCCTTCTCCATCCCGATGCTCGTGGGCATCATTGCCGGCTGCTATTCTTCTACCTGTGTTACTGGCCCGCTGTGGGTTATGTGGAAGCAGTTCAGAGAGAAGAAGCTGCGCGGCGGAGAAGCCGAAGCAAAGTAATTGTCTGTCAAAAGGCCCGGTGTGTAAAACACCGGGCCTTTTTTATTTGGCTTGGAGCGGAAATCACCGCTTCCGGCAAGGAAAGGCAGGGGCTTGCACGTCCAAGAAGACTTTCGAGTAACACAAAAAGGAAAGCCGGTTGTTAAGGCGGTCGGGCAGCGCAAGCCGCTAGTTTAACCGACATAGCAGCTCAAAAACGCCGCTTTTATGTCATTTTTGCAGGCCCGTGTGTGCCTCCCCACGCATTGTTCGGCCTGCTGCGAAAAGAAGGTGCAGTTCTTGACAGCATTCTAGCAAAAGAGCTGCCCGGACGGCTCTGCGAAAGACAAAATCCTACCATAAAGCCGCCGGACGAATTTTTTCGTCCGGCGGCTTCATCAACGAAAGTCCCCCCGGCGATTGCCGGGGGGTATAACAATGTTTTCATAACCGTCTAAAGCAAAATGCCCGCCTACGTTCCAAAGGCGCTGTCCCAGCTCCTTCGCCGCATGCTTACAGATACTTTTGCACCGCTTTGCGGATACGGGGTGCCACTCCCGCCAGCAGCAAACACCAGAGAAAATCGGTGAGCAGGAACGGGAGGACAAAGACGCTCAGCGCATACCCCAGCTGCGCGTTTTGTCCGAAGTAGACGTTCTGCAGCAGCAGATAATAGGATACCCCGAACAGATACACCACCGCCAGGCAGCCCACGGCGGTAAAAAGCATGGCTAGGAAGGTAATCTTCCCCTTGCGCTTCATCAGCCGGTCGCAAACTAAGCCCGCCAGCAAGGCCGACAGAGCAAAGCCGATCAGATAGCCGAAGGTGGGCTGGAACACGTACCCGATTCCGCCGCCGCCCGTAAAGAGAGGAAGGCCCAAAAGTCCCAGTACCAGGTAAATACACTGGGCCGCAAACCCCCGTTTCGCACCCAGCAGCACCCCGCCGATGGTGCAAAAGAAAAACTGCGCGGTAAAAGGAACCAGCGGCCCGGGGATTTTCACATAAGCGCCCACCGTGGTCAGAGCTACAAACAAACCGATGAGCGCGATGCTTAAGGGAGAGACCCTCCATTTTGCGTAAGAAACCGATTTTTCCTGCATGCTTCCTTTCTCCTTTGAGACGGGGAAACCCCACGTCTGATTCTGCAAAGGAGTATAGCATAAAAGAACTGGATTGTAAACAATAAATTTATAACTGGTTTACAATCAACAGTACCCCATGATTCCCCGCACCGATACCTCCCCCGAGTTCACCGCCCGGATTCCCTGCCCGGTCTGCACCAGCAGCGCGCCAGTCTCGTTGATTGCGACCGCCGTCCCGGCGAATTCCTCGTTGCCCATGACCACCTTTACCAGGCTGCCGATGGTGGCGCAGCGGTCAGCGTAGCGCTTACGGAAGGCCGCGTCCGCTCCTTGCCTGAGAAAGGTCTCGTATTCCTCCTCCAGCCGAAGAAGGATGCGGGCGGCCAGTTCCTTGCGGGAGACGGATTTTCCCGAAGCCAGGAAAAGGGAGGTTGCCTTGTCCTTTAGTTCCTCTGGAAAGGCGGCGTTGTTGACGTTGACGCCGATGCCCACCACCAGCGCGCAGATCCGGTCCTCCTCCGCCGCCATCTCGGTCAGAATGCCCACCAGCTTTTTGCCGTCCAGAACAATGTCGTTGGGCCACTTGATTTGCACGGGAAGCCCGGTTATCTCCCGGATGGCGTCGCAGACCGCGAGCCCCGTCAGAAGGGTGATCTGCGCAATGTCGGCAGGCGCCAGCTTTGGGCGCAGCAGCACCGACATCCACACGCCTTCTCCTCTAGGTGCACTCCAGGCCCGTCCAAGCCGGCCCCGGCCTCCCGTCTGCTCCTCGGCGAAAAAGACGCTGCCGTGGGGCGCGCCCCGGTCGGCTTCCTCCCGGGCACGGCGGTTGGTGGAGTCGGTCACCTCATAGGAATAGACCGTGCGCCCCAGACATGCGGTCGCAAGCAGGGGGAAGAGCTCTCCCTCGGTGAGCAGATCCGGGGAGGAGATAAGCCGGTAGCCCTTATTGGTCACCGACTGGATGGCATAGCCCTCTTCCTTGAGTTTTTTTACCGCCTTCCACACAGCCGCTCTGGATACTCCCAGCTGTTCGCTGATACGCTCACCGGACAGAAAGCCGTCGGCATTTTGCAGCAGCGCAAGGATTTTCTCTTTCATCCACATCCGCCTTCTTTACCCGCCGGCAGCCCCGGCGATTTTTTCGCCTTTATTATACCAGCGGTTTGCCCAAAACAAAAGGGTTTGGGGAACCCTGGGGATTTTTGTGGACAATCCTGCAAAAAAGTGGGATTGGAACACAGCTTTTCGAGCAAAAATAATAAACACCTTGACAGGTGGACCCGCAAAGGATAAAATATCAACATAATGCAATTTTTATGCATTTCAATCAATGGTACAAGAAAAAATTAGAAACAGGAGGTGCAGAAATTAGTGGAACCATGGTTGATCATTGTTCTGATCGTAGTTGCGTTAGCTTTGGTAATTGTTTGTTCCATAATCGCCTTTAATCTTGGCGTTTCACATAGAAAACGGACAGCGGAATCGTTGTTCGGTTCAGCGGAAGAAGAAGCCAAGAAGATCGTAAGCGACGCTATTAAGAGTGCAGAAGCAAAGAAAAAAGAAACCCTGTTGGAAGCTAAGGATGAAATTCACCGTCTGCGCAGTGAGGCAGACAAGGACATGCGGGAACGCCGTTCCGAGGTGCAGCGCCAGGAGCGCCGCATTCTGCAAAAGGAAGAGTCTCTTGACCGCAAGCTTGAGAACCTGGAAAAGAAGGACGAAGTCCTCAATTCCAAGGTGCGCGAGGTAGAGGTCAAGCTCACCGAGGCGGATGAAATCAAAAAGCGCCAGTTTGAAATGCTCGAACGCATTTCTTCCTTCACCACCGAACAGGCGAAGGAATACTTACTCAAAAACCTCGAGGACGAGCTGGTTCACGAGAAAGCTCTGAAAATCATGGAGATCGAGCAGCAGACCAGGGAGGAGTCGGAGAAAAAGGCCAGAGAGCTGATTTCCCAGGCCATCCAGCGCTGCGCTGCGGACCATGTGGCGGAGGCTACCGTGTCGGTGGTCGCCCTGCCTAACGAAGAGATGAAAGGCCGCATCATCG
>CATONX010000012.1 GCA_951801675.1 uncultured Eubacteriales bacterium | reverse complement strand
CGACGAAGCGTTCTCCCAACGTCTCCCGAAGCTTAGCGGGGACAAACACACGGCCCTTGGCGTCCAGAGTATGCTGGTATCGTCCCAACAGCACGGCGTTCCCCTCCCCACGGTTTTGTTTTGCTCCATCTCACACCATTTCGATGCATTTTAGCTCCATCTCGCACCACTGGTATCAATTATAGCGGCAATGCGCTTCCATTGCAATAGAAAAGGAACGTGATTTTGTAAACTTTTCACACCAAATCCTGGGGAATCCCGGTTACTCCTGCTTAAATTTACCAATTTGTATAAAATAGACCTTCCTTTCCTCTTTTCTTACAGCAACCTGCCAAAGATATCCTCTTAATTTCCAGATTCGCCCTGGGGTAATCTGGATACAGATCAATATCTTATGTAAACAAATGGGGCCGGACGGACGATGGGTGAGAACGGAGCTTTTCCTTGGTTTTGCGGCACAATGCGAAGGCCTGAACTGCGAGAAAAACATCCTGGAGCGGGGAGCTCTTTAGGTGCCCCGGAAAAAAGAAAACCCGTGCCGCTCATTTTTCTAGATGCACAGAAAAGCCAGGCGGCGAGTTTTCACTCGCCGCCTGGCTTTTCTCATGACGAAACCATACCCAGCTTAAATTCAGCAGTTGCTGTCGTGAATCAAAATACCGTGATACATCGGCACCCGAAACCGGTCCGCAAACAAACTGCATTTGCACATAAAAAGATAGTAGACATTTTTCCCGCATTTGCACAGCGTTTCAAAGTTTGCCTGCCCTTTGGCCAGGATCACGTCCGCCTGGTCCAGCGCCTGCTTCGCCTGCTGGGAAATTTCGTCCAGGCACGTGCCGGCAATGTCGCTTCCGTTATCCATGACATATGCCGCGTCGGCCAGCGCAACCTGCTGGGCGTCTTCCATCGTCGCGTCGTTGAGCACCTTGTGCCCGCGGACGACCGCTGTAACACGCACCTGTTCGTTGATCCGTTTGATCTCCTGCATCAGCAGCTTATCCAACACGATTTCACCGCAATTATCCGTTAGATATACCACGTTTTTCCCGCTTAACAAAGCCTGCCTCATGGACTGGTATTCCTGTTCATGGAGCGGCAGCTCCTGCGCTTGACGGAGCAGCTGATCGAGCTTTGCTTCGTCCACCTTCTGCATGGCCCCAAAGTCAATGTAGTTCCCGATCATGGCATACTGTACCGCCAGCCTCAGAGGGTCCTTTGCCCGGCGCAGCGTTTCCCGCATCTCCTCTTCCCGTTCCAGCATGACCCGGTTAAAATGGGTTTTTACTTCAGAAAAATCCTCTTCATAGCCGAACATCTGCTTTTGGATTTTGCCAATTGCACGCACCAAAACCGGCGCGCTGGCCGTTTTGGGCGCATCTGCAAGTGTGCGCAGGACCCGCTGCATATATGCAATTTGCTCTTCCTCGGATATGCCCTGAGGGAAATGATCCAGCTGCTTTTTCAGCAAACAGCTCATACACTGCGGATGTAATCGTATTGGTTGCATATTTTCGTCCCTTCGCTTGGCAGTCTTATTCCCGCTGGGAAAGCGGGGTATAGGTGGACATTTTCGCCACCGACTTGTAGGCCGGGCGGATGATCCGCTTGCCCATCTCCGATTCCTCCATCCGGTGGGCGCACCAGCCGGCGATCCGGGAAACGGCAAACAAGGGGGTAAACAGCTCCTGGGGAATCCCCAGGCAGCGGTAAACAAGCCCGGAATACAAATCCACATTGGCGCACATAGCCTTGTTGTTTCCCTTCTTTTGGGCAAACACCTGGGGCGTCAGGCGCTCCACCGCCTCCAAAAGCTTCAGCTCGTCGCCAAGGCCGCATTTTTCCGCCAAGGGCTGCACATTGTCGCGCAGAATCAGCGCCCGCGGGTCGGACAGGGTATAGACCGCGTGGCCCATGCCGTAGATGAGGCCGGACCGGTCCCCTTCCTCCCGGTCGATCATCTTTTCCAGGAAGCGGGCGATTTCCTCGTCGTCGTCATAATCCTTGACTCCTCTTAACAGATACCCAAGCATTTCCATGACCTTGATGTTGGCGCCGCCGTGGCGGGGGCCCTTCAAAGACCCGATGGCCGCGGCAATGGCCGAATAGGTGTCCGAACCGGAGGAGGTGACCACCCGGGTGGTGAAGGTGGAGTTGTTGCCGCCGCCGTGCTCGGCGTGGAGAATCAGGCACAAGTCCAGAAGCCTTGCTTCCTCAGGGGTAAACTTGCGGTCCATGCGCAAGGTACCCAGAATGGCCTCCGCCGTGTCCTGCTGGGGATCCAGCGGATGGAAGTACATCGTCTCCCGGTCATAATGCCGGCGCTTAACCTGGTAGGCGTTGACCATGATGGTGGGCAGCTGGGCGATCAGGTGGATGGACTGGAGCATCAGGTTCTCCAAGGAATTGTTCTCCGGGTCGTCGTCATAGGAATAAAGGGCCAGCACCGAACGGGCCAGCTTATTCATGATGTTGGGGGACGGGGCCTTGATGATCATGTCCTCCACAAAGTATTCCGGCAGCTCCCTGGAATCGGCCAGGAGCCTTGCGAACATACTCAGCTGGCGCGGGTTTGGCAGCTTGCCGAAGAGCAGAAGCCACACCACTTCCTCAAACCCGAACCGCTGCTCTTTGACGCAGCCGTCCACAATGTCGTTGATGTCCACGCCCCGGTAGATCAGCTTGCCGGGCACCGCCTTCTTTTCCCCGTCGTCGAGCACGTAGCCGTGGACATTACAAATAAGGCTCAAGCCCGCCATGACGCCCGATCCATCCTGGTTGCGAAGGCCGCGCTTGACTCCAAAGCGTTCGTAGTCCTCCGTGCGGATGTGGTTATTTTTCCGAAACTCGTCGCATAAATCTTTAAGGGTATTCCCCCGCAGGTCTTCGTTGGCGTACGGCGTCACGGTATCTCCTCCATTCAAATGCTTCCAAATAATAGTGTTAGTTGTCATTTTATAATACCACCCGGCTAAAGTCAAGAAAATCCGACGGGTTTTTCGATTTTTTTGAAAGTTCGCGAAAGAGTTCCTGCATTTTCGGCGAAGTTGCTCCCCCATTCTCCCCTTTTCACCCATTACATGCAGGAATGACAATCAAAACAATTCTCAAGAAGAACAAAGGAGCGGGTTATGAAACGGTATCTTTGTCTTGCGCTTGCCTTGCTGATTTGTATGCTCTTTTTGCCGCTGATGGCGGGGACAAACCTATTCTCCCAGCCGGAAGGTCAAGCCCCTTCCCCTTCAAAGCCGGAGGACACCTTTCTGCTGCTCGACGAAGCAAACGGGAACGTGCTGACGGTCAGCGCATACGATTACCTGTGCGGAGTCGTGGCGGCGGAAATGCCTCCCTCCTTCCACACGGAGGCGCTCAAGGCCCAGGCGGTGGCGGCTTATACCGGCGCTTACCGCAAGCGCGAACAGCAAAAGGCCAGCCCGGACCCCGCTTTGCAGGGAGCTTATTTTACCGTCAATACCGCTCAGAAGGAAGGGTACATCCCCAAAGAACAAGCCCAGGCCCAGTGGGGGGACAGTTTCCCGGCTGCCTGGGAACGAATTGAAACGGCGGTCAAAGAAGTCTGCGGCAAACTGCTCGTATACGAGGGCGAGCCGATTCTGGCGGTCTATCATGCCATTTCCGGCGGTGTTACCGAAACCGCCGGAGTTTACTGGGGCAGCGACGTTGCCTACCTGCAATCGGTGGAAAGTCCGGGCGATACGCTGGCACCCGAATGCCAGACCCAGGTTTCCTTTGGAGCGGCGGATTTGCAGTCGGCCCTGCTGACCGCCTTCCCGGACCTGACCTTGCCGCAGGACACGGCGGCCTGGTTCGGGGAAGCACAGCGAAGCCCCGCCGGCACGGTGACTAGCATTGCGGTAGGAAACAAAACCTTGTCCGGCCGGCAGATTCGGGAAGCTCTGGGGCTTCGCTCGGCAAACTTCAGCATCTTGGTTTCCGACGGGGTGTTCACCTTTACGGTAAAGGGATACGGCCACGGGGTGGGCATGAGCCAATACGGGGCGGATTACATGGCGCGCCAGGGCACCAAATGGCAGGACATTCTCACGCACTATTATAAAGGCGCTTCCATTCTGTCGGTAGAGGAAACGGACGCTGCGGCCTCTTCGGGCGCCTCCGCCTGACCCGATCTCGCGCCATTCCAATTCTGCAATCAACTGGGTGCAAAAGGCGCTACGCCCGTCAAGGAATGATAACTCGCCGTATATCTACGAAATTGGTGTTTATTCCAGCATTACGTCAACTTCAGTTTTCCACCGGGCAACTGTGGAAATTGGGTAAAACAAATGAAGTTTTCCACATTTTCATGAAAAAAAGCGGTTGTTCCGGTCTTACTCGGTGGAAAACTCGGTGGAAAATGTGGATTACTCTTGGGAACGGCCGGATTGCTTCGTCATTTTTATGTAAAGCGACGCGTTTCACCTTCTTTACACTGGGGAAAATTCCGCTTGCTGTTTTCTGGATTTTTTCGCTGGAAACCGGCAAAAATCCCCTTCTCTTCTCTTTGTACGATATGCACTTTCTTCCCTTTTCTTTTCTGTCTGTTTTGTCAGCTTGCGTAAGCCTGGGTTTGTAGTATAATAAGAAAGGAACCATAAGGGACCGGTTCTTGTTCTGTTGGAATTTAAAAGTTTGTGTGGTGAAACCATATGCGCAAGCGCTTGGCTTTCTTCCTCCGGTTGGCAGGATTGGCCATATTGAGTCTGATTTGCTTAGCTTTCGTTTCCTGTTCCTCTAACGATCCCGCCACCGGCGCTTATGAGCAAAATGCGGCGTCAAAGGTGGAGGCAATCGCGTCGAAGCTGGAGATAAAGGATTATTCGTTGATCAGTAAGCCCCAGATGTCTCTGCACTTTGTGCTCAAGGAGAACGAGGTGGCGGATTTCGCATATCTGGTCAGCGATACCGAAGGAAACGCGGATGAAATCGGAATCATCCAGGCATCCTCCAAGGACACGATTTCGTCGGTGAAGGATGCGGTGGGCGAGCATATCAGCTTGAAGGAATCCTCCTACCGTACTTACAGCAACACCGAATACGCCAAGATTTCCACCTCCGTCATCCTGGAAAAGAACGGCTATGTGTTTTTTGCCGTCTGCGACCAGCCGGACAAAGCGGGAAAATTATTCGAACAAAGTATCTCGTAACCCCTTGCATTTTTTCGAAACCCGTGCTATAATCTGGAGTACTTTGCGGGAGTAGTTCAGCGGTAGAGCGTCGGCTTCCCAAGCCGAAAGTCGCGGGTTCGAATCCCGTTTCCCGCTCCAAAACGTCCTAGAGCCTCGCTCTGGGACGTTTATGCTTCTCCTTTCCGTCAATCGCGGCGTTTACGGTGGGAGCAAAAATTTAGTTTGAGGAGAGGATCCCTATGAAAAAACTTTTGGTTGCAGTGTGCTGTCTTGTCATGTGCTTGTCTTTTGCCTCGTGCGGCGGTTCCGGTGCAGGCAGTATGGATAAGTATATCAGCAGCATCCAGTCCCAGATCGAGTCGATGAAGGCTTCCCTGGAAAGCAGCGGCATGAAAATAGAATTGGTCCAGAGAGAAAATTCTCTGGTGTACCGCTATCAGCTCACTGTGGACATCGGTGACACCGCCACAGTCAAGGAATATCTGGAGAGTGAAATGGAAAAGCAGGCTTCTACCTTCGAGGCGGGCCTTAAGGAACTCAAACAAAAGGTTTCCGGCGCGGAGTCTCTGATTGTGGAATACGTGGATAAGGACGGCAACGTCATTTTCTCCAAGGAATACAAATAAGCAAAACGCTTACATAGGCACAGCGGCGGTACTTGGTACCGCCGCTGTTTTTTATGCCGGGCCTGTTTTTTAGAAAGCCCTCGGGAGAACCGGTCCCGAGGGCTGCTCCTTTCTTTGGCACACATGTCTTCTTGCAGGCATATAGTGGAACACGGGGCTAGTCCCGTAACAATAAGGGAGGATTCAATATGTGCTGTAACAATTGGTCGGGAACTTCTAATACGTCTTCGGCATACGCCGCGTCTCAGTGCTCTTGCGGGAGATCTTGTGTGGTTGGTTATATGCCGATCGTCGCTACCTATCAGGTAGGATCTCCGGTTTGGAACGGCGGCTCTGATTTTGCTGCCGCCTCCGCTTTTGCAACGAACTCTGATTACGATTACTACAACGGCAGCAACAGCTGCTGCTGCAGGTATTAAGTTCCTGCGGCCGTCCCCCTTGCCGGGGACGGCATACTTACAAAGCCATAGGAACCCTTTCTTGGCACATCGCCCTTCTTCTCCGATCATTCGGAAAAGGAGGGCGGTTGCCGTATCTGAACCAAAACCGTCCCTTTGCCGATGGGAAACATAGCTTTCCTTTTTTCTGGTGGGGTTTGTGATCCGGTCGCTGCTTATTGCTGCCCTTGATACGCCAGTAAGGTCAAGGACTTTTATAAATCGCGGATGCTCCCTGTGCAAATCCTCACTATACGAAATTAAGCATTCTGCCCTGCCGTCTAAGAAAAAAGCGGCGTGTGTTACACGCCGCTTTTTTCTTAAACACAATCGAGCATTTGCCGAAAAATAGAAAGATGGATTTCCTCATCCTCGATAATGCGTTCGATGAGCGCCTGGATATGCACATCCTTGATGAGGGCGAGATGGCGGCGGTAAGCGGCGACGGCCTCCTGCTCGGATTTGATATTGTACCGAAGCATCTGAGAAAAGGATTTGCAGTAATTGACCATGCTGCCGTTCCAGACGACGCAGCGATTGTTTCGCACGGCGCTGAAGGTGGGGTCGCCGCCCAGCAGGTTGATGACCTGGCTGAGCAAATCCAAATGGTGCATTTCCACAATTGCCACTTCCCGCATCGTCTTTCCTGCCTCAGGGGATACCGCGTCGAAAAGCCAGCTTTGATAAATGTACAACGTGACCGCGGTAAATTCGCCCTGGGCGGATGCGGTATCCTGGTGCAGAATCTGGGCGTAGCGGAGATTTTGCCGTTCTACCTCAATGGGCGGATAAGGCGACGAGGCGTGAAAATTGTTTACTGCCGGCAAATTGGCCGGTATATTGCCGCAAAGCATAGCAATTCCTCCTGTATGATTGGTTCCTTCATCTATATGTGCCATTTGTGCCGATTATCCCGCGGCGGGCAAAGTATCAATGGGCAAAAGGCGGAATATACTGTAGTATTTCGAGAGATGTGTGGTGATACAATGCAACCGGACAACATCCGACCGGACGACAGCCTTCCGCCCGAGCTGCTCGAACAGCTCGGCATCATCGACCAGTCCCAATGGTACATTTTGATTCTGGCAGCAGCCACGCTGCTGTCCTACTGCACCACTGATATACAAAAGCAGCTCCTTCTTTGCAGCGCTCAACCGGAGGAGGACGCCTGCGATTGTGTTGCCGATCCATATCCGATTCAGCTGACTGCCAGCGCTATGATCATCGGCGCGCTGATTTATTTTTACCAGCTGGCCGCCGACGCCCTTCACACACCCAAAGAAACGCCTCTGCAATGTGCGTCCAGCCTGCGCGGATACCTGGCAAACGGCCTGGTGCTGGCTGCGGCAATCATTCGCCTGTACGACTTGAAGGAAAATCACGATGCGGCGGCGTTTGCGCAGAGCGCGCCGGTCTTTGACCCGGAACCGCCGCTGTAATCTGTTTTCTCTTTGCTGTGAAGAAAGGAGGCTTTTCTGATGCATCCATACCATACTCCCTTGCCGGAAGATTGGATTCCCTGCTGTACCATTCCCTGTTCCTGCGACCCAGGTTCCCAGGAAGACCGTGGCCCTACCGGGCCAAAAGGGGAAACCGGGGCTGCCGGAGAAACCGGGCCTACCGGTCCCACTGGTCCCCAGGGCGCCCCAGGCCTTCGGGGAGTGACGGGGCCTACCGGGCCGACGGGCGCTACCGGCGCGCAGGGCATACAAGGGCCCATCGGGTCCCAGGGGCCCGCCGGGCCAAAAGGGGAAACCGGGGCTGCCGGAGAAACCGGGCCTACCGGTCCCACTGGTCCCCAGGGCACCCCAGGCCTTCGGGGGGTAACGGGGCCTACCGGGCCGACCGGCGCTACCGGCGCGCAGGGCATACAGGGGCCCATCGGGTCCCAGGGTCCCGCCGGACCGAGAGGGGAAGCCGGGGCCACTGGAGAAACCGGGCCTACCGGTCCCACTGGTCCCCAGGGCACCCCAGGCCTTCGGGGGGTAACGGGGCCTACCGGGCCGACCGGCGCTACCGGCGCGCAGGGTATGCAGGGGCCCATCGGATCCCAGGGTCCCGCTGGCCCCACCGGTGCCACGGGTGCAACCGGGCCCACCGGAGTCATTCCCAACGATGTGGCCGCGTCCTTTATTAATTACGGGGCGCAGTTTCAAAACGCGGCTCTGATCCCCATGGGAATCGGCGTGGCTGACCCGACCGGCAACATCGTGCTGACCGACCCGACCCGCATTACCCTGGCTCCTGGCGTCTATTCCATTTTCTACGAAGTGTCAGCCCTGCTTCCGGATTCCGGATATATACAGGTAACGCCCTATTATAACAGCGCCCCACACCTTGAGTACGGCATTTACTTCATGACCGGAGCCGGACGGTCCAGCGCCTCTGGCTCAGCGTCCTTTCTCGTGGAGGTGCCCGCGCAGACCGTGTTCGATCTGACCTTCAACAGCTCTGTTCGTATAGGCGATGGCACCCTCAACCTTGTCATCCACAAATTGAGAAGATAAGCCCTTTCTGATGAAAAGGCCCCAAATGACCGTCAGTGCAGTCCGAACGCCCGGATTGCCGTCTCTGTCTCTTTTCATTTCCTCTCAAAAGCCGCCGATTAAAACCCGGCGGCTTTTTGTATCAAAACGCAATCCAAGCATACATACAGATTCAGTGAGCAGTTCCATGAAGAAATCCCATAAATATCCTGCGTTCCTTTCTTTCGCTTCTTTACAAGAAACAAAAGACGTTGTATGATAAGCTCAAAGGAAAGGGGTGGGAGCCATGCGCCGAAAACAGCGGGGTTTTACCCTGGTGGAACTGGTCATTGTCATAGCGGTTTTGGCAATTGTGGCGGCCATCGCCATTCCGGTTGTTTCCTCCATAATCGGGGATGCGCGGCAGTCCACCTGCCTTTCCAACCGTGCCGCCTTGCAGCGGGAGGCTTCTTACGAAGTCATGAAGCTGGACGGCTCGGTGGACGCGGTGATGGCAAGGTTTACCCCGGAGACGATTCGTGAAAAAGGGTATGTGTGCGTGGGGTCAAGCGGGGAAATACGCCTGTCTTACGACCCGGTGTCCCACAGCTTTTCCGCCTACTGCACCCAGCACGGGGGCTTGGAAGTACATTACGACTTTGCCGACACCATCGGAAGATATATGGAAGGCAGCCTTGGCAGCAAAATCGTGGAGCTGCTGGGTTCGCGTCAGTCCATCAGCCAGATTGATTCTACCGCCCCCGAAGGCGGCAACTATGCCGGTCCGATACGAAATTGTCTGGCGGAGCTGTCCAATCATTCCATCGGCGCCGGAATGACCGCTACCTGGTCCTTATGCAACATCGAGCGTTCCGGGAAGGAAATCAAGGGAACCTATCAGGTTTATTGGAGCAGCGCCGACATTACCACTGCCCAAAGCGGCAATCAGATTCTGATGATGAAATACAACGCCAAAACCGGCGTGTACGAAGCCGGATGGGCAACGGTTAAGCAAACGAAGGACACCACTGTGGGCGGAGGGAAGGACTATAACGTCATTGTCCCTGGTTCTTTTCAGACGGTATCGGCAAGCAGCTCGAAGGACTTTATGACCGCCTACCGCTCTTTCCAGGACGCGCTGGAGGAAAGCGGCAGCGGCATCAAAAGCGGTAGCTGACTTAAGCGTTTGCAGGTGACGACATTTCTTTTCGCGCGAATCCTTATACCCAGAACCGGCCGCAGCGGTTTGCGGCCGGTTCTCTCTTTTCATATGCCCTTGTAATAGCCTTCCGAGCCGGCTGACATGCAAAAGGAACGGTTCCCGTCCGGTAACCCCCGACGGCTGCTTTTTTGCAGGGGCAATTTAGCCCGCCTGCTTGACAAGGCTTTCAAAATCAAGGATAATAATGACATCCATTCCGGCCCTTACAAACCGGATTTTGGCACCAAACAGATTACGGAAGGCCCTTTGCCGCCCGCAGGAAATGTGCGTGTCCGGCAACGGTGTTTTTCCTGTGGGGAGGGCTTTGCGTTATGATTACCGAATGTTGGGCGATTGTCATTGTGATTCTCGCCATGTGCTATATTTTCCTGCGCGCACGCAAACCGGAATACTCCGTCGCCATTCTGCCGCTGATTCTCGTCCCCCTCTCCCACTTGCTGGGCACCGGCATTCTCTACTGGTTCGGCGAACACATTGCGCTGGACCATAGTCTTGTGGGCATTGGCATCGACGTGACCGGTCTTGTCATCACCTGCGTTTTGCTGGGCTTCGCTGTACAGGCCATCAAAAGCAAAAAGCAGCGCAACGCCCTTTTGGTCTGCTGCACCGGATTTACGCTGATCCTTGCGTGGGTGCTGCTTTTAAACGTGGGCAAATGACGGGCGGACAGAACCGGGAACGCCGGGCAGGTCTGGACATTGTAGTGGATATCCACGGAATGCGCGCTTTTGCCGCGAAAACCTACTTGCAGCATCTCCTGGCCCGGGCCTCCCTGGACCGGGATGCAAAGGAAGTCATCGTGGTGCACGGCTACCATTCGGGAACCGCGCTGCGGGATATGGTGCGCAAGGAGCTGCGAAGTCCTTACATCAAGGAGCGGCATCCCGGATTTTCGGACGGGCAGACGATCCTGGTCCTCAAGAAGAGGACATCCCCTCCCCGCTAAGGCGGCTTGTCAGAAATGTGCATGATTATGCCTATTTCGTGTATATTCTGCATAAGTATGCCTTGCGCCCTTGATTTCGGCAAAGGGGTATGGTATAATGCTGACATTAATTGATACGGGAGGGTATCGAAATGAAAAAATTCATGAGAGTCCTGGCGCTGGCACTGGTTCTGGTTCTGTCGGTTTCCATGCTTGCGGCTTGTGACAGTGGCAAATCCAACGTTCTGAAGATCGGCACCAACGCGGAATTCCCGCCCTTTGAGTACATGGGCGACGACGGCAAGCCCGACGGCTTTGACATCGCGCTGATGAAGGCGATCGGCGAACAGATGGGTGTGGAAATCCAGATTGAAAACATGGAATTCAAATCCCTGATCGGCGCCATCGAAAGCGGCAACATTCAGGGCATCATCGCCGCCATGACGGTGGACGACGAGCGCAAGAAGAGCGTGAACTTCTCCGACGGCTATTATGAGGCCAACCAGATGGTCCTGGTGCGCAAGGACAGCAACATCACCAAGGCGGAAGACTTAAACGGCAAGAAGATTGCCGTGCAGGAAGGCACCACTGGCGACTTCGTCGCTTCCGGCGATCCCGACTGGGAATATATTCTCGGCATCTCTCTGCAGGACACGGAAGTTTCCCGTATGAAGAAGGGCTTGGACGCGGTCATCGAGCTCAAAAACGGCAGAGTGGACGCGGTCATCATCGACTCGAATCCTGCGCAGGTGTTCGCGAAAGAAAACGCCAATGACATTAAGATCGTCGAGGACATCAAGTGCGAAACCGAGACTTACGCCATTGCCGTGACCAAGAAGGACGCGGATCTCCTTAACAAGATCAACGCCGCCCTCAAGACTCTTAAGGAAAACGGCAAGTACGACGAGATTCTCAAGCAGTATATCGAGCAGTAATCGGTAATAAGAACGCTTTTGTGAGGATAGTGCCTCTATTCGCACTATCCTCACTTTTCTATGAACGGGGGAGGTTCCTATGCCGGACGTTTCACTCATCACGATGAATATCTTTGATTCCATCGGCGCTTTTTTCCAGTCGCTGTACGATCAGTTTGTATTTGTGTTTCTTGACGGAAACCGGTACATGCTGATTGTGGACGGCTTGAAAAACACGCTGATCTTATCGGTTTTCGCCGCGCTCATCGGTATTTTGGTGGGCCTGATTGTGGCGGTCATCCGTTTGCCCAGCAACAACTTGAAAAACCACAACAAATTCGTGCGGTTTCTGCTTGCGATTCCTAACTGGCTGGCAAGCGCCTATGTCAGCATCATCAGAGGCACCCCCTTCGTGGTGCAGCTGCTGATTATGTACCAGATCATTTTCGGCAAGTCCGGGATGGACAAGATGGTGGTGGCCATCATCGCTTTCGGTCTCAATTCCGGCGCATATGTGGCGGAAATCTTCCGCGCCGGCATCCAGTCCATTGACAAGGGCCAGACGGAAGCAGGCCGTTCGCTGGGCCTGACCAGCTTCATGACTATGCGCTACATCATCGTTCCGCAGGCGATCAAGAACGTGCTGCCGGCTTTGGGCAACGAATTCATCGTGCTCATTAAGGAAACGGCTGTGGTCGGTTATATCGCGCTGATGGATCTGACCAAGGCGGCCGACTTCATCATCAGCCGTACCTATACCGCATATATGCCCCTCATCGGCGTGGCCATCATCTACTTCATCATCATTAAGATCCTGACCAAGGGCCTGGGCGTTATGGAAAGGAGGCTGAGGGCAAGTGATAGTCGTTAAAGACCTGCACAAAGCCTTTGGAGACCATCGGGTGCTCTGCGGCATCAACGAAGAAATCAAGAAGGGCGAAAAGGTGGTCGTGGTGGGGCCCTCCGGCTCCGGCAAATCCACTTTTCTGCGGTGCCTCAATCTCCTGGAAACGCCTACCTCGGGCGAAATCTGGTTTGAGGATACCTTGATTACCGATCCCAAGTGCAATGTCAATCAGATGCGCCAGAAGATGGGAATGGTGTTTCAGCATTTTAACCTCTTCCCTCACCTGACGGTGTTGCAGAACATTACGCTGGCCCCGGTCAAGCTCAAGCTGCAAAGCGAGGAGCAGGCGAAAGAAAACGCCCTGCGGCTTTTAAAGCGGGTGGGCCTGTCGGAAAAGGCGGACTCCTACCCCAGCCAGATTTCCGGCGGCCAGAAGCAGCGCATTGCCATCGTCCGTTCCCTGGCTATGAACCCGGACGTGATGCTCTTTGACGAACCCACCTCCGCGTTGGACCCGGAGATGGTAGGCGAGGTGCTTCAGGTTATGAAGGAGCTGGCGGAAGAAGGAATGACCATGGTGGTGGTCACCCACGAAATGAACTTTGCACGGGAAGTGGCGACCCGCGTGCTCTTCATGGACGAAGGCTTGATTCTGGAAGAGTCCGAACCGCAGGCGTTTTTCGGAAATCCTCAAAACCCCCGTTTGTGCGATTTTCTTTCCAAGGTTTTATAAGGATGCAGGCATGCAGCCGGGCTGCATGCCTGTTTTTCTGTAGTAATATACGGATAAATTCCAAAGAAGCTGGGAAAGAAAAAAGGATATACACAATGTCAGTGAAAAACGCACGCGGAATGTTGCGATTTGCCAGTTGCAAAAACTATACTAATTAAGTATAATTAAATCAAAACCAAAGGAGGGAGCGCATTATGAGCTTTAAAACCGGCACTTGGACCAACACCATCGACGTTCGCAATTTTATCAACAAGAACTACACTCCCTATGATGGGGACGATTCGTTCCTCACCCCTCCCACCGAGCGTACCAGAAAGCTGTGGGACGAGGTTGCGTCCCTGATGAAGAAGGAAACCGCAGCCGGCGGCGTGCTTGATATCGACGCGTCCACCATTTCGGACATCGACGCCTATCAGCCCGGCTACATTGATAAAGATCTGGAAACCATTGTGGGCTTACAGACCGATGCGCCCCTCAAACGGGCTATCATGCCCTTCGGCGGCATCCGGATGGTACGCACGTCGCTGAAAAACTACGACCGGGAGATGGACCCAGAGGTGGAGCGTGTTTTCAAATACCGCAAAACCCACAACGACGGCGTGTTCGACGTGTATACCGACGAGATGAAGCGGGCCCGGCATACCGGTATCATCACCGGCCTGCCCGACGCCTACGGCCGGGGCCGCATCATCGGTGACTACCGCCGGGTGGCTTTGTACGGCGTGGACGCGCTCATTGAGCAGAAGAAAAAGGCTTTGCAGGACTATAGCTATGAAATCATGGACGAGGCTTCCATCCGCCATAGGGAGGAAATCTCCGACCAGATTAAGGCGCTGCATGCGCTCAAAGCCATGGCTCAGTCTTATGGGTTTGACATTTCCGCCCCGGCCAGGGACACGAAGGAAGCCATTCAGTGGCTCTATTTCGGGTATCTGGCGGCGGTAAAGGAGCAAAACGGCGCGGCCATGTCCTTAGGCCGGGTGTCCACCTTCTTGGACATTTACGCACAAAAGGATTTGCAGGAAGGCCGGTACACCGAGGAAGAGATTCAGGAATTTGTGGACCACTTTATCATGAAGCTTCGGATGGTCCGTTTCCTGCGCACCCCCAGCTACGACGAGCTTTTTTCCGGTGACCCCACTTGGGTTACCGAGTCCATCGGCGGCATGTCCACCGACGGACGGCATATGGTCACGAAAATGTCCTACCGCTTTTTGCACACCTTGGTAAACCTGGGCCCTGCTCCGGAACCCAACATGACGGTGCTGTGGAGCCGCCGCCTGCCGCAAAACTTTAAGAATTTCTGCGCCCGCCTTTCCATCGAGACTTCCTCCATCCAGTATGAGAGCGACAGCCTGATGCGGCGCAAGTTCGGCGACGATTATGCCATCGCCTGCTGCGTGTCCGCCATGCGGGTGGGCAAGCAGATGCAGTTCTTCGGCGCCCGGGCGAACTTGGCCAAGGCCCTGCTTTACGCCATCAACGGCGGACGGGACGAAAAAGCCGGGGACCAGGTGGGGCCTGAGCTTTTGGCGGTGCGGGGCAAGTATTTGGACTACGACGACGTGATGAAGAAGTTCTCCGCCATTCTCGACTGGCTCTCCAAACTTTATATGAACACCCTCAACGTCATCCACTACATGCACGACAAGTACTGCTACGAGCGCATCCAGATGGCGCTGCACGACGAGGAAATTGTGCGCACCGAGGCCTGCGGCATTGCGGGGCTGTCGGTGGTGGCGGACAGCCTTTCCGCCATCAAGTACGCGAAGGTCCGCCCCATCCGGGATGACCGGGACCTGGTGGTGGATTTCGAGATCGAAGGGGATTATCCCAAGTTCGGCAACAACGACCCGCGCGTGGACGACATTGCGGTGGACGTGGTCAAGACCTTCATGCAGAAGCTGCGCAAGCAGCGCACCTACCGGGGCGCCATCGCCACCCAGTCGGTTCTGACCATCACCTCCAACGTGGTGTACGGCAAGAAGACTGGTTCCACGCCGGACGGACGCAAGCTGGGCGAGCCCTTCGCCCCGGGCGCCAATCCCATGCATGGGCGGGATGAGAACGGCTGCGTGGCCTCCATGATGTCGGTAGCGAAGCTGCCTTACGACTACAGCGAGGACGGTATTTCCTACACCTTTTCCATTGTACCGGGGGCTCTGGGCCGGGAAGAGGAGGACAAGGTCAAAAACCTGGCCTCTCTGCTGGATGGGTATTTTGCCGAGGGCGGCCATCACATCAACGTCAACGTCTTAAACCGGGATGTGCTCTTAGACGCCATGGACCATCCGGAGAAATATCCCCAGCTGACCATCCGGGTTTCCGGCTACGCGGTCAACTTCATCAAGCTCACCAGAGAGCAGCAGATGGACGTAATTAACCGCACCTTCCACACCCGGTTCTAATCAAACGCTGCGGTTGGCGCGGAGGAATCCGCGCCGCCTTGTCTTAACAGGAGGTGTCCTCTATGTCCTCGATTACCGGCCGCATCCATTCGGTGGAAACTTTCGGCGCGCTGGACGGGCCTGGCATCCGGTATGTGCTGTTCTTGCAGGGCTGCCCGCTGCAATGTCTATACTGCCACAACCCGGATTCCTGGAGCGTCAGGGACGGCCAGGTACGCACGGTGGACGAGGTGTTTGCCGACATTCTGCGTTACCGCAGCTTTTTAAGCGGCGGAGTCACCCTGTCGGGCGGGGAACCGCTTTTGCAGGCGGACTTCTGCGCCGCCCTTCTCTCCCTGTGCCGAAAGGAGGGCATCCACACGGCGCTGGACACGGCGGCTTCCATCCCTCTTGCGGCCTGTCAGGAAGCAGTGGACCTGGCGGACCTGGTTCTTTTGGACCTGAAAGCCATGGATCCCGGGGACTGCAGGCGTCTGACCGGGCGGGATAACCGCAGCGCCATCGCCCTGCTCGATTACCGGGAGGCGGCAAGCGCGCCGGTGTGGGTTCGCCATGTGCTGGTACCGGGTATCACCCTCAAGGAAGAAAAGCTGCGGGCAATGGCGGCATTTCTCAAGGACTATACCTGCATCGAGCGGGTCGAGCTGCTGCCCTTTCATAAGATGGGCGAGTATAAGTGGGAGCAGCTTCATCGGCCTTACACGTTGACGGATACGCCTGAGCCGACGGCCGACGAGGTTGCAAAAGCAAGGTCCATTTTCCGGGACGCCGGGCTGCCGGTGCCCTCTTAACAGGGGGCGGACATTTTGGGCTGCAGCAAGCTGCCTGCCTGCTGAGAAAGCTTCGCTTTGCGGGCGCATCTCGGGACGCTTTATGTTTTTTCTCTGAAACCCAGGGGCTCTCCGGGGCAAAGAGTCTTGTCCTCTGTCGGTATTTGGCCGCCCAAGCTCACTGTACCAAAAAACGCGCGGGACAGCGAAAGCATTTCGCTGTCCCGCGCTTTATTAGTCTGGAACAAATCTATTTCTGCTTAAAAAAGGCCAAACCGCTTTTTCGTATAGAAGGGAGTCACTTTCTGGGCCGCGTCCCGGCCAAAATTCTCCGAATAGGGTACCAGGTCGAGAATTTTTTCCTTGAGATAAGGGGCGGCAACCTCCGCAATGCCTTCAAACAGGTCCTTGCGCGCAATCTCCTCAAAATCCACGATCATCAGATAGCTCTCTTCCCCATCCTTCACCATCTGCTGCAAATAGGCCTTTTGCACCCCTTTTTTGGTTTTCAGGTATTCCTTAACCGCTTCCACCATTTCCTTGGGGTATTCCTTGGGTTCTCCCAGCAGCACCTTGGTGTCCTTCGTGACCATATAGGGCATCGCCTTCCCGTTGAGCTTTGCAAGCTGGGGACGAAGCACCTGAACGTTCTCCTCGAAAGGATTGATGGCAATGCCGGCAGCTCCCTTTTCGGAGGACAAGATCATGGTGCAGTAATCCTCTAAGGTCAGGATCATGGATTTGGGGACTTTTCCGCCCGGCCAGCTTCCCTTTTTAAGAGCTTCCTCATCGGTGAAAGCGGGGAAAAAGGCAACCTTGTCCGGGGTATGGATCAAAAGAAAACGGATGCGCACATCATCCGTTACCGGAACGCTTTCGCCGCCGGTCTGCTGCCCTTTGGCTAAAACCGGTTCCATCTCCACCGGGGCAAGCAGCTTCGCCTGCTTGAGTGCTTCCAGGAAAACCTGCTCCTCCAGCGCACCGCCGGACAGTTTGAGGGTACGCATGGTCCCACGCAGTTTTTCATTGTGGATGGGTTCGTTTTCGTTGAATACTTTCATGGTTCTTTTCCCTTTCCTTTGGCAGTCGCCTGCTATGATCGCATGGAGTTCATGCGGCATGTTTCTTGTATCGCAATGCTTTTAATGCTAGGTACCCACGCTCGGCAGAATCCTATTTTTTATTTTTCCGGCGGACGCTTTCGTCCTTTTCGCAGACACCGCCGCCCATTCCCGCGGGCATGGTTATGAACATGATTATACCATACCTTTCGCATTTCTTCCACTTTTGCTTACCGTTTCCTTTCGTCAGACGTACGCAAAAAGCAGGAAGAAACTTTTCCGCTCCCAGACATTGTAACGGGCTTCCCCGTATGGTAAAGTAAAGGCAAGGAATGTTTGGGAGGAACGGCTCATTATGAAAAGGGATATTCTGCTCGTGATCCTGATTTCCTTCGTGGTTTACAGCGCCATTCCTTTGGTTAATCTCATTTTCCCCTCGTCCATTCTCTATACCTTTCTAATGGATTTGTGGATTCTGAACGCTGTTTTTTCCCTGGTGTGTCCAATTTTCTTTTGCAGAAAATACGGCTTGCGGTTTTGGATTCCGCCCGTGGTGTGCGCACCGTTTCTTTTGACTATGCTTCTCTTTTATAACACCTCCGCTTTTTTCTTTTTCGTCATCTATTTGATCCTGGCGCTCATCGGGTGCGGAATTGGAACCGCCCTTCATCGCCTAAGGCGGCGAAAAAAAGCCAAAAGCACTGCTGACTGAACACTGGAATCCGGACGATCCTTTTTCACACACGAATATATAAAAAACCGTCTGTCAGGAAACAAATTCCTGACAGACGGCTTTTTAACGATAACAGCTTTAATCGCCGAAAGCAATACCCATACACCGGGCAAACTCCACCATCTGATGGTCCTTTGGCACCAGCTTGGTTTTGCCGGCTACCTCGGACAAGGGGTTCTGGGTCACGATACTGCCGATCTGCGCCACCGCCATGCCGTACCGCTCCTCTTTGATGAGCTTGGCTGCCTGCACGCCGAACCGGGTTGCCAGCACCCGGTCGTAAGGCGATGGGGAACCGCCCCGCTGAAAATGGCCCGGCACCACCACCCGGCTTTCCAGACCGGTGGCCTGCTGGAGCTGGTCGGCAATCCGGTAGGAAACCGACATGTACGGCTCGCTCGCGCGGAAGGCGGCCCGTTCCTTGCCCTTCATGGACGCTTCCTTCAAATTCATGGCACCTTCCGCCACCGCAATGATGGAGAATTTGCGCTTTTTCACACGGATACGTTCCTCCACCGCTTGGACCAGCGCGTCCATGGAATAGGGGATTTCCGGGATAAGCACCACGTCCGCCCCGCCGGCAACTCCCGCATACAGGGTCAGCCATCCGGCCTTATTGCCCATCAGTTCGATCACCATGATCCGGCCATGGCTGTTGGCGGTGGTGTGAATGCGGTCGACTACTTCGGTGGCGATGTCCACCGCGGTGTGGAAGCCGAAGGTCACGTCGGTGCCCCAGATGTCATTGTCGATGGTTTTGGGCAGGCCGATGATAGGAAGCCCTTCTTCCGAAAGGAGATTGGCGGTTTTGTGAGTGCCGTTGCCGCCCAGGGTCACCAGGCAGTCCAGCTTCATTTTGCGGTAATTTTGCTTCATGGCCGCAACCTTGTCCACATTGTCCTCTTCGATTTTGCGCATATTGCGGTAAGGCTGACGGGAGGTCCCCAGAATGGTGCCGCCCAGGGTAAGAATGCCGTCAAAGTCCTCCCGGCGCATCTCTTTGTAGTTGCCCTCAATAAGCCCCTTGTATCCGTCCGCAATTCCCACGAATTCTACGTCGAACAGGTTGTATGCCGCATGTACCACGCCGCGGATGGCGGCGTTGAGGCCCGGGCAGTCGCCGCCGCTGGTCAGAATTCCCACACGTCTTTTCATTACAATCCCCTTTTCCCAAACGTCCCTGTTTTTTACCGCAGATGCGCGGTGCTGTTATGCCGGTAAAGCACCGGCGTTCCTTCCTTGGAAAGGCGCAGATCGGTGATCCCGCCCCGGTTTACGCGAAAATCCACCTGTGCGAAGGTTTCCACCGGTAGCCCCAACCACCAGCAGACGGCAACGTTGATGACGTCGGCGTGGGTGACCATCAGAACCGTACCTTCCACCAGCTTATCAATTCGATGCAGGTATCCGGTGATGCGGTTAAAGAGCATCCGCCGGCTCTCCGCACCCGGGTACACAATCCAGTCAAGGGGATCTCCCTTGCAGGGCAGCTCTAAAAGCCGGGCTTCCTGGGGCAGCATCTCCGCTGCCTGGCCGTTGCTCTGCTCACGCAGCATATGGGTGATGATGGGTCTGCTCCCCAGCTTCTGCCCAATCATCTCCGCCGTCTGGGAAGCGCGCAGCAAATCGCTGCTGAAAAACTCAAACGCATGATCGCCCAGCATCACCGCGATTGCCTGGGAAACCAGGTTCGCCTGCCGCCTACCCTTGCGGGACAGCGGCATATTCGACCAGCCTGCCGTAATCTCCATGCCCGCCGGATGTTCCATCTTTCCATGCCGGACCAATACCAACCGTTTCATATTGCCGCCTCCTGTCATTTTTGCGTGAATGGGTTGACGAAGGAGCACACTTACCAGTATGTTCCGTTTCGCCCGGGTCTAATCGCCGGTTACGCCCGCCGCGTGCCCGCCTTTTCCCTTTGCCTGGAAAGGCCGTAACCACCGAAGGTGCGCATTTCGGAATTTTGAATATAGGAATACAGATCGTCAAACAGGTCGTTTAACTGCATATCGCTCTCCACCGGGCGCAGCCTTTTCTTTTCCCGCTGCATGTTCTTCTGCCAGCGCTTATATTTTCCAGGCGGCAGGTCGTACACCTCGGAAAAAGCAGTATAATAGCTTTTTACCGTCTGAAAACCGTGCCGGGCTGCAATCTGGGCAATGGTCATTTTGGAATCGAGCAGGTCGGGCAGGCTTTTTTTCACCCGGACGGAATTGATGTATTTCGTCAAGGGTAAGCCCACGCTCAATTTGAAAAGCCGGGACAGGTACTGGGAATTGAGCCCCACCATGTCCGCCAGCTCGTCGAGCGACCAATCCTCGTTATAGTGTACGTCGATGTGCTCGATGAGATGCTTGATGCGGTCACTTTCCGCGCTGCGAGGGCCTCTCGCCTGTCTGGTTTCCACTGTCAGATAGTCTGCCAGGAACTGGGCCAGCGCCCGCAAAAGCGAGTCGGTTCGCAGCAGGTAGCCGCTGAGCTTATTGGACGCCTCATACACGATGGTGGCCACAAATCGATAAAGGGTGAGCAGCCGTTCCTCCGAGAGGCCGCCGCTTATGACATTGTGAAAATCCAGGCTGGTAATGCCGGGACAAAGAGGCTCGTAGCTTTGGAAGTCCATCTGCATCAGGGTCATGGCGAAATCCGCCGACTGATTTTGGATGGAATGCACCACATAGGGGTTGACAAGAAACAACGATCCTTTTTTCAGGGTATAGTTCTTTCCTTGTACCGAAAGCTCCCCGTTTCCCGCCGCGCAATATCCGATCTCCAGACATTTGTGAAAATGCCAGCGGTTGTCGCTTCCAAACCGGACAAATAAATTCAGCGGAATCCCGCCGGTATTATGAAACAGTTCCCGAAATCCTACCATGCTTGCTTCATCCATTCTATTTGCAATTACGGCCAAAACAGCCGATTTTTTCGTTTCAAGTCGTTTGTCCCCTCTAACCGAACCATCCCGCATAAAACAGGCCGGATGCTATGAAGAGAAAGGCAATGTGCAGAGGGTAATAGCTGTAAAACAGCCCCTTACAGCTTCTTCCCCGCTCTCCATTGTAGCAAAGAAGCACGGGCAGCGCAAAGGCCATCATCCATTGATAGTTGAAAAAAAGCGGGTCTCCGGTTCCCGTCAGAAGAAAGCTGAGGGAAATGACCAGATACATCAGACAAAAGGCCAGCCGGTTCTCCCGAAGCCAGACCATTCCCACACCTAAAAGCAGGAAGGCGATTCCGCCTTCCACCGCAAACGGGCCGGGAAAAAGCCAAGCAAGAGCGGTTTTAAGAGGAGCAAGAGAATCGGGCAACAGAAGGAAAAGAGACGGGGCCAGAAAGAAAAGGAAAAAACATCCTCCCAGGCCTGTGAGCCGAAGCCACTGTTTTTTTTGCACGGCGTCTTTTGCCCAGTCCCCCAGGCATAGGAGCAGAAGCGTCAGAAACAGGGTGGCGAAAATGTTATTGTCTACCAAAAGGCCGTCAGGCCGGGGAAAGAACCGGTTCAAAAGCGCATCCAGGAGATACATGCCCACGCTGCATCCATAAAGCCTGCTCAAATACCGGATACGACTGCGCGTGTGCACAAAGCCCTGGGCAAGCAGAAAGAAAAAGAGCGGCGCCGACAAACGTCCCAGCCACCGCAACCACACCGGCGCGCCTGCAAACGCAAAAAACAATCCAATATGATCCGCCGTCATCAAAACCAAAGCGATGATTTTAAGCCAAAATCCCGTGAAACCCGGCTTTCGCTCCATCCATCCCATCCTTTGTCTCTGCGGCTCAACCACAAAATCCTACACATTTTTCCTCATTCTATCGGTATATGATACCATCATTCAGTCCCATTTTCAACCTTTTTCTTTTTCCATTGCAAGAAAACCCTTCTGATTTGTCCGGGAAAACCGGTTGCTTAAACCGGGCGATTCTGGTATACTAAAAAGCATTCGGGCGCTTGCCAAACGGGAGGGAACCGAAACATGCCCATTAAAATTCCGGATACGCTGCCGGCGCGCAAGGTGCTGGAGGCGGAAAATATTTTCGTCATGTCCCGGGAGCGGGCGGCCAAACAGGACATTCGGCCGCTGCGAATCTTGATCTTGAATATTATGCCCACAAAAATCGCCACAGAAACCCAGCTGCTGCGTCTTTTGGGCAACACGCCGCTGCAGGTGGAAATCGACCTGCTTCAGACGGCTACCCATACGCCAAAAAACGTCAGTGCCCAGCATTTGCTGGACTTTTACAAGGTGTTCGACGAGGTGCGGGGCAACCGGTACGACGGTATGATTATCACCGGTGCGCCGGTGGAGAATCTGCCGTTTGAAGAGGTGGATTACTGGCAGGAGCTCTGCGAGATCATGGAATGGTCGAAAACCCATGTGTTTTCTACCTTTCATATCTGCTGGGGCGGTCAGGCGGGGCTCTATTACCATTATGGAATTCCGAAATATCCGCTTGAGGAAAAGCTATCGGGCATTTTCCGTCACCGGGCCACCGGGACGCTGCACCCGTTGGTGCGGGGGTTTGACGAGTACTTTTATGCCCCTCATTCCCGCCATACAGGCACGCGGCGGGAGGATGTGTTAAAGCACCCGGAGCTTCAGATTCTAGCCGAGTCGGCTGACGCGGGCGTTTATCTGATCGCCACCGGGGACGGGCGGCAAATCTTTGTGATGGGTCATGCGGAATATGACCGGGATACTCTGGCAAAGGAATACGACCGGGATGTGAAACGGGGATTAAACCCGCGCATTCCCCGCAATTACTTTGTCCAAGACGATCCAGAGTCCATCCCTCCCATGATCTGGCGCAGCCACGCGAGTCTTCTCTTTTCCAACTGGCTCAACTATTTCGTCTATCAGCGCACGCCCTTCGATCTAAACGAGCTTTCCTCCAAGTGACCTGATGGAAGCGCGGCGGCGTTTTCTTGCCTCAGCTGCCGCTTTTTACATTTAAAGTTTAAAAGTAGCTTGGCTATGATAAAGAGGAAAACGGCGGACTTTTTAAGTCCGCCGTTTTCCTCTTTATTACGTTGAGGGCGGCATTCTCCCATACCGCCTGCTTCACAACTGGCCTCGAAAGGAATGCAAAGGGCTTATTCTTGGAAGCCCCCGCCTTAAAAGCAGAAACACGCTTTTTTTGCAACGGACAGCATTCTTCCGACGAACGCCTCCCCCCGTGCGTCAATCGGATTTCTTCCTCAAAGACAGTATCCTAACAAACAAATGCAACTTATGAGGAAGCACCGTTTCACACAACGGGGACTCCGCACATTCCCGGCGGCGGCCCCCTCCAGAGAAGAAGGCGCCGCCTGCTCGTACACGAACCTTTTTCCAAAGATAAGTCCCTCTTCGAGGGCCTGGATATTCCCGCTAAATCCGTTTGCCAGACGGCACCCATTCAGGAGATCCGGAGGACAAGGCCCCGGCAGAGCCAGGCCTCAGCCATCCTGGCGTTCGGTTGGGCTTACGGATTTCCTTTCGGTTACTTTTGTGACGGAAGCCAGATCTCTATCGTAGTGCCCTCGCCCGGGCGGCTGTAAAAACGCAGGCCGTATTCTTCTCCGCAGCAAAGCCGGATGCGCTCGTCGACGTTTTTGACCCCGATTCCCGAGGATTTTTCCGGGTTTGTCTCCAAAATGGAACGCTGCGTTGCCTCATCCATTCCAACGCCGTTGTCGATCACCTGCATGAGGAGTCGTTCTCCCTGCTTTCGCACGCAAATGCGGATCATACCCTTTTCTTCCATCGGTTCGATCCCGTGGTAGATGGCGTTTTCAAGCAGCGGCTGCAGGATAATCCGTACCGTACGGCAGCGCAGAGCATCCTCGTCGGCCTCTATGGAAAAATCAAACTTGTCCCCATAGCGGATTTTCTGGATCACCAGATAGCTTTCTGCATGACGCAGTTCCTCCTCTACCGTCAGGAACGCATCTCCCTTGCTGATGGTAAGGCGCAGCAGGCTCGCAAGAGAGGTAACCATCGTGACCACGTCTTCCTTTTTTCCGGTCTCCGCCAGCCACACGATGGAGTCGAGGGTATTATACAGGAAATGGGGATTGATTTGCGCTTGCAGGGCGCGGATCTCACTTTTTCGAAGCAGGTCCTTTTCCTCAATCACCTCATCCATCAGACTACAGATTTTTTCCACCATGGTGTTAAAGGACTTGCTCAGCTCCCGGATTTCATAGGCGCCCCGCTCCGGCGCGCGGATGGCAAGCGCACCGTTCTCCACCTGGTGCATAAGAAACTGCAGCTTACGGATGGGGCTTGTGATAAACCTCGCCACCTGAATGGCGATAAAGAAGGCAAACGAAATGGCAAACAGGATCATGGTTCCAAGAAATATCCACATGTCCTGAACCGTGGCTCGGACCTCCTCTGTGCTTGCTACGCTAACTACCTTCCAGTTGGCAAAATCCACCGAGCAGATATTGACCGCGTAATCCATCCCGTCCCGCTCGATGGTAAAACCGCCGTCCTCCCTTCCAACGGCCAGATTCAGGTCCTCACTTTCCACTTCCGAGTAAAGCACCTTTTTCTGAGGGTGATAAATAAAATTCCCTTCCGGGCTGACTACAAAAATATAACCGGATTCACCCAAATCCACCCGGTTGCAAATCCGGCGGAACGTCTTAAAGTTCATATCCACCAGCAGCACGGCACTGTGATAATTTTCTCCCTGAAACCACTCGATCTGGCGGCTGTACGTGATGACCCAGTCGCGTTTCTCTTGAAATAAATTCTGGACATGGGGCGGAGAAAAGGTTGGCTCGCCTTTGGCCATCATCGCTCTGGTAAACCAGATCCGTTCGGAATAGTTGTTGTATTTTGGCGTAAGATCAACGGAAGCGGTACGCATCCGTCCGGTCGCGCTAAAATCCGCCACGGTCTCCACGCTGGGGTGCAGTTTATGCGTGACGTGAAATACCTCATGCTTTTTTTCGCTTCTCTGCTGGGTGGACAGCTGTTCCTCAATGAGCAGAGAGGTGTTGTGCATTTCTTCCAGGTACATCTCCAGGTTTTCCGCCACCTGGTTAATGAGCTGCTGGTTCGTCTGCAGAATTTCGGTGCGCATCATCTCACCGGAACGAAAATAAATGCTTCCCGTAAAAAACAAAATGGTTAAAAAAACGATTACCGTCGTGCTAATCGTGATGATCGTTTGAAATCCATTGGGACGAAGGTTATACCGAAGCGCTTCTCGCCACCTGCTCCCTTTCTGTTTTGGCTTTTTCATATCCGTATCCCCTTCGCGGCCGTCGGCAGTTATAAAGCCTGGTTTTTCTTGCGGTATTCGCTGGGCGTCATACCGTAATGCTTTTTAAAGCAGAAGCTGAAATACCGCGGATCGGAAAAGCCGGTCCGTTCGGAAATCTCAAAATTCTTCATAGACGTATCCATCAGCAACTTATGGGCCGCCTCCATGCGGGTTTTCATCAGATAGGTGCCGAAGGTGGACCCGGTGTTTTTCTTAAAAATATAGGTAAAATAGCTGGGGCTGATGAAAAGATGGTTACTGATGGTGGTGAGAGTCAGGTCGGTATCCGAATAGTTTTGCTTGATGTATTCTTTTGCCTGCTCGACGATGTGCTGGTTGTTTTCCTGGCGTCCGGCGGAAATTCCCTGGGCCTTGTCAAGACTGAACTGCAGCATCCGTTCACAAAGCCCCTGCACCGACTGGATGGACAGTATTTCGTTCATCTGCTTCTCATCCAGCGAAAAAGGCTGGTCGTCGGACAGGGAAAACTCCCGCAGGAGTATGACCATGAGCACGATGGTCGTGCACTTGACGGTGGCGAGAGAGGCTCCTCTTTTGACATAACCGGTATAAAGCAGCGGGACGATTTTACGGATTTCTTCTTCATCGTTGGAGCGGATGGCCGCCACAAGGCTTGCCTCAAGCTTGTCCGTTTTCTCCTTTTCCGGCCGTCCCGGCTCTAAGTCCTCCACGCAGATGACCCGGTTGGGACCCAGGCAAATCCGGTATTCCAAGGCGTTCATCGCACGCTGATAAGCCCCTCGGATCTCCTCAAGGTGCTCGCATGACGTCCCGACGCCTACCGTCACAGTAAAATTCAGGTACTTTTCAATGCTCCAGCGGATTTCCCTCCGCCGCATCCAGGCTTTCGTTTTTCAGGCGGAACAGGCTCTCATTTTTGACGCAGCTAATGACGGCGATGCGTTCTCCCTGCATAAAACAAACGCCCAGCTTCCTTGCGCGCACGATCTCCTCTACAATATTGAGGATGGCGTACCGAGACAGCTCCTGGTCCTCCTCGGAAAAGGCTCTCTTTCCCCTCGTAAAACTGTCCACACTGACCGCCATCGGCAGGTAAAGGCTTCCGTTCAACTCGTCCACCGCATAAAAATCCCGCCGGTACTCCGCTTCCTCCCGGGTACACTCTTCGCTCACCAGCCAGTTGAGAAAGGTGCTGCGCAAAAGGGGAAGCTCCCGCTGCAAAGACGCACGCAGACGCTCCACTCCCCGCTTGGCTTCCCGTTCATTGTCGAGCTGTTCTTTGAGCTTGAGAAGGGTTTTGGTCATTCCGGCGGCGGAAATAGGCTTTAATATATATTCGCTGACGTGAAGGTCGACGGCGGATTTTGCATAAGAGAAATCGTCAAACCCGGTGACAAAAAGAATCTTTACGTCCTTATATTTCTGACGCACCCGGCGGGACAGCTCAATCCCGTCAAGCACCGGCATCTTGATATCCGTAATGATGACATCGGGGCATTCGGCCTCCACCAGTTCGAGCACTTCCATCCCGTTTTCACAAAAACCGGTGACCGTAAAGCCGCACTGCTCCCAGTCAATGATTTTCTGAATGCCTTCCCGCACGATCCGCTCATCGTCGGCAAATATCAGCTTGTACATATTTCGTGTCCCCCCATCGCAGCGTCCCTACGCAAAAATGTGCGATACTACATCTTAAATAGTATCGCACATTTCATCAAATATTACAAGTATCTGTCCGATTTTGTCAAACGTTTGGATAGATTTACAAGGCTTAGGCGAACCAGCTTTCCACCGCCGCTTTGATTTCCTCAAACCACTCCACGAGCTTGAACTTGACCTCGTATTTCACGCCGCCCTGCACAATGTCCATCTGACTGGCGTTGAGCACGTCGGTGAGCTGCTTATGGTCCTGGGCCACCGGCAGGCAGAGGGGCGGAAACATGACACACCACCAGTTTTGCCCTTCGCCGGTCCCGATGAGGACGCGCACGGCGTCGTAATCCCCGGCCGGCATGGTGACGGAATCATATTGTCTGGTCGAAAAATACATATGGGTCAATTCCACCGTAACCGGGTAATCGTACCCTTGTTTTTTGATTTCATCCTCGGCGGCCGCCTGCAGATCGGGCAGCCATTCCTGGGCCCGTTCCATGGTTTCCTGTTTATCTTCCATATGTTCAAACAAACCCGCCGACTCTTCCAGGATGCGGTCACGCACCTGCAGCTTCAGAGCCTGGTCCCCTTCACTGTCGGAATTGGCCAGGACGTGGATGCGCAGGATGTCCTCGCGAATCTGCGCGCAGTCGGAGGCAAAGCCGGACATGCTGACGACGGTGACAAGAATTACGGCGATAAGGAGCGCTGCAATCAGTTTACGCATGGAAAATCCCGCCCTTTCTCTGTTTCGCTACTTGCAGTATGGGCGGGGGATTTCGAAATATACAAAGGCGTAAGAAAATATTGGTAATTTTATTTTAAGAACGATTTTTCCATGTAAAAGGCAGCATATCAGCCAAACGAAACCGGAATCTGCCGGTTTCGTCTTTCTGTATCGCAGCAGGTGATAGAAAAAGGGGAAGCGAACGGTTCGCTTCCCCTTTTTCTATATCGGTTCGGTTATTTGACGACCAGGCCCATCAGCCCGGCAAGGCCCGCCGCCTGGTAGGCGGTGACAATCGCCCCGCGAAGTTCCAAAAGCTCGCTGGACACCTGAATGCCTTCCAATGTGCTGGCGGTAAAATCCAAACCGGCAAGCGGCGTGTGAAAAAAGTTTACGCCGGTGAAATCCACTTCCTCTAAGCTTACGGTTTTCAGTTCGCACTGGGTGAGACTGGCCCCGTCAAGCTTGCTCGACTGGATACGCATTCCCTGCACCTTCGCACCGTCAAAGTTTGCAAAGGACCAAATGCTGCGCTCCATTGTCACCTGCCGCAGGCGGCTTTCGGAAAAGACGGCGCCGATTCCTTTGCAGGAACAAAACCGGACACGCTGGAAAAAGGCGTCGGGAAAGACGGAATTGGACAGGTCGCACCCTTGAAAAAGCACATCCGTAAAGGATGCGCCTTCCAAACGGCAGCCGAGAAACCGGCAGCCCTCGAACGCCACCCCGGAAACGGACAGGCCGGATAGATCCTCCCCCGTGAGCACCGCCCCTTTCACCCGCCTGCCGGTAACCGGGCTCTCTTCCTGCCTGCAAAGCGCGGCAAGGGCGACAAAATCCGGTTCCAGCGGCAGGGAATCGAGCTCTGGGAGCCGGGGAAGTTCCGGTTGTTTTCTCTCCATGTCATCCTTCCTCGATGTCCCGCTGCACTCGTTTGGGCAGGCTGCGCAGGACGGTTTCATAGGCCCGGTCAATCATTTCGCGCACTAGGTCATCGGGCACCGTTCCTTGTAAATAAAGCGAGTTCCAGTGTTCCTTGTTCATATAGTAGCCGGGAACGACATCCGGATACTGTTCCCGTAAAAAGCGGCCAAAGTCCGGCGGGAGCTTTAAGGTAAAAATCGGGTTTCCTTCCTTGTCCCCGCCCTGCATGGCAAACATCTTCCCGCCAACCTGGTAGCGGGTAGCCTCCCATTCCTCCTTGTAATCCTTCACTACGCCTTTTTTCGAAAGGCAGTGCGCGTCGATCCATGGATATGGCATAAGGTTCTCCTTTCCGGTTTTTGTCAATCGTCCAGAATGCAGCCGTACGGGACCGGCTGAGTCACGAACACCCGCTCGTATTCCGCCTTGAGAATGCCTGCGCACCGTTCGGCGTCCCCTTTGTCGGCAAACAGGCCGAACACCGTGGAACCGGTACCGGTCATGCAGGCGCCCGCAGCTCCGTTCTCCTTCATCACATCCCGGATATGGGAAACATCCGGCAGGGTCACCACCTGCTCAAACACGTTGAACAGGCACTTTCCCAGTTCTTCGACGCCCTCGTACATAGAAAGCGCCGTGCGGTCGAAATCCGGGCGGTCCGGGTTTCGCAGCTGGTCGAAGGCAGCATAGGCCTTGGCGGTGGACACGCCTTGGGGAGGCCTTGCCAGAACAAAGAAGCAGTCGGGCAGGGCGGGCAACGGAGACAGCAGCGTTCCCGTCCCCTCGGCCAGCATAGTGCCTCCCTGCAGGCAAAAGGGCACGTCGGAACCAATCTGGGCCCCCAGCTCACACAGCTGGTCCATGGTATAGACGCCGCCCGCCAGATGGTTTAGCCCGAAAAGGACGGCGGCCGCGTCCGCGCTGCCGCCCGCAAGGCCCGCCATCATGGGGATGCGTTTTTTGATTTTAATAGAGATCCCTTCGGAAAAGGCAGGGGTTTCCTTTAAAAAAAGAGCTGCCGCCCGGTAGGCGGTATTTTCCTCATCGGGGACGGCTTCCAGACCGGGACAGCTGAGCTCGATGCCCTGCTCCCGTTTCGTCTTCAGGGAAACCACGTCGCACAGGTCCACCGCCTGCATGATCATCTTGACCAGATGAAACCCGTCATCCCGTTTTCCCAAAATATCCAGCGCCAGGTTGATTTTCGCCGGCGCGATGATATGGATTCGCACCTTAGTAATCCGCACCTCCGTCGTTATAAGTCAAACAGTCGAAACCGCCGAATGTCGATGGCCTTCACCGGGCACATCTCGTGGCAGCAATAGCATTTGATGCAGTCCGAATAGGCGATCACTGCCTTTTTCTCCGCAATCCGAATGGTGTGCTGGGGGCAGCTTTCCGCGCATCGGCCGCAGCCGATGCAGTCCTTTTTCCGGATGTGGGGCTTGGGGGTCAACAGCGCTTTGGCCGGGCCCCGAAACACCTTGGGCACCCGCGTGAGAAAATCGGTCCCTTGGCTTACGGCCTTTTGAAAGTCCGGCTGCATAAGGGGTTCGATGGGGTCCCCTTCTATTATCAGCTCTTCGAACGAGGATGGGCACAGCCCCCGGTCCATGGCTTCCCTGAGCATAGCCACCTGTTTCGGCGCCAAGCCGATGAGGGCACAGGCCGCCACATCCGCCGCGTAAGGGCTGCGGCTGGCAAGAAGGGCGGAAAGCTGACGGGGGCTGCCGCCGGAAGGACCGTTCCCCTCCATGGCCACGATCCCGTCGCAGATGCTTAGGGTGGGACGGACAAGGTCGCACAGGTCAATAAGCATCCCGGCAAAGTCCTCCTGGTCCGGAAACCGGCAATGAAGCTCCGGCTTTAAAAGCCCCGGCACGCAGCCGAACAGGTTCTTGACACAGCCGGACAGCGTGGTCATCATATGGGTTTTGAGCTTGGCCACGTCCACCACTACGTCTGCCTGCAAAATGGGATCGAGAATCGGAAATTCCCGGCACATTCTCGCATGCGGGGCCAAGGTCTGGGTCACGCCCAGATCCAGATTGAGGGGGACCTTATGTTCCTCTGCTATGGCGGTCATACCGCAGCCGTCGTAAATGCTTTTGAGCCTTGCCCGGGTATACTGGCCGCTGGGGCTTTCGGCGATCAGCAGATCGGTCACGCCCCGGCGGCGCAGGGCTTTTATAGCAGCCGCTACTACCGCCGGGTGGGTGGTGGTGGCTTCGTCGGGCCGGCGGCGCATGAGCAGGTTGGGCTTGATCGCTACCCGCTTGCCCGGGCCCACCAGTTCCTCGGCGTGCAGGACCTCAAAAAGATCCTCCACCGCCCTATCCACCTGAGCCGTTTCGTACCCTTCGCAGCGCTTGACGGCTACCAGCCGGTCGTCGTTATGCATGGGACTTACGCCCCTTATGGTCCTCAATAAACCGCTCGATGCGATGCAGCGCCTCGATCAGATGATTGGTGGAATAGCAGTAGGACACCCGCACAAACCCTTCCCCGCAGCCGCCGAAAGCGGTGCCGGGTACCACGGCCACATGCTGGGTATAAAGCAGCTGCTCGCAGAATTCTTCGGAGGTAAGCCCGGTAGACTGGATGGACGGGAAACAGTAAAACGCGCCCTCCGGTTCAAAGCAGGAAAGCCCCAGCCGATTGAGCCCGTCCACCAGCAGCCGGCGGCGCATGTTGTACTCGTCGCGCATATGTACGATATCCTCGTCACCGTTGCGGATGGCCTCGATGGCGGCGTACTGGGCGGTGGTGGGAGCGCTCATGATGGCGTACTGATGAAGCTTGGTCATGGCGGCCACCAGCGGCGCCGGGCCGCACAGGTACCCGAGCCGCCAGCCGGTCATGGCGTAGGCCTTGGAAAAGCCGCTGACGAGCACCGTGCGTTCTTGCATCCCGTCGATCTGGGCAATGGAAGTGTGTCCGTTTTGGTTGTAGGTCAGCTCCCCGTAAATCTCGTCGGACAGCACCAGAATATTCGTCTCCCGCAGCACCTGGGCGATGCCCTCCAAATCCTCCCGGCGCATGATGGCACCGGTGGGGTTATTGGGGTACGGAAGGATGAGCAGCTTGGTTTTCGGCGTAATCTTCTCCTTGAGCTCCTGGGGAGTAAGGCGGAACTGGTTCTCCGCCTTCGTTTCTATGATCACCGGCGTGCCGCCCGCCAAACGGGTAATCGGCTCGTAGCAGACAAAGGAGGGCTCTGGAATGAGCACCTCGTCGCCAGAGCTGATGACCGAACGGATGCACAGGTCGATGGCCTCCGACCCGCCCACGGTGACGAGAATTTCGTCTTTGGGCCGGTAGGAAAGGCCAAAGCGGCGGTTTAAATAACTGCTGATGCCTTCCCGCAGGGATAGAAGACCGCTGTTGGAAGTATAATGGGTATGACCCTTTTCTAACGAGTGGATTCCCTCCTGACGGACGTGCCACGGCGTTTTGAAATCCGGTTCGCCGATGGATAGGGAAATCACGTCGTCCATTTCCGCTGCAATGTCAAAAAAGCGGCGGATGCCGGACGGCTTGATGTCCCGGATGCAGTCCGTCAGCAGCGACTGATAGTCCATCACAGCTCAAAAAACCTCCTCTCATCGGTAGGGACGTCGTTGAGCGCAATGCCCCTTTCCTTATACCGGGTGAGGATAAAATGGGTGGCGGTGGAAAGCACCGAGTCCAGCGGGGAAAGGCGCTTGGCCACAAACATGGCCAGCTCCTGGAAGGTCTTGCCGTTGACGGTGACCGCTAGGTCGTAGCCGCCGCTCATCAGATAGACGCTCTCCACCTCGTCGAACGCCAGAATGGTGCGGGCGATCTCGTCAAACCCCAGGTCCCGCTTGGGGGTGACCTTCAGCTCAATCAGGGCGGTGACGCATTCCCGGCCCGCCTTCTCCCAGTTGACGATGGGCTTATAGCCGCGGATCACCCCGTCCTTTTCCAGCTCCTTGATTTTATCCGCCACGTCCTGCTCGGTCATCCCCAGCATACTGGCCAGCTGGGCGTTTGTCAGACGCGCGTTTTCGTCGAGTAATTTCAGTAGCTTGTCCATAAAAGCACCCTTTTCTTGTTTTAGTGTAGATGGTCCGGGTGACTAAATCGCCACCTGGACGGGCTTGCGCTTTTCAAAATAGGTCATATGGGTAAACCCGGCCGCTTTGATGAGCTCGATTCCCTCTCGAATCCCCGCGCCCACATGGCGCGCGCAGTGAGCGTCCGACCCGACGGTGATGATTTCCCCGCCAAGCTCCCGGAACCGCTTGACCTGAGAGAGCTCGGGCATGGTGCGCCCCAGCGCCTGGCGCAGGGTGGAAGTGTTGACCTCGATGCCGCAGCCGTTTTCAATTAAGGCTTTCAGAATTTCGTCAATCTGGTCCTCGCACCGGTCTAAGTTGGCCGTGAGCCCATGCTCGCCCACGATGTAGCGAAGCGGATAGGTCAGGTGCCCGAGCACGTCGAACTTGCCCCACCGGGCCAGCTCCAAAAGCTCGGCATAGTATTCCTCCAGCAGCCGGTCGATGTTTTCACCCGCATAGTCGATAAACGCGAAGTCCGGACGACCTTTGGTATTGTGCAGCGAACCAATGATAAAATCAAAGCCTGCCTTCACCACCTGCTCGGCGCAGGGGAAATTCTGAGTCGCCTGGCCCAGCTCCACGCCCACCAAAACCTTCAATCGCCCGCGGAACACTTCTCTGGCCTTGATAATTTCAAACATGGACTGCTTGATCGACCGGTCGTAGCATTCTTCCTTGAACACGTTGACCTCGCAGTGATCGGTGATTGCCAGCGCAAAGAGCCCCTTGTCCACCGCCGCCTCGCACAGGCTTGTGGTAGGCTCCTCCCCGTCCGGGGAACTATCCGAATGGGTATGCAGGTCCATCAGCGGCATGTCCGACATATTCCTCATCCTTTCTTGCGCCTGCCCGGCGGCAGGCGGATCGCTTTTCTGGGAGTTTCCAGGGGATTTATTCTGTCTATATTCAGAATTCATCATACCATATTCCTAAAAAAAATAATAGGTAAGTTTTATTTACTTTTCTGCGTCAATGGTGTATAATCAGAGCAGATTCGAAACAAAGGAGTGTGATTGGGTGCTGTTAGAAGTAAGGAACGTGGTCAAAACGTTCGGGGAAAAGCGGGTGCTAGACCGAATCAACCTGCAGGTAAAAAGCGGGGCGGCGCTGGGCCTTTTGGGCCGAAACGGGGCGGGTAAAACCACTACCATCCGCATTGTCATGGGTGTATTCCCCGCCGACAGCGGGGAAATTTTGCTCGACGGAAAGCCGATATCCAAGTCGGGCGCCACCTTCGGCTATCTGCCGGAAGAACGGGGCCTCTACCCCAAAAAGCTCATCGGCGACCAGCTTATTTACTTGGCCCGCTTGCGGGGCTTGACCCGTGCCGACGCGGTGGCGGCGGTGAAACGTTGGCTTGCCCGGCTGGGGATGGAGGAGTTCTACGCAAAGAAGCTGGACACCTTATCGAAGGGCAACCAGCAGAAAATCCAGCTGGCCTCCACCCTGCTGCACGATCCGGACATCGTTATTTTAGACGAGCCCTTCTCCGGTCTCGACCCGGTCAACGCCTCCCTGCTTAAGGACGTGGTCCGGGAACTGGTGGCGGCGGGCAAGACGGTGATTTTCTCCAGCCACCAGATGGGCTATGTGGAGGAGTTCTGCGACAACATCGCTATTTTAAACGGCGGGCGCATCGTCCTGGACGGGAACCTGCACGACATTAAAATGAGTTATCCGCGTAACCGCATCCTGGTATCCCTGGACAAAGGAGACATGGCCCCTTCCATCAAAGCGGCGCTTTGCCAGGCGGGCCTTGATACCCTGGTAACCAAGCTCACCCCCAGAGAGCACGACGTGATTCTTCAGCTAATCGACCCGGATAAACGCGGCCAGGTGTTAGCCGCACTGTCGGGAGCGGGGCTGGCGGTGGACCGGTTCGAGGTGCTTACCCCGACCCTGGAACAGATTTTTGTAGAAAAGGCGGGTGAAACGGCATGAAGCAGTTCTTCATCGTATTCCAGCACGAATATGTGGGATTTCTGAAAAACAAGGTGTACGCCGGTGTAACCATCTTTCTGGTGCTGGCCATCGCCGTGGTTTTGAGCCTGCCAAACCTTCTCTCCCTCTTCTCTTCCGGCGACTCGCCCTCTACCCCGCCCGCCGATGTGGAGAAACCGGTGGTGCTGGTGGACGCGGCGGCGGCCGGGGACAATTACGCAGCTTATCTTTCGTCCATGTTCCCCGACTATACCTTTGAGGAAACGAACACGGCAGGGCTCGACCTCAAGGCGCTCATCAACGACGGGGATTACGAGGGCGCGGTGGTGTTCCAGTCCCCCATGCAGTATGAGTTTTACACAAAGCGGCTGGGGATTGCGGGAAGCAGTCTTTTAAGCGGTCTTTCGGAAGCAGTCACCATGAAAATGCGTACCGACGCGCTGACCGCCCTGGGCGTCACCGAACAGGAAGCCGCACAGATCATGACCGCTCAGCCGCAGCAGAGCGTGATCGAAACCGGCAAAAGCTTTATGGACACGTACTTCTACACCTACGCCCTGCTCTTTATCCTGTACCTCTCAGTCATCCTCTACGGCCAGATGGTGGCTTCGGCGGTGGCGGCGGAAAAGAGCAACCGGGCCATGGAAATGCTTATCACCACCGCAAGCCCCAACAACCTCATGTTCGGCAAGATCATGGGGGTGGGCCTTGCGGGGCTTACACAGGTGGCGGTCATTCTGCTGGCGGCCTTCGGGTTCTATCAGCTAAACGCCTCCGCCTGGAACAATGAAATCATCCAGTCTCTCTTCAACATGCCGGTGAACATTGTGCTGTTTACCCTCTTGTTCTATGTGCTGGGCTTCTTCCTCTACGCTTTCCTGTTTGGAGCGGTGGGGTCGCTTGTCAGCCGCACGGAGGATGTGAACACTACCATCACTCCCATGATGCTGCTGCTCGTCGGGGCTTTCCTCCTGTCCCTCTACGCGATGCTGGGAAATCCCGACAGCCCGGTGGTGGTCGTCTGCTCCTTTATCCCATTCTTTACTCCGATGCTCATGTTCGTGCGTATCTGCATGACCGATGTGCCCGCATGGCAGATTATCCTGTCAGTGGTGCTCACGGTGGGCTTCACCGGGTTCATGGGATGGCTTTCCGCGAAGATTTACCGGGTGGGCGTGCTCATGTACGGCAAGCCCCCCAAGCCCGGGGAACTCATCCGCGTGCTGAAAGACAGCAAAAACAACTGAGAATTCCAACGTAAAAGCGCGCCCCGTCTGTCCCGACTTCGGGACTTTGGCGGGGCGTCTGTTATTCTTCTGTAATATTTCGCCAAAACCGTCATCCTTTCGTAAGGTATTTGTAAGAACCAAAGGTAGAATTTCGGCTATTCTAGCCATATACTTTGACTGCATTGCGGATTTAAACGCGAAAAGGAGCGGTATATACGATGCAAACGCCATCTGTAAAACTCTTACTGGTCTATCCGGACTTTACCGACAGCGACACCCCAAGAAAACATTCCGGCGGCAATTACAGCGAAGGGCTCGCTTCCATCAGTGCGGTGCTCAAAAACGCCGGCGTGGGCGTTTCTTTGCTGCATCTGCTTTATGAGCACGACAAGGAGCAGTTCCTCGAAAAATTAAAGGGGTACGACTTTGACTTGATCGGCTTTTCGGTGCGCACCACCGCCTTCGAATACGTGAAGAAGCTGGCGGGGTGGGCCAAGGAAGCCACGGGAAAATTCATCTTCTGCGGAGGATACCATCCTACCTTGGTGCCCGACGAGGTGCTGGCGGTGGACGGCATTGACGCGGTGTGCATCGGGGAAGGGGAATACCCGGTGCTGGAGCTCTGCCAGCGGTTTTGGCAAAAGGATGAGGACTTCTACCGCATCCAGAGCTTTCATTTCAAAACCCCGGAGGGCGGCGTCATCCGTAACCCCGTGCGGCCCATGCTGGAAAACCTGGACGAACTGCCGATCCCGGACTTTGACCTGTTTGACTTCGACAACCTGACCTCCAGCAAGACGGGGAGCGCATTGGTGATGATGAGCCGGGGATGCCTCTTTTCCTGCACCTACTGCGGCAACTCCCAGTTTCGCAACGTCTATCCCAACCGTAAGCGGTACGCCCGTTTCCGGTCCTTCGAAAATTCCCTCCTTTATCTGAAAACCTTGCTCAAAAAGCATCCGTACATTCAGTTTTTAAACTTCCGCGACGCCATCTTCAACATGTACGACGACTGGTTTTACGGATTTATGGAGGTATACAAGAAGGAGATCGGCCTGCCCTTTACCTGCAACCTTCGCCTGGACATCATGACGGAGGAAACGGTGCGGGTGATGAAGGAGGCGGGGTGCTACCTTATCGACGTAGGGGTGGAGTCCGGTGACGAGGAAATCCGCCACAAGTACCTCAAACGGATGATGACCGACGAGCAGATGATTCACGCTTTCTCGTGGTTTCACAAGTACGGCATCACGTCGCTGACCTATAACATTGTGGGCCTGCCCTTTGAGGACCTGCACAAGGCCCTCAAGACCATCAAGCTGAATGTAAAGCTAAACCCCGACAAGGTTATCCCCAATATTTTTTACCCCTATCCCATGACCATTCTGGCCGACATCGCCCGCAAGGCCGGGTTTGTCCCGGACATGATCGAGCCTGGAACCAAGGTGCCCCTCAAGCAGGAGCAGTTTCCCGAGCATGAGGTTCTTTTCGCGTCTTATTATTTTCTGACGTTTCTTCGCCTCTACCGGTTCGCGGGAAAGCTGCCGGGGGCTTTGGGGCGCGGGTTTTCCCGGATGTGCGACGGGATTTTCGTGGGGCGCTTTACCCCGCGCAAGGCGCTTGTGAAGCTCTATGAGGGGGCGGACCGGTGCAACAAGGGACTGAGGCGGACGGTCAGCAAACGGCTGCCGGGAGTCTACATGTGGCTTCGGCGGCGGCGCAACAAGATCGCCGCGGCTTAACGCTTTGCCAGGTTTAAGACCCGCAGGCCCTGCCGCTCGGCATAGCGCACCGTCATGCCGGTCCCGCTGCGCTCGCGGGTCAGGTAACACAGGCAAACCCCGCTTTCCTCCACCAGGCGGCGGTTGCGGGCGAAATAGCAGCCCTGCTCGTACCTGGGGGCCAGCACCGTCACCTTGTCAGCCCGGCGGCGGATGGCCCAGAATTCCTGCCGGTCCTCTTCCCGCCAGGAAGCCTCCTGCCCTTCGAAGGGCAGGACCAGAATCAGCTTGATATGCGGGTAACGTTCCCGCTTCTCCAATACCTCCCGGGCGGCCAGGGCGTCAAAGCCCCGCGCCCCGCCCGCGGCAAAACAGCAGACGCCTTGGCCGATGAGTAGCTCGATTGCATCGGCCAGGCGTCTTTTTAGGTCCGGCAGCGTCCGGACGGGCAGGTTTCGGTGGCCGGTGAAGCAGCAGATTTTGTCCCGTGGAATCATAACAGCACCTCCAAATTATATGTACTTATTTTAAGTACATTACCCCAATTATAGCACATATTAAGTCTAGTATGTACTCAAACTCACATAAGTACAAACTAAGATGATAAGAGGGGTATTATGAAAAAGGACAAACATCTCGGCATCCGTATTGACGATGATCTCCATTACAAGCTTCACTATATTGCGAAATACGAGGGCCGATCTGCCAATGGGCAAATTCTGTATCTGATCCGGCAGTGTATTGCGGAGTTTGAAGAAAAGCACGGGAAAATTGAGAAGGAAGAAAAGTCGTGAACGTGAAAGACATGGTTGTGGCAAGGCTAAGGCAATTATGCCAGCAATGGGGATTTGCGCTCAACGAGCTGGCTACCAGCTCTGGGGTAACACCATCTACGGTATATAGCATGATGGACCCTGCCCGTAAAAACATTTCCATTGTTACCATCAAAAAGCTCTGCGACGGGTTGGACATTACTCTGGGTGAATTCTTCTCTACCAAAGAGTTCGACGAGCTCGAGCAGGAGATTAAGTAGGAGTAGATACTGCATGGAGGACAGAAACTTCGGATACATCAAAATAAATCTCGATGCATGTATTAAGCGCAGCGGCATCAGTAAAAACAAGCTTGCAAACAAAGCAGAAATGCAGCGCACCCAACTCAACAACTACTGCAAAGGAAACATCCAGCGGGTTGATCTCGCAGTGCTTTCCCGGCTTTGCAGCGTTCTGCAATGTACCATTGGAGAAATTCTCGAATATGTACCGGCAGAATCGAATGAGGACAGCAAATGAACGCAAGTGAAGTTATTGTTGATCGTATCTACGCATTGTGCAAAGAAAGAGGTATCTCCGTGAATCGCTTATGCACCATTTCCGGCATGACGCAATCCACCGTCAGCGATATCGCAAACGGCATTACTAAGAATCCGGGCGTTATAACCATCAAAAAGCTCTGCGATGGGCTGGACATTACTCTGGGTGAATTCTTTTCCACCAGAGAGTTCGACGAGCTCGAGCAGGAGATCAAGTAAAGCGAGGGAGTACAATGGATACACAATCTGCGGTTGCAAAGCGGATTCTGGATTTATGTAAGGAGCGGCTGATTACCCCTAATGCTTTGAGCAATTTGGCTGGAATATCGCAGTCGACGGTGAAGAGCATTCTAAATGGAGAAAGCCAGAATCCTGGTGTGGTCACCATTAAGAAGCTTTGCGACGGGTTGGACATTACCCTGGGTGAGTTCTTTTCCACCAAGGAGTTCGACGAGCTCGAGCAGGAGATCAAGTAAAGCGAGGGAACACAAATGAATACACGCTCTGCGGTTGCAAAGCGGCTTTTGCTGCTGTGCGAAGAACGAAACCTAGCGGTCAATGCCTTGGCGCGCAGCGCGGCAGTTCCGCCGTCTACCCTGAAGAATATTATCAATGGTGTAAGCAAAAATCCGGGCGTAGTTACCATCAAGAAGCTCTGCGACGGGCTTGACATTACCCTGGGTGAATTTTTCTCTACCAAAGAGTTCGACGAGCTCGAGCAGGAGATCAAATAAGCCCCTGCCCTTGCCAATTTTCCTGCCAGACGGTATAATAAAACAATTCAATCTAACATATGGAGGAAACAACCTATGGCCATCAATCAGCTGGAGCATCCCAAGGCCGGCGACCCCATCGCCGTCATGCATACCACCATGGGCGACATTAAAATCCGCCTTTTCCCCGACCAGGTGCCGAAAACCGTGGAGAACTTCACCACCCACGCGAAGAACGGGTACTACAACGGCGTTCTTTTCCACCGGGTCATCAGCGGCTTTATGATTCAGGGCGGCGATCCCCAGGGCACGGGGATGGGCGGCGAGTCCATCTGGGGCGGACCGTTTGCCGACGAGTTCGACGTGGACCTGCACAACCTGCGCGGCGCCCTTTCTATGGCAAACGCCGGGCCCAACACCAACGGCAGCCAGTTCTTCATCGTCCAGGCACCCGAGGTCCACGAGGGCCTGCTCGCCCAGATGGAGGGCCTGACCGACCGGGGTTTCCCCCGCCAGACCATCGACAACTATAAGGCCGTGGGCGGCACCCCGCATCTGGACTTCAAGCACGCGGTGTTTGGCCAGGTGTACGAGGGGATGGACGTGGTGGACGCCATTGCGTCGGTGGAGACCGGCCGGGCGGACAAGCCTAAGGAGGACGTGAAGATCACGTCCATCGACATCGGCGTTTACGCCGAATAAGGACGGAGGGGTTAACCGATGAAACAAGCCAAACGCATCTTTTTTACCGCCTGCTTCGCCCTTCTGATCCTGCTGGCCTCCGGCTGCTCCGGCAAAAACGAGGGTACGCCGCTGATGCAGCTCGACCCGCCTAAGGAAGGCGAACAGATCGCGGTGATGACCACCAGCATGGGGGTTATCAAGTTCCGCCTGTTTCCGGAGCAGGCGCCAAAGACGGTGGAGAACTTCACCACTCACGCAAAGAACGGGTACTACAACGGGATGAAGTTTCACCGGGTCATCGACAACTTTATGATTCAAAGCGGCGACCCTGAAGGAACTGGAAGGGGCGGCGAATCCATCTGGGGCGGCAAGTTCGAGGACGAGTTCTGCCCGAACCTCAACAATTTCCGGGGCGCTTTGTCCATGGCGAATGCGGGCCGCAACACCAACGGCAGCCAGTTCTTCATCGTGCAGGCTGGGACAAATGTATGGTCGGAAGAGTTTTTTGATGGGTATGACGCCAGTCTCGGGTATCATTTTGACAAGATGCCTCAGGTAATTAAGGACAAATACCTGGAGATCGGCGGCACTCCCCACTTGGATGGGTACTACACCACGGAAAAAGACCCCTCCAGCGGCAGACCGGGCAGCGGACACACCGTGTTCGGCCATGTGTTCGAGGGGATGGATGTGGTGGATGCCATTGCCGGAGTGGAAATGATGGCGCAGAAAGACGACCCGAACACGAAAATCAACGAATCCACGACCCCCAAGGAAGACGTGATCATTGAGAAGATCGAAATTGTGGAATACCACGCGTAAGCAAAAACGGGAGGCGGCGGCGATGAAACCTGCGATTAGGATACGGCTTTTTTCCCTTGTGCTCTGTCTCATCCTAGCGGCTTTCTCGGGCTGCTCGGAGCAGCCGCTTCCCCAGGGTGACGATGCCTTTCGTCAGATGAATTCGGAACAGTTCGCTCTTCCGCAAGAAGGGGAACAGATTGCGGTCGTCACCACAAGCCTGGGGGTCATCAAGATCCGGCTGTTCGGCGAAGAGGCTCCGGCGGCGGTGGAAAACTTCATCGGTCTCGCCAAATCGGGGTTTTATAACGGACAGAAGTTTTACCGGGTGATTCCCGATTCGCTGATTGTAAGCGGTGACGCCAAGGACGAAAACAAGAGCTTCTGGGGCAAAAAAATCGAGCTGGAAACCTCCAAGGAGCTCCATCACTTCCGCGGGGCGCTGGGCTATTATCACGACGAAGAGGTACGGGGGAATTACAGCGAATTTTACATCATAAAGGGCGACGGGGTTAGCGACGCGATGGTGGAGGAAATGAAGAAGGCAGGCAGCCAAAAGTTTTCCGACGGGGTTATTTCCGACTACCGGCGCATCGGCGGCTTCCCGGACATGGATTACAACTATACGGTGTTCGGCCAGGTGTTCGAAGGGATCGAAGTGGTGGACGCCATTACTGCCGCCCGGCTGGTGGAGAACCCGCCCTACGACAACGAGTACACCCTCCCGGCGGAGAACATATGGATCGAGTCCGTGGAAATCGTGGAATACAAAGAATGATCGTTTCGTGATTGTTAAACAAACGGATTTCTTTGGCAGAAGGCCAAAAGCCCGCAAGGCAGAATTGCCTTGCGGGCTTTTGTTGACCATGCGCCTGGATTGGGAGCATGGGTACGTCTCATAAAGAAAGGGCGGCGTCTATAGACGCCGCCCTTTCTTCGCTTATCGGCTGGATACCGATGGTTTTTTATGTTCGGCCCGGCGCTTGCAGGGCCGTATCAGGCGGCTTTTACCGCTTTGAGGATGCGCACCACAATGGGACTCAAAACCACGTTGACGCCCAGTTCCACCAGGAAATTGACGCCCAAGAGACCGACAATGATATTATAAAGCACGTCGGTTCCGCCGGTCCATTCCAGCAAGATGGGCTGGAAGAAGAGCGCAAGCCCTAAATAAAAAATACCCGTGTTGACAATCGGGCTGACAATGGCAGCCACCACTGCCCCGCCGATAACGCTCTTGGGCGCAATCAGCCGGTAAACAAGGCCCGCTACAAAACCAGCAGCAATACCTTTGAGCATGCATACTAAAGTGCACAGGAAAGGGTTGGCGTTCCAGACGACCGCGCCGCCGGCATCTGCGCCGGTGATGCAACAGATCAGCACGACCACGCTGAATACGCCGCCCAAATAAGCGCCCGCGCCTTTTCCGTAAACCGCCGCACCGACTACGATGGGGATTAGTGACAGGGTGATGGAAAAGGGGCCGAACCTTACAAAGGTGGAGACCAGCTGCAATACGATGATCACAGCGGTGAAAATGGCAAGACCTACCATTTTCTGGGTTTTCGTCAGGGATAGGGTTGCGGTTGACATAAAAATTCCTCCTAGCTGCTGCTCCGCCAGGCGGATGCAGCGCCAAATTTATCCAAAACGCCGATTTTCGGCGTTGTTGGCGAAGGTTACCGGTTGCGCTCGTACAGCAGGCGCAAGCCTTCCAAAATCAAATTGTCGCTGTGGATGATTTCCCGCTTGCAATACGGGATCACCACGCCGGCGATGCCGCCGGTGGCCACCACGGTGGCCTTCTCTCCGATCTCCTCCTCGATGCGCTCGCAGATGCCGTCGATCATGGCGGCGGTGCCGTAGACGGAGCCGGACTTCATGGAGTCGATGGAGTTTTTCCCGATCACATGGGGCGGCGCCTCCAGGCTGACCTGGGGCAATTGGGCGGTACGGGAGGTCAGGGCGTTATAGGAAATGTAAACGCCGGGAATGATGATGCCGCCTAAGAAGGAGGTGTCCCTCGCGACCACCGAAATGGTGGTGGCGGTGCCAAGGTCAAAAAGAATGCAGGGGCAGGGGAACTTGGCAATGGCCCCCACCGCGCCCGCAACCAGGTCCGCGCCCAGCTGGGCGGGGTTATCGATGCGGATGTTAAGCCCGGTTTTGAGACCAGGGCCCACAAGGAGCGGCGTTTTGCCCACCAGCTTCTCCACCGCCCGGGCGATGACCGAGGTCAGTGCCGGGACTACCGAACAGATGATGGCCCCTTCAAACTGCGTGGGTGAAAAGCCATACAAATCGATGATGTCCCGCAGTTCAATGGCGTACTGGTCTTCCATGCGAAAGCGGTTGGTCTCCATGCGGGATTCAAACTGCAGGGTTTCTCCCCGGTAGGCCCCCAGAGTGATGTTGGTATTGCCGATATCAATGGTTAACAGCATGGGCGTTCCTCCGCTTCCTATGGTTCTCATTTTATGGGTATAGTATACCCGTTTCCTCTCCTTTTGACAAGGGTGGGAAGCGCAAAAACTTTCACAAGGTTGGCGGCCGTTGGAAGCGATTTTTCGATATCTTGCGATTTAGCAAAACTGCGCAAAAAAATACTATGCCCACGGTATTGCATTGCGCGACCAAGGGAATTATAATACGGGTAACAAGAAGGCCGCTTCCTTTTATCCGGAAGCGAATCACCACTTTATCAGAAATTGGAGGAACTGCAATGACACAGATTACCAAAGACACCGTGATCGGCGATATCCTGGATATGGACGAGAGCACGGCCCCTTTCTTCCTGGAAATGGGTATGCACTGCCTGGGCTGCCCGGCATCCAGAGGGGAGTCGGTGGAGGAAGCCTGCCAGGTTCACGGGGTGGACGCGGACGAGCTGGTCAAAAAGATTAACGCGCATCTCGCGGGCAAATAACCACGTGCCTTTCCCCAAATACGTTTTTTCCGCCCGGCCGTTTTGCCGGGCGGTGTTTCTATCCGGCACCGTTCAACCATTTTACATATGCATGGAGGATTTTTGCTCATGGACCTTCGTCCGCTTTTTCGCCGGCTTTCCGGCTTTTCCCTGTTCGGAGACCTGAAAGGCTCCAAGGACTTTAAGCGTTTCGCCGCCGTTCACATCAGCTTTCTGTTCTTCACTACCCTTTCCTCCGTTTTCATCAACACCTTCTTTATGAAGAACACCGGCGACATGCGCGCGAGCATTCTCTTTAACCTGTTCAACATCCTCACCGCCATGGTCTTCATGAACATCGCCGCTCCCATTTGCAGCAAAACCTCCCCGCGTACCGTTGTGATCCTGGGCGTCATCGCCTACAACCTGGAGTACGCGTTTGTGCTGTTCCTGGGAGACGCCAGCAGCAACTATGTGATTCTGGTAGGTCTGCTCAACGGCCTGGGCGGCGTCTTTTACTGGCTGGGGTATTATAACCTGCTCACCGACACCACCAAGGACGCAAACCGGGATCAGGCGCTGTCGGTGTTCGGCATCGTGCTGGCCGTCATCAACCTGGTGGTGCCCATGACCTCGGGTTTTCTCATTTCCTCCCTGCCTGGAAACGTGGGCTACTTCGTCATCTTCGGCATTTCCTTCGGTGTCTCCATTCTGACGATGATCTGCACCTTTTTTGTCAAAGCGCCCCCGTCGCGCAACAAAGCGTTTCACTACCTAACGGCCATCAAGCTGGTCGCTAGGGAAAAGCGGCTTTCCCTGCCCATCGCGGTCAAGTTCTGCCGGGGGCTGCGAGAAGGAATTTTTACTTATATCATCCCGGTGTTTCTGTTTTACATGCAGCCCAGCGAAGCACTGGTGGGATTTTCCACCTTCCTGACCGGCGTCGGGTCGGTGGTCGCCTTTGTGGTCATCGGCCGCTTCATGCACCCGCAAAACCGCATCCGCCTGCTGGTGCTGGCCACCACGATTATGGTGGGCTTCTCGGCGATCTTGCTGCTGGCCACCAACCTGTACGTAGTCCTTGGCTATAACCTGATCAATGCGTTTTTGGTTCAGTTCATGATTACTCCCACCACCAGCATCTTCATCGCGTCGGTGGAACAGGTTCCGGAAGCTTACGACAAGCGCCAGGAGATCTTCGCCATCAAGGACATTATCCTAAACGGCGGGCGGGCCATCGGTATTCTGATTTCCCTGATGCTGCCGGTGGACCTGACCTTGTACGCAGTAGCGGTTTTGGTAATGACGGCGGCCCAGTACGGCACCGCGTTTTTGGGCCATGTGGCCGTCAAGCTGCTGCGCAAGTCAAAGGAGGAAGCGATATGAGGGAGCATCCTTTTTCCCTGGGACCCAGGCTGCGTCAGTGCGCCGCATTCGTCCGCCCGGGCAGCCGGATGGCCGACATCGGCACCGACCACGGGTATCTGCCGGTTTGGCTGACGCGCCGCGGAGTCTGCCCCCACGCCATCGGGATGGACATAAACGCCGGCCCCCTGGCCCGGGCCCGGGAAACGGCGGATACCTACCGGGCGGCGGATTTGGTGGAGCTGCGGCTGTCCGACGGTCTCGCCGCCTTGAAGCGGGACGAGGTGGACGACATTGTGATCGCCGGGATGGGCGGGGAACTGATTGCCGCCATCCTCGGGCAGACCCCCTGGGTGCAGGAGGAAACGCTCCGCTTCATTTTACAGCCCATGAGCCACCCGGAAAAACTGCGCGCTTTTTTGTATGAAAACGGGTTCGCGCTCCTGCGGGAGGAAACGGTGTTGGACGGCGGACGGCTTTACACGGTGATGCTGGCGGCCTTTACCGGGCATGTCCTCTCCCCTTCCCTGGAAGAATGCTATCTGGGACAGCTAGGAGAAAGCACCTCTCCTCACACTCCCGCCTATCTCACCCGCCAGGCAGCTCTGCTTACCAAACGCAAGGCCGGCCTTTCTCCTGAAGAAAGCGAGCGCATCGACCATGTCATCCAGACGCTGAGGGAGAAGGCCGCTGTCCTGGAGTTACAACAAAAGGAGGCATCTCTATGACGACCATCCGCGCGGTTTTTGAAGCCATGGATGAATTCGCACCCTTTTCCCATCAGGAAAGCTGGGACAACAGCGGCCTTTTGGTGGGCGACCCGCAAGCCCCTGTCACCAAGGCGGTGGTGACGCTGGACATTACCAAGGCCGTGGTAAACGAAGCGAAAACCGAAGGCGCCCAGCTCATTGTCAGCCATCATCCGGTGCTGTTTCATCCGGCTAAAACCTTTTTGTCGGACAGCGTTCCCTATCAGCTGGCCGCGGCGGGAATCGGCGCCATCTGCGCCCATACCAGTTTGGACGTAGCGGCAGGAGGCGTCAACAGCTGCCTGGCCGACCGGCTGGGACTCATCCGCCAAAGGCCTTTTGTATGGGAAAATACCCGGTTTTATAGGAAACTGGTCGTATTTTGTCCCCATGAATATACCGATCGTATCCATTGTGCCATGAAAGAAGCGGGAGCAGGCACTTTGGGCGATTATGCCGGCTGTGCCTTCGTCTCTTCCGGGGAGGGCCGGTTTTTGCCGTTGGACGAAGCGAAGCCCTTTTTGGGGAAACCGGGCGAATGGGAGTATGCAAAAGAGGACCGGTTGGAAATGATCTGCCCGCCCTCCAAGGTGGAAGCGGTGCTTGCCGCCATGCGAAAGGCGCACCCATATGAGGAGCCGGCTTTCGACGTATTCGAAACGACCGCTTTGGCGGACTCGGACTCGTTGGGTCTCATCGGGTTCTTGGACGCACAACAGCAGCCGGAAGAATTCGCAGGCTACATAGGCCAACGCCTGCGCGCCGGCGGGCTGCGGTATGTGCCGGGACAAAGGCCGGTCAAGCGGGTGGCGGTGCTGGGCGGCGCGGGCGGAGATACCGTCACAAAAGCCGTCGCCGTAGGTGTCGACGCGTTGGTGACGGGAGACGTAAAACACCATCAGCTTCTGGAAGCGATGGAGGCAGGTCTGACTCTGGTGGACGCGGGGCACTTTTCCACGGAAGATGTGGTGGTGGAGCCGCTGTGCAGCCGTTTGGCCGCCCGGTTTCCCCAGGTGGTCTTCCATAAGTCGGCGGTCTTCGGGGACCCGGCCCGGTACTGGACAGCTTCGCGGTAACACGGAGAACCGGTAGTTTCGTTTCGGCTGTCATCTGCAAAATAAAAGGCCCCGGCGGGAAAGCCAATGGCTTTCCCGCCGGGGCCTTTTTCCATTCGAGCGGATAAAAAGAACAGAGCGGCCGCTTACCATAGCGTACATCTGCATACGCGGGCTTCTTTCCCCAGACAAGCGGACCTCACACGGCAGAGAACGGATTGCCCTTCTGGTGGAATACGGAATGGCGCAAAGACTGCCAGGCCAAACCGCATTGCAGCGACAGACTTACACCGGGATTCCCGTAACTCTGGAATAGACGCCCAGCATGTAGTTCGCCAGGTCCTTGGCGCCCTTGTCCTTGACGCTTTCGCGCACCTGCACGCGCATCTCCCGCTTTTCCTCTAAGGACATGCCCGCCAGTTTACGGATAATCTCGGCCATCTGCTCCGGGTTTCGATAAGTAAAGCCGTTGACCCCTTCCTGGACCTGGCCGGCGTTGAGCGGGTCAAACCGCAGCACCGCAGGCAGGCCGGAGGCCATTCCTTCGAGCATGGAAATGGACATCATCTCGGTGATGGACGCGGTGATAAAAAAGTCACACGCCATGAAATAGGGCGGAACTTGTTCGTGAGGGATGCTTCCGGTAAAGGTCACCCGGTCCCCGATTCCCAGGTCTTTCGCCTGCTTTTTAAGGGGCTCCTGCTCCGGCCCGTCCCCGATGATGACCAGGCGAAGCATCTCGTCTTTTTTGAAGTAGTCCGCCCAATAGTCAAGAAGCAGGTGCACGCTCTTTTCCCTTCCCAAACGGCCCACGAAAACGCCCGCCGTGGCTTCTTCGGGGATTGCGAGCTTCTCGCGGATGTCCGCAATCTGCTCAGGCGGGAACCGATCCGGATCAAACTCCTCATAATCAATGCTGTTGGGGATGATCTCCACCGGCTTTTTTACATGACATTTCTCTAAAAATTCCTTTGCCTTGGCGGAAGGGCTGGTAATGGCGTCCGCCTGCTTAGCGAGAATGTGGGCGTACCGGTGGGACACGCTGCGCATGGCCGGCACAAACAGGTCGGGTGCAATATAAAAGATGTACTCGTCATACATGGTGTGCAGCGTGTACACCAGCGGCTTTTTCAGACGCTTGGCGGCGTAGGCCGCGAAAATTCCCATGCTGAATTCCTGATGCATATGCAGCACGTCCGGACGAAAGGCCTTCAAATAGTTCATGCGCACACGGCTATAGAGACTGGAAACGCTGTATCCGTACAGCTCCTTCTTCTTAAAGCTGTGAGCCGGGCAGTGGAGAACCCCGTCCTTGAGGTAATGCTTCTTGGCTTTGGGATCGGTGGTCACGATCATCACCTGGTGCCCCAATGCCGTCAGCCCGTCTTTGAGCACCTTTATGTGGGTGACCACACCGTTGATATACGGCAGATAGGTCTCCGCAAACAATGCAATTCTCATAGTTCCTCCCTGTTGCGCGTTTTTGGGGATTCCGGGAGCCTGCAAGCCGTCCGGATACTCCCATTGACGCCTTTGCTTTTCTGGTCACTGCGGATTCGTTGCAGTGTTTGTTTCACACGGTATGTCTTATTGTACCATAGTTTGCCGCGCATTCAAAGAAAAACTTGTCTTTTCTCCCGGCTAAGGCGAATTTTCACGAACTATTGGCAGAAGCGAAAGAATGCGGTATAATGGATTTGTTCCCACAAACCCAATGGAAAAGAGGATGATGCATTTGGCTGGCACCTTTTCGGTCAACCTGAAAAAGATCATCAAGGAATTCTCCTTGGAGACGCTGTATCTGCCGGGCGATCCGCAGGAGCTGCTGATTACCTCCAGCGACATCAACCGTCCCGGCCTGCAGCTCACCGGCTTTTACGAATATTTTGACAACACCCGCATTCAGGTCATCGGAAAAAGCGAATTCGCTTTCCTCGACCAGCTGGAAGAAAAGAAGCGGGTATCCATCATCAATACACTTCTTTCCCGCAAGCCGCCCATTGTGATTTTGACCCGGGGGTTGGAGCCGTTCCCGGAAATTTTGTCCTTAGCACCTCAGTACGGGGTGCCGGTCTGCCGCACGGCGGACGGGACCTCCGCTTTCATCGCCAGCCTTATTTCCTATTTAAATGTCCAGCTCGCGCCCCGCATCACCCGTCACGGAGTGCTGGTGGAGGTGTACGGCGAGGGCATCCTTCTCTTAGGAGAAAGCGGCGTGGGCAAAAGCGAGACGGCCATTGAACTGGTCAAGCGCGGCCACCGGCTGATTGCGGACGACGCGGTGGAAATCCGCCGGGTGTCCAGCCGGGCGCTGGTGGGCTCTTCCCCGGAGAACATCCGCCATTTTATCGAGCTGCGAGGCGTGGGCATCATCAACGCCCGCCGCATTTTCGGTATGGGTGCGGTCAAGGTGACCGAAAAGATCGACATGGTCATTCAGATGGAGCAATGGGACAGCTCGAAGGTCTACGACCGGATGGGGATGGACAACGAGCAGACCGAAATTCTCGGCATCCGGGTGCCCATGCTCACCATTCCGGTAAAACCCGGGCGAAATCTGGCCATCATCATCGAAGTGGCCGCTATGAACAACCGCCAGAAAAAAATGGGTTACAACGCCGCCCACGAGCTGCTTTCCAAGCTCGGGATGGCGGCGGACTTCGGGGCGCCCACCGAGGCAAACCCCGAATGGAACGAATTTTAACGGGAATACTCTTAAAAACGCAATCCCCGGCCGATGGACGAACCAGCGGCCGGGGATTGCGCGGCGTTTACGGGATTTGTGATTGTATCCAAAAGAAGAAGCGCCTCCATTCAAATTTCGGAGGAATCGAAAGAACCGTCTGACCGTACAGAAAGGAAGATCTATTTTATGAAGCTAGCCGCGGATTTACATGTTCATACCATCGCTTCCACCCACGCCTACTCCACCGTTACCGAAATCGCCCGGCACGCGGCCGACATCGGGCTTTCCGCTGTGGCCATCACCGATCACGGGATCGCGCTGGAGGATTCCCCCCATATCTGGCACTTTGAAATCATGAAGTCGCTCCCCCGTGAGCTCTTCGGCGTGCGCCTTTTGATGGGGGTGGAAGCAAACGTGCAAAAGGGCGGCACCCTGGATATGCCGGAGCGGATTCTAAAGCAGCTCGACTGGGTGGTGGCGTCCATGCACAAATCCACCGCGGTCATGGATTCCCCTGAGGACGTGACCGAGGCATGGCTGAAGGTCGTCGATAACCCGCTGGTGGACCTGCTCGGGCACATCGGAACGCCCCGGTACGTCTGCGATTATGAAACAGTCGTGAAGGCCTGCGCCGAGAAGCACAAGCTCATCGAAATCAACGCCAATACCTTCCGGGTCCGCCCCGAGTCGGCGGGCAACTGCCGAAAGGTGGCTGAGCTGTGCCGGCGGTACGAAGTGCCGGTGTGTGTGGATTCGGACGCGCATTTTCATCTGCACGTAGGCCAGCCCGGCGGCGCCGGGGAAATGCTCGAGGAGATCGGGTTCCCCGAAGAGCTGATTCTCAACGTCTCCTACGACCGGCTGCTTGCCTATCTTCAGAGCCGTCCTTCTCGTTAAAATCACGGGTTTTCCGCATTCGCAAACGGGAAATTCGAAAGAAATGCCAATGGATTTCGTTTTTTTATGAAAAAAGTGTGGAAAACCTGCATGAACTTTGCTATAATAGCTTGGATACTTTTAGAAGTGTTGACTCCCAGTTTCTTTCCTTGTAAGGAACCTGGGATCACGTTACAAATTCAGGAGGTAGATTTTGATGAGCCACAAGTACGTGTTCCTTTTCTCCGAGGGCAAAAGCTCCCTGCGTGAGCTGCTCGGAGGCAAAGGCGCCAACCTTGCCGAAATGACCAATCTCGGCATGCCCGTTCCTCAGGGCTTCACCGTTTCCACGGAGGCCTGCACCCGCTATTACGAAGACGGCCGTACCATCGCGCCGGAAATCCAAGAGCAGATCACCGAGAATCTTGCGAAGATGGAAGAGCTCGCCGGCAAGAAGTTCGGCGACCCGGAGAATCCGCTGCTTGTTTCCGTGCGTTCCGGCGCCCGCGCTTCCATGCCCGGCATGATGGACACCATCCTCAACCTGGGTCTCAACGACGTGGTGGTGGAGGGTCTCGCCAAAATCACCAACAACCCCCGTTTCGCTTACGACTCTTACCGCCGCTTCATCCAGATGTTCTCCGACGTGGTCATGGAGCTGCCCAAGTCCTCCTTCGAGCGCATCATCGACGAGATGAAGGAAGAAAAGGGCATTAAGCTGGATACCGAGTTCGATGCGGACGACATGAAGAAAATGGTCGTGCGCTTCAAGGAATTCTATAAAGAGAACAAGGGCGTGGATTTCCCGTCTGATCCCCGCGAGCAGCTCATGGAAGCGGTCCGCGCGGTGTTCCGCAGCTGGGATAACCCCCGCGCCAACGTTTACCGCCGCATGAACGACATCCCCTACAGCTGGGGCACCGCCGTCAACGTGCAGATGATGGTCTTCGGCAACTCCGGCGACCGTTCCGGCACCGGCGTGGCCTTCACCCGTGACCCCGCCACCGGCGAGGCGAAGCTGTTCGGCGAATTCCTCATCAACGCCCAGGGCGAAGACGTGGTGGCCGGCATCCGTACTCCCCAGAAGATCGAAAAGCTCAAGGAAATCATGCCGGAGGTTTACGATCAGTTTGCTGAGATCGCCAACCGTCTGGAAACCCATTACCGCGACATGCAGGACATGGAGTTTACCATTGAAAACGGCAAGCTTTACATGCTGCAGACCAGAAACGGCAAGCGCACCGCCGCCGCGGCTCTGAAGATCGCCGTGGACCTGGTGGACGAAGGCATGATCACCAAGGAAGAAGCGGTCATGCGCGTGGAGCCCAAGCAGCTCGATTCCCTGCTGCACCCGCAGTTTGACGCGGCGGCCCTCAAGGCTGCGAAGCCCATCGCCAGCGGTCTGGCGGCTTCTCCCGGCGCTGCTACCGGCAAGGTGGTCTTCACCGCTGAAGACGCCAAAGAATGGGCGGAGAAGGGTGAGAAGGTTGTCCTTGTCCGTCTGGAAACCTCTCCGGAGGACATCGAAGGCATGGCGGCGGCTCAGGGCATCCTGACCGTGCGCGGCGGCATGACCTCTCACGCGGCGGTCGTGGCCCGCGGCATGGGCACCTGCTGTGTCTCCGGCTGCGGCGACATCAAGATGCATGAAGAAGAGAAATACTTCGAGGTGGCCGGCAAGACCATCAAGGAAGGCGACTATATCTCCATCGACGGCTCTACCGGCAACATCTATGCCGAAGCCATCCCCACTGTGGAAGCCACCATTTCCGGTGATTTCGGCCGGTTCATGGCGTGGGCGGACGCGGTGCGCGTGCTTAAGGTCCGCACCAATGCGGATACGCCCCGTGACGCAGCCCAGGCGGTCAAGTTCGGCGCGGAAGGCATCGGCCTTTGCCGCACCGAGCACATGTTCTTCGAAGGCGACCGGATCAAGGCCATCCGCGAGATGATCGTCGCGAAGACCGTCGAGGCCCGCAAGGCGGCTCTCGCCAAGCTTCTCCCCTACCAGCAGGGCGACTTTGAGGCCCTCTACGAGGTCATGGAAAGCCGTCCGGTTACCATCCGTTACCTGGATCCCCCGCTGCATGAGTTCCTCCCCACCAAGGAAGAGGACATCGAGGAGCTGGCGGGCGAGCTGAAAATCACGGTGGACGAGCTCAAGCAGGTTATCGCTTCGCTGCATGAGTTTAACCCCATGATGGGTCACCGCGGCTGCCGTCTGGCGGTTTCTTATCCCGAAATCGCGGAAATGCAGACCGAAGCGGTTATTTCCGCCGCTATCAATGTGACGAAGAAGCATCCGGAATACCACATCGTACCTGAGATCATGATCCCGCTGGTCGGCGAGGTCAAGGAGCTCAAGTACGTCAAGGATGTGGTCACCGGCGTGGCGGATAAGCTGATCGCTGAATCCGGCCTGGAGATGGAATACCATGTGGGTACTATGATCGAAATCCCGCGCGCTGCCGTTACGGCTGACGAGATTGCCAAGGAGGCGGAGTTCTTCTCCTTCGGCACCAACGACCTGACCCAGATGACCTTCGGCTTCAGCCGTGACGATGCGGGCAAGTTCCTGGATGCCTACTATGACGCGAAGATCTACGAGTCCGATCCCTTTGCGAGACTCGACCAGAAGGGCGTGGGTCAGCTGGTTAAGCTGGCGGCCAAGCTGGGCCGTGAAACCCGTCCGAACATCAAGCTGGGCATCTGCGGTGAGCACGGCGGCGACCCGAGCTCGGTGGAGTTCTGCCACAGCATCGGTCTCAACTACGTGTCTTGCTCTCCCTTCCGTGTGCCGATCGCGCGTCTGGCTGCCGCGCAGGCCGCTTTGAAGGAAAAGAACGCGAAATAAGAACCGTGTTAAATGGCAAACTTATTTAGCCAAAAAAGTTTGCCCCAAATAAAAACAAAGACCTTGTATCAGATGAAAGTCTGGTATGAGGTCTTATTTTTTACTCACATTGCCAGAAAAAATGCGCAGAAATCGCAACATCAACCGTTTTTCTGTATTGTGTTTAAAGGAGGAAACCTTAAATGGAACAATAAAGTAATACAGAAAAAGTAAAATCCAAGTCTATCCATTTATTTAATATTGGTGTATAATAAAAATACTTAATATCAGGAGGATTTGAAATGGGGAATAATGTAAAAAAATCAAAAAAGAAAAAAGCCCCTTGTTTTGAGATTAACAATCAGCAGAAAAGAGTAAATTTTACATTAGAATCTCAAAATACAAAGCCATATAATATTGAAAAGATGACTGGGAAAAAATCTGGGCAAAACAATGATAAAAAGGAGTGATACATTATAGAAGAATTGATTTTGATATTAGATAATATTCCAAAAGTATTGCAATATTTTATTCCAGGATATTGGACGTTGTTTATATTTCGATATTTTTGTTCTAAGAAAATGTCCGATTATATGATGAACCTGATGTCATGTGTAGTAAGTTATATTTTGATTACAATCATATCATTCATAAGAGCAAATATAACATTCATTTCATCCATGCCAGACAATGCATTAATCAATTCTGCAATAGCAATATTTATGGGAACTATCTTGGCTTTTTTAATTGCGTTTATAGTTTCGAGAAAATGGTTTTCCAATGTAATGGTGCGGCTATTTCATAAAACTGCAAATGAGGATATATGGCGTGATGTAATTGACTGGGAGAATGGTTCTAATTTAAAAATATATCTAAAAGATAAGGATTATTACTTGATTGGACATCAAAAAAATCTTGAGGAAAAAGGAGAAGAATCATGGCTTGCTATATCTGCATTTGGAAAGTTTGATAAGGAGACAAATAAGAATTATAAAGAAGAACCGTCCCATTTGGATGATGAAAGTGTTATTTATACGGTACGGTTATCAGATATAGAGCATGTGGAGATATTTTAAATGATGAGAAAAGGCATTAATTTTTTTCTTCTTAAAAGAAGGACAGAAAAATAATTGACGTTAAGTATAGAAGCGGCAGAACTGAAAGTGATTTGGGGTTCAAAATATAATGCATGAGATTGCTCTATAAATGTGGAATATAATTTCATTATAGGCAGCAGGAGCAATGGTTTTTCTGACTTGGCTTTAATGTCGATAAAATTGGCGGTTGGAAAGGCTCAAGAATTGGGGATTTGGGCGAGGCAAGAATTTTAGCGTAAATGGGTTTGTCCCGTGACAGAACCGTTTGGCATAGAATCAAAGGCGCTCCGGAGCATTCCGGAGCGCCTTTTTCCATCAGACCACTTTATGCAACAAAACCGCACCCGCTTTTTAGCGGGTGCGGTTTTGCAGTTTTACGCTTATACCAGAGGCTCCTCATCGAACCCCATATTCTCATCTTCTTCATCCAGGTCATCGTCATCAAAGGGGACCTGCATCTGATCGCCAAGAACCTTGACGTAGTATTCCCGGGTGCGCGGCCCGTCGAATTCACAGAAATAGACCGCCTGCCACACGCCCAGAAGGGGCCACCCCTCATCCACAATGATCGTGACTGAGCATCCCATTGCACTGGAACGGAGATGGGCAAAGGAATTCCCCTGCATGTGCTTGAAATCCGGCGTGTCCGGGAACGCCCGGTCAAACCCCAGCAGCACATCCTCGCAGACATCGGGATCGTGGTTCTCGGTAATGGTGATCCCAGCCGTCGTGTGAGGACAGAAAACCACCGCGATTCCGCTTTCCACGCCGCTCTCCTTGATGGCGTCCTTCACGCTCTGGGTGATGTTGTAACAGCCTTGTTCTCCCGTACGCAATGTAAATTCCCATAAATTCGCCATTCGGCTCACGCTCCTTCTCATTCGGATGGTGCATTCCAACGAAAAGCAGGTACTCCCGGAAAGGGAAACAGGCCCCTTTCCTGCCTTCATGGTACTACCGGGACGGGTACAAGTCAACAAATTCCAGGAAAAGTTCACATTTCTTTCGTTTCCAGCTCCACCGGCCGGACAGGGATGCCATTCTTTTTGAGATACTCCTTTAAGTCGGCAATTTCCATCTCTTTATAGTGAAACAAAGAGGCCGCCAGCACCGCGTCCGCCTCGCCTTCGGTAAGCACGTCGTAAAAATGCTCATAGGCGCCGGCACCGCCGGAGGCAATTACCGGTATGTCCACCTGGGAGGACACCGCCTTGGTCATGGGAATGTCGTACCCGGCCTTGGTGCCGTCGGTGTCCATGCCGGTTAAGAGAATCTCTCCCGCCCCCAGCTCATTGGCGCGCACCGCCCATTCCACCACGTCGATGCCGGTGGGCGTGCGGCCTCCGTTGATGTAGACCTCGAACCCGGAACCATCCGCCTTGCGCTTGCCGTCGATGGCCACCACCACGCACTGGCTGCCGAATTTGTCCGCCGCCTCCCGGATAAGCGCAGGACGCTGAACGGCAGAAGAATTGATGGAGATTTTGTCCGCACCTTCCCGTAAAATCTCTTTGAAATCGTCCACCGTGCGGATACCGCCTCCGACGGTAAAGGGGATAAACACCGTATCCGCCACCCTCGCCACCATATCCAGCACAATGCTGCGCGCGTCGGAAGAAGCGGTGATGTCCAGAAACACCAGCTCGTCCGCGCCCGCCTTGTCATAGGCGGCACCGATCTCCACCGGGTCGCCGGCGTCCCTGAGGTTTACAAAGTTGACTCCCTTGACTACCCGGCCGTTGTGCACGTCGAGACAGGGAATGATCCGTTTTGCATACATCGCTTTACCCCTCCTTGCTGGTTCTGACTGCGCGGATGAAGTTTTCCAGTGTGCCCAGGCCCGTCCGCCCGCTCTTTTCCGGGTGGAACTGGGCGGCAAACAGATTGTCCTTCTCCACCGCCGCGTCAAAGTCGATGCCGTAGTTGGCCATGGCCGCGCTCACCGACCGGTCCTCGGCAAAGCAATAGTAGGAGTGGACAAAGTAATAGTAAGGTTCTTCCGGCAGCCCGGCAAACAGCCGGCTGTCTTTCCGGTAAGTCACCGAGTTAAACCCGATGTGAGGGATTTTCAGGCGGATTTCCTCCGAAAACCGGCGTACCCTCCCCTTGAGGATTCCAAGTCCCTTTACGCCTGGGGTTTCTTCGCTTTCCTCAAAAAGAAGCTGAAGACCCAGGCAGATGCCGAGAAAAGGCCGCCCGGTTTCCACAAAGCTGCGGATGACCTGGGGCAGCCCCCGTTCCTCCAGGGATCTCATGGCGTCTCCAAACGCGCCCACGCCGGGCAGAATCGCCGCGTCCGCCGAGAGGATCACGTCCTTGTCCGCCGTCAGCGTCACCGGCTCTCCCAAATGAGCGAAGGCCTTTTGCACGCTTTTTAAGTTGCCAGCACCATAATCAATCAAAGCGATCATATCGGTTGTTCACTCTCCGTTTTATGGATTGGTACCCGGATGGATTCCTTGTACCGTAAGTTTCGTTTGCATTGCTTTGAGCCGTCCAGAATCGTATGCCTGGAAAAGGTCTCTCCTCACCATACCAAAACAGGGCGGGATCGGTTCCCGCCCTGTCAAGCTCTCGTTATTTGCTTTCGCTGTACTTCACCGCCGCACCCACAAAACCGGAAAAGAGCGGATGGGGACGGTTGGGACGGGATTTGAATTCCGGATGGAACTGGCAGCCCACAAACCACGGGTGATCCGGGATCTCCACCATTTCCACAATCCGCTTATCCGGCGAAATACCGGACAGCAGCATGCCCGACTGCTCGAGTTCATCACGGTAGACGTTGTTGACCTCGTAGCGGTGGCGGTGGCGCTCCTCCACATCCTGGGTGCCGTAGGCTTCGTACGCCTTGGACCCCTCCTGGATATGGCAGGGGTACTTGCCCAGGCGCATGGTGCCGCCCATCTGCTCCACTTCCTTCTGCTCGGGCATCAGGTCGATGAAGGGGTGAAGGGTAGCCGCGTCGATCTCGGCGCTGTTCGCGTCCTCATACCCGAGGACGTGGCGGCCGAATTCAATGATGGCGATCTGCATACCTAGGCAAATGCCGAAGTAGGGCACCTTATGTTCCCTCGCGTACCGGGCGGCGACAATCTTGCCTTCAATGCCGCGGGTACCAAAACCGCCGGGGATCAGAATGCCGTCAATTCCCTTCATACGTTGGGCAATGTTGTCCTCGGTCAGCTCCTCCGAATCCACCCAATGGATGTTTACGTCGGTGTTATTGCCGATGCCGCCGTGCTTGAGGGCTTCCGCGACGGACAGATACGCGTCGTGCAGGCCCACGTATTTGCCCACCAAGGCGATGTTCACGGTTTTCGGCAGGCTCTTGAGGGTATTGACCATCTTCGTCCAGCCGGTCAGGTCGGGCTCGGGACATTCCATGCCGAAATGCCGCAGCACGATCTGAGGCAGATGCTCCTTTTCCAGGGCCAGCGGAACTTCATAGAGAGTGGGCAGGTCCAGGTTCTCGATGACGCAGTCGTTTCGCACGTTGCAGAACAGGGCGATCTTATTGCGCAGGTCCCGGCCCACCGGTTTCTCCGACCGGCAGACGATCACGTCCGGCTGAATACCAAGACCCAGCAGTTCCTTGACGCTGTGCTGGGTGGGTTTGGTTTTCTGCTCGCGGGAGGCGTTTAAGTAGGGCACCAGGGTAACGTGAATGAAAATGCAGTTATTGCGGCCGATGTCGGTGGCAAACTGGCGGAAGGCCTCCAAAAACGGCTGGCTTTCGATGTCTCCCACCGTGCCGCCTACTTCGATGAGGGCAAAGTCATAAGAGTCCTTCCCCAAGGCGATGCGGCTTTTGATTTCGTTGGTAATATGGGGAATCACCTGCACGGTACCACCGTTATAGGCGCCGTTTCGCTCCTTGTGGAGCACCGACCAGTACACCCGGCCGGAGGTGACGTTGCTGTTCTGAGTCAGGCTTTCATCGATAAACCGCTCGTAATGGCCCAGGTCCAGGTCGGTTTCCGCGCCGTCGTCGGTGACGAACACCTCGCCGTGCTGGAAGGGGTTCATAGTCCCCGGGTCCACGTTTAAGTAGGGGTCGAACTTCTGCATGGTAACCTTATAGCCCCGGGCCTTGAGCAAGCGGCCCAAGGACGCCGCGGTGATTCCTTTTCCCAGACCGGATACCACGCCTCCGGTGACGAATACGTATTTAGTCGGCATGTCAAATACCCTCCATGTATTGAAAGCACATTCCTGTTTCGATCGAACGTTTCAGGCGGTTGTCCGCCTAAGACATGCCGGCTTTTATTCCCACTCGATGGTGGCCGGCGGCTTCGAGGTAATATCGTAGACGATGCGGTTGACGTGAGGTACCTCATTGATGATGCGGGAGCTGATCTTTCCCAGCACCTCGTAAGGGATTTTCGCCCAGTCAGCCGTCATAAAATCGGTGGTGGTGACGCCACGCAGAGCAACCGTGTAGTCATACGTGCGTTCGTCCCCCATGACCCCCACGCTTCGCATGTTGGTCAAGACCGCGAAATACTGGTTGATAGACCGGTCAAGCCCTGCATCGGCCACCTCCTGGCGGAATATGGCGTCCGCGTCCTTTAAGATGTCCAGCTTGTCCTCAGTGATGTCTCCAATAATGCGAATGGCAAGGCCGGGACCCGGGAAGGGCTGACGCCAGACCAGAAACTCCGGAATGCCAAGCTCAAGCCCTGCCCGGCGCACCTCGTCCTTAAACAGATCGCGCAGCGGCTCGATGAGGCCTTTAAACCCAATGTCCTTAGGCAGGCCGCCTACGTTGTGGTGGCTCTTGATGTTGGCGGCGGAACCGGCGCCGCTCTCGATCACGTCGGGATAGATGGTGCCCTGCACCAGGTACTCCACCTGACCGACCTTTTTCGCTTCCTCTTCAAAGACGCGGATGAACTCCTCGCCGATGATCTTGCGCTTGCGTTCGGGATCGCTGACCCCCTTGAGCTTGCCAAGGAAGCGGTCCTTCGCGTCCACACGGATGAGGTTGATGTCAAACTGCTCCCGGAATACCTGCTCCACCTCGTCCCCTTCGTTTTTGCGAAGAAGGCCGTGATCGACGAAAATACAGGTGAGCTGCTTGCCCACCGCCTTATGTACCATAACGGCGGCTACCGAGGAATCCACCCCGCCGGACAACGCGCAAAGCACTCGCTTGTCCCCCACCTTCTCGCGGATTTCCGCAATCGCGCGGGTGGTAAAGGAGGACATCTGCCAGTCTCCCGAGCAATGGCACACCTCAAACAGGAAATGGCGCAGCATCTTCTGGCCCTCCGGCGTGTGCATGACTTCCGGGTGGAACTGCACCGCGTACAGCCCCTGCTCCTTAGACTCCATCGCCGCTACCGGGCAGTTTTTCGTGGTCGCCGTCACCGTAAACCCAGCCGGCGGCGTCTTTATGTAATTGGTATGACTCATCCAGCAGGTGGTATCCTTGGTCACGTCGGAAAAGAGGGGCGAAGCGTTGTCCACGCAAAGCTCGGTCAGCCCGTATTCCCGGGTATCCGCCCGGGAAACCTCGCCGCCGAACATCTGGCACATGAGCTGAGCCCCGTAGCAGATGCCCAAAACCGGCACGCCCAACGAGAACAGTTCCTTCTCACACGTAGGCGCTCCCTCGTCGAACACGCTGCTGGGGCCGCCGGTGAAGATAACGCCGCGGTAGCCCTCCGACTGAATGTCCGAAAGGGGCGTGGTGTAGGGCTTTACCTCCGAATACACGCCGCATTCGCGCACCCGCCGGGCAATCAACTGGTTGTACTGCCCGCCGAAGTCGAGCACAAGGATTTTTTCCATTCGATGAATCTCCTTTATCGTGAACTTTCCAAAATCTTCTTCCGATTAAGAGCCTGTCTGCCCGTTTTTATACGTGGTCTCTGCCGACACCCTGCCGAACACACAGTTGGCCCTCCACACCACGTCCTGGGTTTCGATCTCCAGCGTGGAATT
>CATONX010000011.1 GCA_951801675.1 uncultured Eubacteriales bacterium | reverse complement strand
ATGGACGTTTTTATTGAACAGCTGGTCAGGCGGAAAAAAGAGGGCAAGGACATTGCGAGGATTGTTCTGATCCTTTTGGGCGCGGTTTTATTGGCCGCGGTTTTGACCTATCTGAGCTGGTGGTATCTGGGCATGCCGGAAATGGCGCTTCTGTTTATCATCGGTATTGTTTACGCCTGTTATGTCTTGATTTCCAACCAGAACATCGAGTTTGAGTACATCATTACAAACGGCGAGCTGGATGTGGACCGGATCATTGCCCAGCGCAAGCGCAAGCGGGTCGTCACCGTCCGCTGCCGGGATTTTGAGGACTTCGGCCGCTATTCGGCACAGAAATTTGCTTCCCGCCGGTTTTCGACCCGGTTGATGGTGGCGTCTAAAAAGGAAGGGAACGGCCTTTATTACGCGGTGTTCAACCATGACACCATGGGCCATGTGCTGCTGATTTTCGAGCCGGATGAGCGCACCCGCAAGACCATCCTGCCCTGTCTCAACCGGAACATTTCCCGCGAAGGGCTGTAAGAAAACGAAGTTCTTATTGCATGCGTCTGCTTTCTTTTGCATAGGAGTAGGCAAGGAGACGATGCGTTTTAACAGGTATGCGAATAGAAAAAACGCCCGGAAACGAAGCCATTGCTTTGTCCCGGGCGTTTTTGATAAAGGGATGCAAGGTTCGGTTGCCTGACCAGGCAAAAAGAGACAATCGTGCCGCAAGCAAAGCGGATTATGTGTTTATTGTACCTCTGACATGGACGGCTGGCTGCCCGGCAGGGGCTGATGCATCCTGCCGGGCTGCTTTTTGGCCCGCTTGGCTTTGCAAAATACCACAATGGCGCTTACGACATCCGCGCAGAAAACAAACTGAAGAATCCCATGCGCCACCATTTCCTTGGTGGACAAAATTCCGTCGCTGTGATTGCGCTTTACCGCGGCAACGCCGATTAGACCGCTGAGTACAATTGCCATACCGTCCAACAGCATCAAAATAAAGGAAATTGCAAAAGTAAATATGGTGATCAGGAAAGCACAGCCAATTAAAAAAATCAGTATATAAGCCGGAACCGGGATCAGCTTAAGGATCATGTTCGCACGTGCGAACTTGTAGGAGTCCCATTTTCGCGCAAGGCTTATGACACAGGTTGCAACTGCACAGCCGAGAGAGACTACCCAGAAAAGGATCACCGCCAGCAAAAGCAGAAATCCGTTGTTCTGAAAGACGCTGTGCATCAAAAAGCCGCTGAACATGCAATATAACGCAAACAAAACGCTATAGGGAAAGATGGCAGCCAATATGGAAGGAATGTACTTTTTCATGTAGATTTTCTCTCCTTCTGAAACCCATGATATATTTCTTAGCGTTATTTATCCTCCAGGAGAACCAATGACTTTTGAAAATCTGTCTCTTTTCTATAAAACACATTATAATAATTGATTTCCAATTATTATATATTCTAACACATCGGTATAGCGATTTCCAGTTTTATTTTTTGCCGCTTAAGCCAACCCCTTTCCCATCTGAAAAGCGGTGATTGCGAAGGCAAACGAAGGAGGAACAAACGATGCGTATCTTAACGGCACAAGCCACCCGAAACATCGAAGCGAAGGCGGTAGAACAAGGAACCGGTTATCGGCAGCTCATGGAGAACGCCGGTACGGCCGCCGCTGAACTCATTTGGGAAGCTTATCCGAACATAGACGGCCCGGTGGTGGTCCTGTGCGGCAAGGGCAATAACGGCGGAGATGGGTTCGTGGTAGCCCGCCGCCTGTGCCAGAAGGGGGCGAAGGTGTCGGTGGTGTTGGCCGGCGGCCCTCCCAAAACCGGAGACGCCGCCTACATGTGCGACCTTCTTCAAGACCTGCCGGTATTGATGACGGAGGATTTGGAGGAAGGCACCGCGCTTCTTTCCCGAGCGGGGCTGATTGTGGACGCCATGTTCGGCATCGGGTTTCACGGAGAGCTTCGCGCACCGTATGACCGCCTTGTTCTTGTCGCAAACGGGGCAAAAGCCCCGGTAGCAAGCTTAGACGTGCCAAGCGGCCTTGACAGCGACAGCGGCTTTGTCCCCGAGGTTTGCATCCATGCCGACCTGACCGTATCCTTCTCTACCTTAAAGCCGGCACATGCCGTGTACCCGGCCAAAGATGTTTGCGGCAGGATTTTGGTCACGCCGGTGGGCATCGGGGAGGACATTATCGGGCAGGAAGAAAGCCAAATCTCCGGGATTTCGGAAAAATCGGTGCGCCGCTGCTTTTCCCCCCGCAGGCAGAATACCAACAAAGGGGACTTCGGCAAGCTCCTGTGCGTGGTGGGCAGCGTGGGGATGACCGGGGCGGCTTTCTTAAGCGTCAGCGCCGCTTTGCGCTGCGGAGCGGGGCTTGTATACTTGGCGGCACCCAAGGACGCGTGTACCGTTCTGGCCGGTCGGCTGACCGAGCCGGTCCTTTGTCCCTTGCCTCAAACGGAAGGAGGAACCCTGTCAGCCGACGGCGCGCCGGTGCTGCGCAGCCGCCTGCATACCGCTTGCGCTTGCCTGATCGGCTGTGGCCTGGGCTGCAACGGGGATACCCAGAAAATCGTCGAGGATCTGCTTTTGCACAGCACTGCCCCCATCGTCCTGGACGCGGACGGTATAAACTGCGCCGCCAAGCATATAGATATATGGAAAAGAGCCGGCGCACCGTTGGTACTCACCCCCCATCCCGGTGAAATGGCCCGCCTGACGGGCAAATCCATTGAGGAAATCCAGTCAAGACGGTTGGAGAACGCCCGGGAATTCGCCGTGGAGCATGGCGTGGTGCTGGTGCTCAAGGGAGCGGGAACGGTGATCGGCCTGCCGGACGGGCGCTGTCTGGTCAACGCCACCGGGAATCCCGGCATGGCCAAAGGCGGAAGTGGGGACCTTTTGGCCGGCATGATCGCTTCCTTCCTGGCCCAGGGAATGGACCCGGAAAAAGCCGCCATGTGCGGGGTTTACCTGCATGGAAAAGCGGGTGACCGGGCTGCAAAAGACCTGTCCCAGCAGGCTATGCTCCCATCCGATTTGCTTCACCAGCTGCCCGCGCTCTTTCTCGAGATTGAAACGCAAGGGTGATGCATTGAATGAAAAAGGTAATCGGCCTGCTGCTGGCGGTACTGATGGTGCTGACCGGCTGCGGCGGCCAGGGAGGAGGGGGCGCGGCCCCGTCCCAGCCCGATACCCTCTCGAGCCAGTTTTCCTGCGTGGCGGACATTCATTATAACGAAATGGACATCAAGGCCAATGTGGTCAGCCCCTCGCCGGGGCTTTATACCATCGAGGTGCTCGAACCGGCGAGCCTCAAGGGCCTGAAAGTGGAATGGACCGGCCAGCAGATTCAGCTGGGGTATCTGGGTCTGTCGGTGGGGATCGACCCAGCGACCCTTCCGGACTCCCTGTTCGGCAGCATCCTCATCGATGTGTTCAACAAAACCGCGGCGAAGGACGGCATGTCCATCGAAACCGGGGAAAACGAGCTTGTTTTGCACGGCAAAACCGACACCGGCGACTTTACCGTTTCCATGGACCGGCAGACGGGCGCCTTAAAAAGCATTTTAGTCCCGTCAGCAGGGCTCGAGGCGCAGTTCAGCGAATTTACCAAAGGCGGATAACCAGGAAGGGCGGCGCTGCGGCGCCGCCCTTCTTAATTGCTGCCACTCCAGAAACGCTGCCTTGTTCCGGCCTTAAGGACAGCCAAACCTTCGCGAAACCACAAGGCTTGCGGTGCCGCGTCTGCCGGTCCCGGCTCTTTGCAGAAGCCCGAAGCCGCCCGTATGCACAAAACCGTGCTTGAAATCGAACCGTGCGTCGGATGGAAAGCCGGTTAAGGAATGGAAGGGCGAATTCCTTTTATCCGGGAACTTTTATTGTCATAGCCTTCATCTGAGCTGGTGACTAAATTAAGCCTTATCAGAGCAACAAAACGTACCGGACTATTTTCCAACTGGATAGCCCGCAAAGAGGAAAGCAGGGAAGGCCTTTCCGCCGTCGGAAGCATGCTGCCAGCAGCTTGCTTTGATCCATGTTGGGAGCGAAAGCGATTTTATAGAATACCTTCCCTGCCAGAGCCGGTGGTTTGCGAAACCAAAGAAAAACCCGCGGCGGCCAAATCGGCCGCCGCGGGTTTCGGCTTGCTACCCGGGACTTGCGCAAGCCCCCGGTAACATCAAAGGCCTGACTGCACAGGGAAGATCAGGCTTCCTCTGCGGGCTTTTCCGCGTAAAACGCGTCGTTTCGCGCGCCGCTCTTGAGCTGCATCTTGGAGGCGACGGCGCTGACCGCAAAGCAGAGAATCAGCGACACTACCATAGCCGCGCAGGCGTAAATCGGGCCGTAAGGAGTAGTAAAGCCCGAAATGGCCACCGGTATAAAGGCGGTGAGGAACCCGCCCAGCATGCCCGCCCAGGCCCCGGCTTTATTGATGCCCTTCCAGTAGAGGGACACCGCGTAAGGCGCCAGGAAGGAGCCGGAAATGATTCCCCAGGAGTAGGACATCATGTCGAGAATGGGAGTATCGGAATTGGCGATAAAGTAAGACAGGATGATGAACAGCAGGCAGAACACCCGTGTAAAGGTAGCGGTGGTGTTTTCGCTCATGTTCTTGAGAATCTTGGATTTGACCAGGTCCATGGACACCGTGGAGCTGGCGGTGATGGTGATGCTCGACAGGGTGGAAACCGAGGCGGCGATGAGCAGCACGAGCACCACACCCAGCAGAATGTACGGAAGGCCCGCGTCATTGAGCATATTGGGAATGATATAGTCCGCCCCTCCGGCCGGAAGGCCGTTTTCCCCGCCGGTAAAGGTGAACAGGTGGGAGAAAGCGCCGATGGCGTAACCGCCGCCCGCCACCAGCAGGCAGAAGAAGGTGGAGATGATGACGCCGCGCTTGACCTCGTGGTCGTCCTTGATGGCATAATACTTGTGGATCATCTGCGGCAGGCCCCAGGTTCCGAAGCTGGTCATCAGCACCGTGGCCCACAGGGAAACGTAATCCATCGTGCCCATGGGGTTCTCAGCCATATATGCCTGCATGCGCTCAATGCCGGTGGCAAGGCCGCCCACCTGCTGGCAGCGGAACACCGCAAAGAGAAGCGCCGCTACGCCGAACATCATGATGATGCCCTGGACAAAGTCAGCCTTCAGCGTGGCCACATAGCCGCCCAAAATCACGATCAAAGCGGAGGCCACCGCAATGATGATCATGCAGATGGTATCGTCCACTCCCAGAAGCACCGAACAGACGCTGGTAAGCCCCTTGTAGACGGAAGCGGAGTAGGGGAGCAGGAAGATGAAAATGACCGCCACAGCAAACATTTTCATCGACTGGCTTCCAAAGCGCTTTTCAAAAAGCTGCGGCATGGACTTGATGTCGTGCCGCCTGGTTACCTTACGAGTGCGTTTTGCCAGCACCAGCCACGCAAGCATAGCCCCGATGATGGCGTTGCCGATGCCTGGAAGCACCGCCCACAGGCCGTATTTCCAGCCCGAGCCCCCTGCATAGCCAACGAACATGACGGCCGAGAAATAGGAGGTACCGTAAGACAAAGCGGAAATCCACGCCCCCGCGTTTCGTCCGCCCACCGTAAAGGTGGAGATGTCCCGGCTGTTGCGGGAGTTTAAAATGGCGATGACCAGCATAAACACTGCGTACACCGCGATGACGACCCAGATGGTCATTTCCTTGCTCAAGAGTAAACCCTTCCTTCTTCATTTTTACCCCACAAACACTTTAAAGCTTTAAAGCGTTTAACTGCTATCGGTATCATACACAATTTTTTCGTCAAAAGCAAGCCCCAATCTGCATTTTTTTCAGGTTTCGTCAAAAAAATTGAAAGGTGCGGCGCAACATGGTAAAATAGAAACCATATGAATTGGAAAAGAGGGGCCAACCATGGAATTTGTTCTACGCCCATGGCGGGAAAGCGACATTATAAGCGTGGCCAAACACGCGGACAACAAAAGAATCGCGGACAATCTGCGCGACGCCTTTCCCCATCCTTACCGGTACGAGGACGCGGCGGCTTACGTGCGCTCCTGTCTGAACGCGTCCGAGGAGAGACAATACGTGCGGGCCATTGAGGTGAACGGGGAAGCAGTGGGCAGCATCGGTATTTTTCTTGGAGAGGACGTTTGCTGCAAAAGCGCGGAAATCGGCTATTGGCTGGCGGAGGAATACTGGGGCAACGGCATCATGAGCCGGGCCATCCGGCTTTTATGCGACGAGGCCTTTGCACGCTACGACCTGGTGCGCATTTTCGCCCAGCCCTTTGCGCACAACATCGGCTCCAAACGTGCCCTCCAGAAAGCCGGTTTTGAGCTGGAAGGGGTGCTGCGCCGCAGCATTTACAAAAACGGCAAGGTGTTTGATTCGTGCATGTACGCCCTTTTGCGCTGAGGAAAGGAACTCGGAAACCGTCCTTGGACGGGACTGAGTGGAAAAAGCCCTATTGTGTTTTTTGGAGTAAAACAGTATAATATGGTTTAGTTGCATCGCAACGTTACCGCGGCAAAAATAAGCCGGGCTTTGTCCCGGTTGGACGCAGAAATAGGAGAGAGGCACATGCTGCAGCTTGAAAACGTTTCCCTGTCCGTAGACGACGGCAAGGAAATCCTCAAACATATCGATCTCACCATTGGAAGCGGCAAGTTTGTCGTCATCACCGGGCCAAACGGCGGAGGAAAATCCACCCTGGCGAAAACCATCGCCGGCATTCTTTCCCCCGCCGAGGGAACCATCCGGTTTAACGGCGAGGACATCACCAACCGCTCCATCACCGAGCGGGCGAACCTGGGCATCGGTTTTGCCTTTCAGCAGCCGGTGCGGTTTAAGGGCATCACCGTGCGGGACATGGTTCGTCTGGCGGCGGGGGGCGACCTGCCCGAGTCCCAGCTTTGCACCTATCTGTGCGACGTGGGCCTTTGCGCGAAGGACTATATTGACCGTGAGCTCAACGCCAGCCTGTCGGGCGGGGAAATCAAGCGCATCGAAATCGCCATGTCGCTTGCGCGCAAATCCAAGCTTACCATCTTTGACGAGCCGGAGGCCGGGATTGACCTGTGGAGCTTCAATAGCCTCATTGAGGTATTCCTTAAGCTGCGCCGGGAGATTCAAGGTTCCTCCATTTTGATCATCTCTCACCAGGAGCGGATTCTGGAAATTGCCGACGAAATCGTGGTGCTTGCCGGCGGGAAGATTACCGCCCAGGGGCCAAGAGACCAAATCCTGCCCCATCTTCTCAAAGGGGAAAGCTGCTCGTTCTGCCCCAATCAGGAGGGATTTTGCCATGAATGACATTACCAAAAACCTGCTCGAGCTGATTTCCGACCTGCCCGGGGTGCCCGGCGGCGCCTATAACATCCGGGAGGACGGGCAGTGTGCCGCACGTCAGTCCACTGAGCACATCCAGATCAATCCCAAAACCGACAAGCCCGGCATCGATATCATCGTCCAGCCCCAAACCAAGGGCGAAACGGTTTATATTCCCGCCTGCGTCACCCATTCGGACGTCAACGACTTAGTGTATAACGACTTTTATATCGGGGATGACGCGGACGTAACGGTGGTAGCCGGCTGCGGCGTGCACACCGACGGGGAAGAAGAATCCCAGCACAACGGCATCCACCGGTTTTTCCTGGGGAAAAACGCCCGGGTCAAGTATGTGGAAAAGCACATCGGCGTGGGCAAGGGGACCGGCAAGCGGGTCATCAATCCCCGCACCTTTGTGGACATCGGCGAGGGCGGCTATCTGGAGATGGACACCACCCAGATCAAAGGGGTGGACTCCACCGACCGGGTGACCAGAGGCGTGCTGGGAGAAAACGCCAAGCTGGTCATTAAGGAAAAGATCATGACCGACGGGGAACAGACCGCCGAAACCAACTTTGAAGTGGATCTAAACGGCATGGGTTCGGGCGCCGACCTGATTTCCCGATCGGTGGCCAAAGGCCGTTCCAAGCAGGTGTTTCGCTCCAAGATCAACGGCAATACCAACTGCTCGGGACACTCCGAGTGCGACGCCATTATCATGGACGAAGGGGTGGTCAGCGCCATCCCGGAGCTCACCGCCAACCATCTGGACGCCGCTCTTATCCACGAGGCCGCCATCGGCAAGATCGCGGGGGAGCAGATCGTCAAGCTGATGACGCTGGGCTTGAGCGAGGAAGAGGCGGAAGCGAAAATCATCGAAGGCTTCCTGAAATAAGAAGCTGTGCATAAGAAGAAGGCCCCGGGCAGAACCGGGGCCTTCTGTTTTGTCGTGATAGTTTTCTAATACCGTGTCTGCGGCTGGGTCCAGGTGTTTGCCGGGCTTGCCTAAGCCGCTCGCGGCAAACAGGCACATCCCCTGACGCACCGGCAGGAAAACCGGATTTGCCTTAGGCGTCCATCGGGTACGTATAGGCCCCAAAGCGTTCGCCGGTGGCAGCGTCCTCAAGCGTCACCGTCACGCTGACCGCTTGTGAGCTTACCCCGTGAAAAACTTGGTACAATACCGCGCTCACTCCCACCGTGGACAGGGCGGCGGAATCATAGCCGGACTGGTATGCAGCCCGGTCGGCAAGCAGAACAATGCTATGATATCCCTCATCTGCCTTTGCTTCCTTGATGGAGGGAAAATCCGTCCCTGCTTGAAAGGAAGCCAAAAGGCGTTCCAAGTCCTTCTGAGTGCTTTCTGCCATCCGTTCGTACACATTTTGAGTCATCCGATAGGTCAGGGAACCGTCGTCGTTCTCCGTCACCTGAGCTACTCCGCTGGAATAGGCTTTTTTCTTCGTCTGCTCCACGTTGGCGCCTTCCAGAATGACGGAGGGGATGACTACCGTAACGTTCGCATTTGCGGCGGCATTCGAAGAAACAGGGGAGGACAGGGCGGACGTCCCGGGTTCCTGTGCCGAACAGCCGGCAAGCGTCCCCAGAAGCGGCAGGCACAAAAGCAGGGCGGCCCACTTTTTCAGATGCATGGCATTCTCTCCTTACGCCGCGTCCATCCACACGGCGGGTTTTGGTTATGGGTCCAAGCGGTTTCGTTTTCGAAAAATGCGGATGGAGAATTTCTTTATTATAGCATAATGGAAGAGCAGGCGAACACACAATGCAAGTAATTTTTTGTAAGCGAGGATAGAAACAGGGAAAGAAAACGTAGAATATTTCCAAAAAGCTTTGTATAATATGAACGAAATAAAAAGAAATTGTGGTTTTATTCAGAAGAAAGATTGAAATATTTGTGAATACATGGCATAATCAATATCTATGAAACGCATTTCTTCTTCCAAAGGGAAGGGGAGAAGCAAAAAAAGCAAACAGAAAAGGATGTCGGTCATGAAGGAACGAAGTAACTTTTCCAGCAGAATCGGTTTTGTATTGGCTGCGGCAGGTTCCGCGGTAGGCTTGGGAAACATATGGCGGTTTCCCTATCTGGCGGCGAAATACGGCGGTGGAATTTTCCTGCTTGTTTATATCATTCTTGCGGTCACCTTCGGCTTTACCCTGATGATCGCAGAAATCGCTCTTGGCCGGAAAACCGGGCTGAGCGCCATCGGCGCGTTCCGGTCGCTCAATAAAAAGTTTTCCTTTTTAGGATGGCTGACCTCCATTGTCCCGATGATTATTTTCCCCTACTACTGCGTCATCGGCGGCTGGGTGGTCAAGTACTTTGCCTCTTATGTAGCTGGGGACGGCGGTGCTGCCGCCGGTAACGACTTTTTCTCAAGCTTTATTTCCCAGCCCATGCAGCCGATTTTCTGGCTGTGCGTGTTTATCGCAGCAACCGCCATCATCGTGCTGCTCGGGGTGCAAAAGGGCATTGAAAAGGCCAGCAAGATTCTGATGCCGGTTTTGGTGGTGCTCTCCGTCGTGGTTGCGGTGTACACCATTACTATGCCGGGCGCGTGGGAAGGCGTGCTTTACTACATTACGCCTGATTTCAGCAAGTTTTCTCCCATGACGGTGCTCGCCGCTCTGGGGCAGCTGTTTTACTCCATGTCGCTTGCCATGGGCATTATGATTACCTATGGCTCTTATATGAAAAAGGAAGCGAACCTGGAGAAGTCGGTGAAGCAGATCGAAGTGTTTGATACCGGAATCGCCCTTGTGGCGGGCTTGATGATCGTGCCGGCGGTTTTCGTCTTTTCCGGCGGCGACCAGTCCCAGCTTCAGCAGGGCCCAAGCCTGATGTTCGTCACGCTGCCCAAGGTATTCGAAAGCATGGGGACCGGCGGCCTTATCATCGGCGGCGCCTTCTTCCTGCTGGTTTTGTTTGCGGCGCTGACCTCTGCCATCTCCCTGATGGAAACGGTTGTGTCCATCCTTCAGGATAAACTCCATTGGAGCCGGAAGGTCACCTGCCTGGTGGTGGCACTGGGCGCAATTGTGATCGCTGTTCCGTCCTCTCTGGGCTTCGGCATCTGGGAGAACGTCCAGATTCTCGGCATGTCCATTCTCGACTTCTTCGATTTCCTCAGCAACAGCGTGCTCATGCCCATTGTGGCATTCTTTACCTGCATCTTCGTGGGATGGATCATTAAGACCAAGGTCATCTCCGATGAAGTCAAGCTTTCCTCGAAATTCCACGGTGAGAAAATGTTTGTGGTCATGATTAAGTACATTGCCCCGATCCTGATCGTCGCTATTCTGGTCAGCTCCATTCTGAACGCCACGGGAGTGCTTGTGATTTAACCTGCCTTTGAAAAGGTTTCGCGGCGGATGCGAGTGAAACGGCGGAGTGGCTGCCGGATGAAACGAAAAGGCCGTGCGTTTTTCTCATAATGTAAGAAAAAAAGCCTCAAACGATATGGTATCGTTTGAGGCTTTTTGTTGTTACGCAAACCACCGGCATAACCGGTGAAGGTTGTGGACCCGGCTTTCGCTTCATGCCTGAAGCAAAAGCGAGGTAGGTCTGTTAACAGGATGGAAGGGCAAGTGATGCTAGAAAATATCTTTTTCAGTGCGCCTTGGGACGTTAGTCAGTATCAGGCGCTTATCGGGCCTTTTCAAGCTGATGGTCATGTCGGTTCGCCGCTCCGGGACAAATTAGAAAAAACAGTTAAAACGGACGAAGACGAAGCGTTTCGAATGGTTACGCCGCCTCAAACTGGCTGTGGTAAAGCGAAGCGTAAAAGCCGCCCAACTGCAAAAGCTGCGCGTGGCTGCCCCGTTCTACAATGTCGCCGTCTTTTACTACGAGAATCAGATCGGCGTTTTGGATGGTGGACAGCCGGTGGGCGATAACAAAGCTGGTCCTGCCCCGCATGAGGCGGGCCATCGCCTTCTGAATCTCCATCTCGGTACGGGTGTCCACGCTGGAGGTGGCCTCGTCCAAAATCAGAATGGCGGGATCGGTGAGCATGGCCCGTGCGATGGTCAGCAGCTGCATCTGTCCCTGAGACACGCCGGCTGCCTCACCGGTAAGAATGGTGTCGTAACCCTTGGGAAGGGTGCGGATAAAATGGTCGCAGCAGGCAGCTTTGGCGGCGGCCACAATTTCCTCCCTGGTAGCGTCCTGTTTTCCGTAGGCGATATTTTCCGAAATGGTACCTTCAAAAAGCCAAGCGTCCTGGAGTACCATGCCGATACGCCGGCGCATTTCACACCTAGGCATAGCTGTGATATCCTGTCCGTCGATGGAGATGGAGCCGCCGTCGAGTTCATAAAAGCGCATAAGGAGATTGACTAGCGTCGTCTTTCCTCCTCCTGTGGGGCCGACGATGGCCACCATCTCGTTGGGACGCACCTCCAAGTTGAGATTCTTGATCAAAACCCGGTCTGGCGTATAGCCGAAGCGCACGTTCTCAAACGTGACATGTCCTTGGGTGATGGCATTGGCGCTTCCTTCCCCGTTGGGGCGTTCCTCCTCCTCGTCGAGCAGAGTGAAGACCCGCTCCGCCCCCGCGATGGCCGCCTGGAGAGAGGTAATCACATAGGCGGCCTCGGTCACAGGCTCGGAAATCTGGTTAACATACTGCAAAAACGCCTGTATGGTTCCCAGTGTGATGGAGCCGCCCAGCGCCATCCCCCCGCCCAGCACCGCTGTGGCAATGAAGCCCAGCTGCCCCAACGCCCGGATGGTGGGGTAAATGGCGAAATCGGCGAACTGAGCGTTGCGCTGCGCCAGAAACTGCCGCTGATTGAGCTCCTCGGCCGAGGAAAGCATGGCCTGCTGCTGATTAAAGAGCTTGACTACGCGGTTGCCAGCGTAGATCTCTTCAATTTTACCCGTCAGCGCGCCCATTGCCGCCTGATTTTCTCCATAGGCCCGCTGTGCCAGCGTGGAGACGTAGCCGGTAGCCGCCGTGCTGATGATCAGAGAGATGAGGACCACGAGGAAAAGGAGAGGACTCAGGAACAGCATAGTGCCCACAGCGAACAGGATCGTAAAAACCGCGGAAATAAGCTGCGGCAGCCCCTCCTGCATAACGGCAGACACCTTCTCCAGATCGTTTGTCACCCGGCTCATAACATCGCCGGTTTTGTGTGCGTCAAAATAGCGCAGAGGAAGGCGGTTGAGCTTCGCGCTAATATCGTTGCGCAAAGAGAGGGTCAGCTCCTCGCCGACGCTGGCAATGATGTATTGCTGGACATAAGACAGAAGGCCGCTGACCAGAGCCGAAACCCCGATAAGAAGGACAGGTACCCAAAGGGCCTGCGCCGCCGCCTGAATGATCTGCGAAAAGTCGTCATAAGAGCGGGACACGGCCACCAGGGAGTCGATCCCCATGCCGACGGCAAGGGGCAGTACGGTAAAGGCAGCGCAGCTGAGCAGCGTGGCGGTCACGGCCGCAAACAATTTCTTTTTCTGTCGGCCTAGCCTGCCCAGAAGCCTCTTGACGGTAGCCTTTGTGTTCTGAGGAACATCCTCATTGTGCATATCTCGCTTTTTCTTTGCCATAGGTTATGCCTCCTTTCGCTGCATCTGGCTGTCGGCGATGTCACGGTAGACGCAGCAGCATTCCAGCAGCTGCTGATGTGTGCCCTTGCCTACCAGCTGTCCCTTGTCGAGAACCAGAATCTGATCGGCGTCCATAATGGTACTTACCCTCTGGGCAATGATGAGCTTGGCAGGTTTTGTTACCCGCTGGTGCAGCGCCCTGCGCAGTGCGGCGTCCGTCTTTACATCCAGGGCCGAGAAGCTGTCGTCGAAGATAAACACATCAGCTTTCTTAACCAGAGCCCGGGCGATGGACAGGCGCTGGCGCTGCCCGCCGGAGAAGTTGGTGCCGCCCTGGGCCACGGGAGCCTTTAGGCCCAAGGACAGCCGCCTGACGAAGTCCTCCGCCTGAGCGATGCGCAGTGCCTCCCACAGTTCCTCGTCGGTGGCATCTTTGCGGCCCATGCGCAGATTTTCCGCGAGGGTGCCGCTAAATAAAAATGCTTTCTGGGGCACACAGCCGATCCTGGCTCTCAGCTCCAGCTGGGAGAGCGTGCATAAATCCGTACCGGCAAGCAGAATGCGGCCCGATTGTATGTCATGAAGACGAAGCAGCAGGTCTGCCAGGGTGCTTTTCCCCGACCCGGTGCTGCCAATGACGGCGGTGGTCTGTCCCGGATATAGGGTGAAGGACAGGTTACAAAGGACCGGTTCCTCCGCACCGTGATAAGAAAAGGTCACCTGATCGAATTCTACCGCAGCGTCGGTCTTGAACGTGTCCTTCCTGGGACAATGACTCGCGTCTAAGACGGCGGGCTTCGTATCCAGAAGCTCCCTCAGACGCCGCAGGCAGGCGCCGGCTTTTGGCAGCGTGGTCAGGACTGCGGCCGCCATAATGAGATAGGCCATGGTCAGGGTGGAATATTCGGTCACGGCGGTAATCTGTCCTACCGCCATGCTTGCCCCCAGGACGAGCGTTCCCCCGACACCTAGGATCACCGCCATCAGCGCCCCCATCAGCAGCCATACCACCGGGTTTACCACGGCAAAAAGCCGGTTTAGGCGGATCATATTGTCCGCATAACTCTCATAAGCTCTGCCCGACCGCTTTTCTTCATACGATTCATTTCCGAAAGCCCGGATCACCCGCACACCGGTAACCGACTCCCGCACCACCTGATTGATCCGGTCCAGCCGCGTTTGTATGCTGCTCGAAAGAGAATGGGACTTTTTGAGGATCACAGCGGCCAAACTAAGCAAGGCTGCCGTAAAACTAAGCTGGATCACCGCCATAACGGGGCTGACCATCGTAGTCATTAAAATGGAAACCATCACAATGATCGGCGCGGGAACCACCATCTGGAGCACCATTCCCATGGTTCTTTGCAGATTGGTAATATCCGAGGTGGTGCGGGTAATCATAGAGGAGATACCTACCGTGTCGAACTGCTGAATGGAGAGTTCCTGACTTTTTTTCAGCAGCATCGAGCGCATCTCTCTGCCAAAGAGGGCGGCAAGATCGCTGGTGGCCCAGCTGCCCCATACCGAGATTCCTGCTGCCAGAACGGTGACCACCAGCATCTGTACGCCTGTCCCAAGGATAACGTTTCCGTCGCCCAGAAGGATACCGCGGTCTACCATGGTGGCGACCAGCGCCGGGATCAGTAGCGTACCGACTACCTGCCCCAGCATAAGTAGTACGGTCAGAACGGTTTTGCCCTTGTGCCGCTTGAGAAAGTCTGTTAAATAATTCATAAAGTCCTCCTTTGCCAATGCTTGCATCTTGGCTGGTAAGGAGTATAATAAACCTTGAAGTCACTTCAATGTCAAGAACTGAATTATGAATTTTTTATGAGGTGCCTATGAGTGAAAAGAAACAGCTTTCTATCCTGGAGTTTTCAAGACTTACGGGAATCAAACGGGACAATCTGCGGTTTTATGATCGGATCGGCCTTCTAAAGCCGGAGATACGGGGGGAAAACGGGTATCGTTATTATACACGCCGCCAGCTTAGTTGCGCTTATCTGATCAGCGGTCTGCGGCTGCTGGGGGTAGGGCTGGAGGATATCAAACGATATTCCGCCGACCGAACGCCGGAAAAGATGCTCACCCTGTTCGCAGAGCAGGAGAAGCATATTCAGGCGGAAATCGCGAAGCTGCGCGAGACCAGTGAAATCCTCAGGCAGTTTGCGGATATGGCGAAAGAGGCCCTTTCCCATCAAGAAAGCGATTTCTTGCTTACACAGAGAAAGCGGGAGAGGATTTTCCTTTGTCCGCTCACTTCGGCCGCTATGAATGAGGACGAAGCGGGAATTCTCTCCTACGAGTATGCCAAAAAACATGGAATCAACTTAGAAGCACCGATTGGCGTGACGGTTTCCCGTGAAAATCTGCTCTCGGGGGTAGAGTTCCCGGACTACCGATATTATTTCAAAGCAGGAGAGAAGGGAAACGCCTGGAAACCTGCCGGGCTGTACGCTGTGGCATACGGAAAATACGACTATATGGATACAAAAACCGTTTACCTGCAGTTTGAACATTTTATCCGGGAACAGGGCCTGGAGATAGCCGGAGACGTCTATGGGGAATTCCTGCTCAACGAGCTGGCGGTACAGGCCCCCGAGCAGTATTTCGGCCGCATTGAGATTCCGGTAAAACCCCGGCAGGAGCTTGCGGGCGAGGTCCGATAACGCCATCATGCACGATGTTCTCGGGTTGTTTTTCATGTCCGTAAGCCGTGGTTTACTGTGAAAAAGGAGCCAAGCATCTGCCAGGGTACGGAATAGAAGCATGCAAGGAAGCGCCTGCAGAAGACAGCATAAAAAAGTGTGGCCAAGGGCGAAACCCCTGGCCACGCTTTTTTATTATGATCTGATAGCCATACCCGTGCGGCGGACACATATCTTTGACAAAACAAATGTTCTATAGTGCTATGCGCGCTGCAAAATCGCGTATGAAAAGGCGATCGGCCTCTTTTATGGGCAGGCAAGTGGATTTTGGCAGCCATTGCGAAGCTCCTTTGTTTATCGCCGGAGCATATGCACTAAATCACTATGCCCTACGCTTTTAAGCGAAAGTGGTTTTTATGAAACTCCAGCAGTCCCTCATCGCGCATTCTGCACAATGTGAGCGATAAGCCGCTTCGCTCAACGGACAGATAATCTGCCAGCTGCTGGCGGGAAAACGGAATATCAAATTCGGCGCTGTTGTGACGCTGAGCCTGCGCAGAAAGATAAGACAGCAGCTTTGCCCGCGTCGTTCGCTGGCCCAGGTGCGTGACCTTTTCGTTAAACTGCAGGTTTTTGTCTGCCAAATCAGAGAGCAGGTTGCGTATCATTCGGCTGTGATGCGCGCAGGAGGAAGGGCATATGGTCAGGATCCGTTTTACGTTCAAAAATAGCACAATGGCCTGCGATTGCGCAACCACATTGACATTCAAAAGGGCTCCCGGCGCACAGGCAAAGGTCTCGCCAAAGCATTTCCCCTGCTCTATGGAGGACAGGATGTTGCGGTTACCCCAAAAATCTTCCTGAATAATCAAAGCGCTTCCCGAAATCATGAGTCCGAGGGATTCAACCCGGTCGCCGGCTCGAAGGATATAGGCACCTTTGGAAAATTCCTGCGTTTTTGCATCGAGGCAGCCGAGCATTTCATGAAGTTCGTTCTCCGCGATCCCGGAGAAAAGCTGGGAGGTACGAATGACGGGCAAAAAATCGTTCATATTTTATCCTCCGTTGAATTTTCAACAGACTAGTTGAAAATATCCTACTATACTCTATTTGTAAAGTCAAGGCCATTCAGGGAAGGAACGGTATGTAAAGCAGTGTTCTGTAGCGCCGCACACGGTTTTTGTGTACATAGCACTTCTGAGAATGGCGGTTCGCTGCCCTGGCCGGCAATTGTTCAACCAAAGGAAGGAGAACAACATGATTCGAAAAATCATTCAAATTGACGAGAAAAAATGCAACGGCTGCGGGGCCTGTGCCCAAGCCTGCCATGAGGGTGCGATTGCCATGGTGGACGGGAAGGCAAGGCTCATGCGCGATGATTACTGCGACGGGCTGGGAGATTGCCTGCCGGCCTGTCCCACTGGAGCAATTACCTTTGTAAAACGCGAGGCGGCTGCTTACGACGAGCAGGCAGTGCTGCAAAATAAGCAAAAGAAGAGTCATAAGCAGGGCACGACGCTTCCTTGCGGCTGTCCCGGTTCTCAATCCAGGACCATCGAGCATTCCCCCTGCGAGTCACAGCAAACACAGGCGGTACCGGTTATGCAAAGCAGGCTTTCTCAGTGGCCTGTGCAGATTAAACTTGTTCCCGTGAACGCTTCTTACTTTAACGGAGCAAAGCTGCTGATCGCCGCCGACTGCACCGCCTATGCCTATGCCAATTTCCACGAGGATTTTATCAAAGATCATGTCACGCTTGTGGGCTGTCCGAAGCTGGACGGCGTGGATTACGCCCAAAAGCTTACCGAAATCATTCAGTCCAACGACATCAAGAGCATGACCGTTGTTCGCATGGAAGTTCCATGCTGCGGCGGCTTGGAGGTTGCTGCGAAAACAGCGCTGCAAAACAGCGGCAAATTCATTCCCTGGCAGGTCGTAACGATCTCCACAAGCGGAACCATTGTAGATAAAAGCTAAAACGGAACGCAAAGCCATGGAAAAGCAAGGCTGAATGAAATGCACCATGCGGGAAACTTCCGCATCGCGCTCATTTCCAAGTCACAATCAGCCTAGAAAAAACAGTATAAATTTTACATTGCAAATGCAAAGCGGTTAAGCCTCAAGGTGCTTAACCGCTCTTTTTTTTGTACATGGCGCGATAAAACATCAGATGTCTCCAACCACGTGTTTTGTAAGAGAGCCAAAGAAAAATCGGATGGTCAAACGCGTTCAGGACTTCCACAAAAGCGCCCCCTTTCGCAGTTCCTTAAGGAGGATTGACCGTACTAAGATTTCCAGTTATCTCTTATGCCGATGGGCGTACGAGGCCTTTCGTTTTATATTGCTCGATTAATGGAAAATAGTTAAATAAAAAACCATAATTTTATAAATATATAAAATTATTATGGTTTTGTTATAAAAATAAAAATACTAAAAAATATAAAAGGCTTTCCCAGTTTTTTGCTTTATTTTACAATAAAGCACATGTAAAATACCAATGGAAAGAATAACAGTAAAACAAGATGGGAGCAGGCGAATATATGATAAAAAACTGGTTTCATCAAGTGATCTCACAGGGCGGCAATGAAAAAACAGCAATCAAGTTTTTAGAAAAGGATTTTTCCTATTTATGGTTATATGATTGCATAAATAGAATTGTAAAAGAAATTTCCATGATACCGTGCCATTCCAAACATATCGGTGCCGTTGTTTTAGACCGTTCTCCGGAAATGATTGCGACAATCATGGCTATGCTCCAAATGGAAATAGCGTTTGTACCAATTGATCCAAATTTTCCGAAGGAACGTATCAAATGGATTTTACAGGATGCGCAAGTTGACTTTGTTGTCTCTCAAAGCAAATACAAGTCGATTTGCGCGAAGATTCCATGTTTTTTGATTGACCAAGCTTCAGAAAAAGAAACCGGCGGCAATCCCATTCCATGTGAGGGAAATCGTCTTGCATATATTGCCTACACTTCTGGAACCACCGGTAATCCCAAGGGCGTTATGGTAACGCGGAAAGGATTAGCGAATTTTATAGAGGGGTTAGGGAAAAGAATCAACTTTGATGGCCTACATCGAATTGCATGTTTTACCACCGTCTCCTTTGATATTTTTTTCGTGGAATCCGTTGCAGCATTATGTTATGGCTGGGAGATTGTTTTAGCGAGTGAAAAGGAAAAAGATAATCCCAAAAGAATAGCAAAACTTTTGGCGGAGGAAAAGATACAAATTTTACAATTGACCCCCTCTCGCTTGCAGCTTTTATATAATTATGACTTGCAATTGGAATCGCTGCAATCGGTAAAAGTTTTGATGGTAGGAGGAGAGCCTTTTCCCAATTCGCTTCTTAAACAAGTACAACAGAAAACACAAACAAAAATTTACAATATGTATGGTCCCACAGAGTGTACCATTTGGGCAACGGTATCAGAATTGACCGATAAAGAGCATGTTGATATTGGAAAACCGTTGCCGAATATCGAAGTTTATGTGGTAGATAAAAACCTTCATCGGGTTCCTGCAGGCGAAGCTGGTGAACTATGCATTGCAGGAAATTGTCTGGCAGAAGGCTACAACAACCAGGAAAAATTGACAGCTCAAAGCTTTTGCTGTCTGCCGGAAAATGGGGAGCGGATGTATCGCACAGGTGATTATGTGCGCCATTTACCGTCCGGTGACCTGCAATACATTGGGCGAAAGGACAATCAGATCAAACTGCACGGTTACCGTATTGAGCTGGAAGAAATCGAGCAGAACATACAGTGTCATCCTTTCATCGAGCGAGCAGTTGCGCTGATGGAAGGGACCGATGATCAAAAGCAACTTGTTTTAACATATTCCCGGATAAAAACGGAAAAGATACACGATGACCAAATTCGATCGTGGTTAAAAAAGCGCATTCCGCATTATATGCTTCCAGCTAGATATATCGAAATACAAGACTATCCTTATACGTCTAACGGAAAAATTGATCGAAAGGCTTTGGAAGGCCTTATAAAAGCGAAAAAATCACAAGAGTGTGAGGGGGATGGTTTTGTCTCTTGCCATGAGCAGGAAATCTGGAACGCCATCCAATCTGTTCTCAGCCAGCACTATAAAAGTCCACCGTTTGAAGCAACCTTGATGGAGCTTGGAATCGATTCCCTATCCTTTATTCGAATTGCAGTAAAGCTGGAAGAGAGTTTGGGTTTCGAATTTGAGGATCATATGCTTGATTATAAGCTTTATGAGACCGTTTTGGACCTATTCGACTATGTTATCAATTATTCAAGGAAAAATAAACTGAAAAAAGCGGACGGAGGGATACCATGACACAAGTGGATCAGAAGCTAAAGAGTCTGATAATGGAGAGCAGTTACATGAATTTAACACCAGAGGATATCCGGGATTCTTCCGATTTAATTGCGGATTTTGGATTTGATTCGGTAAGTATCATGAAGTTTATCGTAGATATTGAAAATGCCTTTGAAATACAGCTGGAAGATGACGAATTGGTGTTTCATATCATTGCGCATTATGGGAATTTGAAGAATTGTATTCAACAGAAATTACTTCGTAAAGAAAGAGGGTAACGGATATGAAGATAGAGAGGCTAACGCAAATCGTTAGCTATGCATATCGGAATGTCCATTATTATAAAAGGATGATGGACGAAAAGGGGATTGATCCCTCGTCTATAGAAGACTATGCTTCCTTGAAAAAGCTGCCCTTTCTCCATAAGGATGAGATTCAGTCCCGGCCGGAGGATTTCCTATCGGAAGAATATAAAAAGTTTCCAAAGACAAAGGACATTGTACTTCGCAGGACTTCCGGCTCAACCGGAAAATACTTAAAGATCTATTGGGATTATAAGGACGACATCAAATCGATGATTTCGCTGTGGAACTATCGAAACCGGTATTATGGAGTGGGCCCGTCGGACAAATTTTGCGGTTTTTATACGGCCAGCTACCAGGGAAATAAAATAGTGGAACAGCAAATGGTTCAAAAGTCCTTAGACGGCCGGTATCTTGGCTTCTGTAAAATCAATTTAACCTATGAGAGATTGCTGGATTGCTACAAGCAGATGTATTCCTTTGACCCGAAATGGTTCAATTTACAGCCCAGTATTGCCAATCTGCTTGCCGAGATTGTGGAAAGGGAGCATTTAGCGGTTCCGCCGTCTTTAAAATACATTGAATTGAGCGGAGAGTACCTGTTTGAAGACGTGAGAAAACGAATTGAGCAGACATTTCAAGTACCTGTGGCAAATCAATACGGCTGCAATGAAGCAAATGCAATTGCCTATGAATGCAAAGAAGGGCATATGCATTGTTTGACAGATCATGTCCTTGTGGAAGTAATCAAAAATGGGGAGCCGGTTTTTGAAGAAGAAGGAGACATTTATATTACGTCGTTATCCAATTACGCCATGCCCTTTCTTCGTTACCAAACAGGCGATCGAGGGATACTGGTCCAAGATCCAAAGTGTCCGTGCGGGAGTACGCGCCCGGAATTGATTTTAAAATCAGGCCGCTCCAGCGATTACATTACCTTGCGAGATTCAGAAAAAATAAATGCCTATGTTTTAATGGGAATCATTGAATATACGAATGAATATATGGGGACTCCTATCAAGCAATTTCAAATCATCCAAACCGATATCGATCGTTTCACCGTAAAGCTGGTTTTGAAAGAAGAGTTTTCCACATGGCAGAGCGGTGTCAAAGAAAACTTCCTGCTCAATATTCAGGAAGAGAAGCTAAAAAATGCTCAGTGGGATTTTCAATTTATCGAATGTATTTTACCGGACTTGCAAACTGGAAAGTTCAAGTATTTTATCAATCGTTATGAAGAAAGGAAGTAAGACGATGCCGGCCCGTCCATTTATTCATTTGGTAAAGACTCCCCTGTATTTTTATTTTTACGAAGTAAACAAAAATGTGCTGGTACGGATCGAAGAAAGACTCTATGACTATCTGAAGAATGTACTGTCGGATACGCAAGACGATCTGCAAACGAATCCGGAGATGGAAGAAAAAATCGATCAGCTAAAAAGACAAGGATATTTGTCGGCAGAAAGGCCGTTGAAAATTGAGCATCCCTATGTGAAAAGCCTGCCCTATCAGCTAAGCCGCAATATCGCACAGATGACGCTTCAACTGACACAGAATTGCAACTTCCGCTGTGCGTATTGTGTATACGGCGGCAGCGATTTAGGGACACAGCGCGGACACTCTTCCAAAAAGATGAATCTGGAAACTGCCTATGCCTGCATTGATTTTCTTCGGGAGCACAGCCGGGACCAGGAGATGGTATGCATTGGATTTTATGGCGGAGAACCTTTGTTAGAGCTGGAAATGATCCGAAAGCTGATCCCATATGCAAAGAAGAAATTCGAAGGGAAAAATCTGAAATTTACCATTACCACCAATGGGTCCTTGCTCACCAAAGAGGTGGCAAAATACTTATATGACCATGGTGTAAGCATTGTTGTCAGCTTGGATGGACCTAAGGAAATCCAGGACCGTTCAAGAAGATTTGCGGCTGACGGACGGGGTACTTTCGATACGATTCGAAACAATTTAGAAGAAATTCAGCGGGAATACCCAGAGGTTTATCGTTCTTTGAATGTCAATACGGTAGTTGATCCGCGCAACCAATTGGAACGCATCTACGACTTATTTGATCACGATCCGATATTCAGTAACTTGGCTGCGCACATGTCAATGGTGGCCAGCGATTATTCCGTAGAGCAGGTAGCGGTAACGGATAAGTTCGCAATTGGAGAAAACAAGGAACAGTTTAAGGCCTATATGAGTCTTCTTGGCCGATATCCGAAGAAGAACGTTTCTAGGCTGACGTCATCGGCTATTTTACACCAAATGGATCGCTTTGTGAAAGACATGGGCAAAACCCGGATTTTCAAAACAATGGCACCCGGAGGACCGTGTATTCCCGGACAGAAACGGCTATTTGTATCTTCGGATGGGACCTTCTTTCCCTGTGAACGCGTAAGTGAAACGTCACAGGCCATGAAGATTGGCGATATCAAAACGGGCTTTGATATTGAAGCGGCGGCAAGATTGTTGAACATCGGCGCGTTGACGCAGGACGAATGCAAGAACTGCTGGGCGATCGCAAACTGTATGATCTGTGCCCGCCAGTGCGACAATGGAGGAGAATTATCCAGAGAATTTAAAAGAAGTCATTGCCGTGATACCAAAAGACAGGTACATGAAAATTTATTGAACTATCTGCTGCTTCAGGAGCTTCGAGAGGAAATGCACGGGAAAGAAAGGAGCGGTAGGCAGTGAGTGCGTACAATAAAGCGGTGGTATACCCATATAATCGCGAATTCGAACCGGTCGTTCGGCATTTTGACCAGTTGGAAATTGCGGTTGATACGATTGCCATTGTGTCACCGGAGGGGCTTGGCTTTGTGGGGACAAAGATAGAAGTTCCCATAAAACACCGAACACAGGAGTGCACCGTGACAGATTCGCTGGAAGAAGAATGGCAGGACAGCGATGTTCTTATTGTCTGCGATTATACCAGGAATGAAATTCTGGATGAGCTTGTTCGTAAAGCGATTGAAACCGCATTACAGCAAGAGAAATCGGTCCATTGCTTTTGCAGTATCCATGAGGAACTGATTGAAAAGTGGAGCCGGCAAGAAGGGGAAAGAAGCAAACGATTTCATGATTGGTGCGCAGACGCCCGGAAGAAAGAAAAAAATATGCCCGATGTCACACAGGATTTGATTGAGCCGGCTGTGCCGGTCATTCAAATTATGGGGATCAGTGAAAATACCGATAAGTTTGAGGTACAGCTGGCACTGCGAAGCTTGTTTCAAGAACAGGGGTACTGTGTAAGCCAGATCGGAACTAGACCCTACTGCGAGGCCTTCGGATTTCATTCGTTTCCCTCTTTTGTGGCGGACGTTGGGCTGACGGAAAGCGAAAAAGTATATGCGATTAACCAATATGTTAGGAAACTGATTGACGAGGAACATGCAGATCTTCTGATTGTAGGGGTTCCATTTCCCATTCAAAAATACAACCGAACCTATACCAATGGTTTTGGCATTCTTCCCTTTGTCCTTTCGCAGGCGTTTACGCCGGATTTTACCCTGCTTTGCACCCTATACGATTTGGAAGAATCCAGCCTTTTTAAAGAAATGTCAGATTATTGTCACCGGTGTTTTGGATTTCCGGCTGATTGTATCCATATGTCAGCTACGACGGTTGACGCTACCACCTCGTTGGAAAATGGTGAACTCGTCTATAACTTCTATGACCAGAATAAGGTGGAAGAAGTCATCGGATATTGGAGTACACGCGATACCGCAGCGATTCCCGTACTTAACCTCAAAAAGGTGCAGGATCAGAAGAAAGCATTTGATTTGATCCTGAAGAAGCTTACAAATGAGACGGAAGAAATGCCTGAAATTGAGATTCGCTTTGAGGAGTGATTTACTTGGAAATGGATGAACAAAAGCGTATGGAAAAAACCATCATACGAGATATAGAAGGGATGTTTGGGGGAACCATTGACGGCGAGGATCCTACTCTATTGCAGGAACACTTTTTCGGAAATCGGTTCCGGCTTACCTATCGGCATCTCATCTATTTGATTTTTCATCTGGAGAAGGAATGCGGAATTGCGTTTTACGAAACCGATTTCGACCAGGACCGAATTTATTCCATTCACAGCCTGGCACAATTGGTTCTTGAAAAACAGCAAGCGAAACAGCAGCAGGAGCAAGAAAATCCAGTGAAATGTTTGGCATAAAGGAAATAGGAACGGACATTCACGAAAAAGGTAATAGACCGCATTTGCAATCTTCTGTGTAGGAGTGTGCAAAGCATTCCAGCTGCGTTTTGACTCCATTCCGCCATGCGGCGTTCAACTGCTGCATAGGATATGTAACCACGAAAAGATCAAGATTGGGAAAGAGCGAGAAAATAGCCGTGCGGGAATTCCCCCGTTCATTCGATCAGTACGATTGAGAACATTTTTATTTTCAAACTAAATGAGAAAAGGAGCAAAACTATGAAAAAATTACAAAAAGTAAGCAAAAACAAAAAAGAAAGCGTAGAAGCCTACATTCAATGCATTTGCGGAGTATGTGATTGTGTCTCTTACGGTTATTCCTCGAGCGATGCAAAATTCATAAGCGCAGGCCAGCTATCCAAAGCTATTAAATAAGACTAATAACATCTTTCAATAGCATTTGGGATCCTAAACCGAAGATGGAGCATACGAGTGAAAAAATCGAAAAGAATCTTTTCGAAAATTTTTCGCCCGGTTCGTATACAAAGGGGTTTGTTGAAGCCACGAGAGCGGTGCCCTTGTCATCCCGCCGAAGTCCGGGAAAATTTCGATTAAAAATGTATGCGGCGCTCCTTCTTTAGCCATCCATTCCTTTTCGTAAACCCAGCGGTATATCGATGCAATCGGCTGTTGTCCCTCGTCTTTCCATATCTGTGAATTCGGTCTTTTTCGAAAATTGCAGTCCTTTTGTAGAATGCGGGAAGGCAGAGAGCCGTCCGTGTCCCTGCCTTCCACGCCTATTATAAGAAAGGAATCAAAACCATGAAAAATAAAAAATACATGAGTTTCGTTTTGCTGCTGGGGCTCCTTTTATCGCTTACAGCGTGCAAAACCGAAACCGGCAGCGGGACGGCAGACCCCCCAACCTCCCAGCTGTCCTTATATATTCCCACTACCTATTCGATGAAATATGAAGAAGCGCTGGAGATGTTTAAGCAACAGTATCCGGATGTTGAGGTTACCGTTACCAGGCAGGAAGACCAGAACTATGAGACTGCCCGGGAAGAATACGTTCAGATTTTGAAAAATGAAGTTATGGCCGGGAAAGGTCCGGATTTGATTCTGTTTTCCGATGAATTTGAGGATGTGTACAAAACCATGGACGCCGGCGCCTTCTGCGACTTGAAGCCCTATATGGAGCAGGACGCCGATTTTTGGAAGGAATACAGCAAACCGGTTTTGGACGGCGGCGTATACAAAGAGAAGCAATATGTCCTTCCGTTGTCCTATACCCTTCCGCTTCTTTTAAGCAGCCAGGAAAATTTAGACGCTCAAGGGTATACTTTGCTGGAAAGCGGAACCTTTTCTGACTTTACTAAGAGCATCGAGTCCTTTACCCAAACAGACAGTCCCTGCTACGCGTTTGATGCAGACAATCTCACGTTGTGGGATTATCTCGATTACAGCGGTTTGGACTATATTGATTATGAAAACAAGACCATTCATGTCGATACGGATGCGTTTCGGCAGGTCGTGGATGCATATAAACGAATTTACCAACAGAAAAAGGAAAATCCGCTGCAGCTGCCGTATGTTTACTACAGAGGATTGTACACGCTGAAAAATGAACAGACTCTGTTTTCTACTCCATATTCCTCTCGTGGTTCCTTTGGAGTAATGCAGGAAGTGAACGCCATTTCCGGGATGGACAAAGCGCCGGTTATTTCGGCTATCCCCACGGTGGACGGCGGCTTGCAGGCCAACGCATATTCGTGTGTGGCGGTACGCGCAAACAGCCCCAACAAGCAAAACGCCTATAATTTTATCAAAATGCTTTCTCTGAAAGACAGTTCTTCACAGGATGTCCCGATTTATGATATCCCGGTCAAAACGAGTGCAGCCAAGGATCTGGTTCGCATTTATTCCAACAAAATTAGAAATCCCATTGAGGAACTAAACGGTTTAACGTATCCGGTCCGAGTGGTTCCTGGTGAATTTTTTAAGCAGTACGGCACGGTTCTGGACCGTGTCACCAGCTGTTCTCTTGGAACAGCACAGATTAAGGGCAAGCTGAGCGTCACCGCCCAATATTTAGACGATTGTCTGACCCCCTATCTCAACGGGGAAAAGGACTACGATTCCTGCGTGAACGATTTGAAGTCAAAGCTTTCCATGTACTTAAGCGAATAAACATACGGAGGCGGCTATGAAACGAATGAAGCTTCGGAAACGGGAAGCGCTTACAGGCTTGGCGTTTGCCTCGCCGGCGATCCTGGGTCTGGTCGTGTTTTTTGTTTACCCCTTTCTGATCAGCCTGTGGTATACGTTTACTTCCGGTGCAGGCGGCATTCATTTCGCCGGATTCTCCAATTACGAAAATGTGCTCAACAGCGCGGCATTCCATCTGGCAGCCGGGAATACCTTCAAGTTCATCCTTTGCAGCGTCCCCCTTATTATGGTAATTTCTTTTGCTTTGGCTATGGCTCTGCAGCGCAAATGTGCCGGGGCGCTGTTTTTCCGGACTGTGTTTCTGTTTCCATTGGTCATCCCGGTTGCTTCGGTTATATTGGTGTTTCAAATTGTGTTTGACAATCTGGGAATTCTAAACGGTCTGTTAAACATGGTGGGAATTTCCGGCCAGGACTGGCTGCATTCCGAACATGCGTTTGGTGTGCTGGTTTTGCTGTACATATGGAAAAATTGCGGATACAATATCGTCCTGCTGCTTGCCGGGCTCAACGCAATTCCCAAGGAGCTTTATGAAGCGGCCAGAGTGGACGGGGCCGGCAAAAAAGCAATGCTGTTTCGGATTACTCTGCCTCTCATGGTACCCACTTTTTTCTTTGTGTTTGTCATTTCCATCATTAACAGCTTCAAATCGTTCCGGGAGGCGTTTTTGCTGGGAGGCTCCCATCCCCACGAGAGCATCTATATGCTTCAGCATTTCTTCAATAATAATTTTCAGAATTTGAATTATCAGCGCCTGTCCGTCGCAGCACTCTTGGTATTTATGATTATTTTCACCTTCGTCTTCTTTTTGTATCTGGCGAAAAAACGACTGGAGGGCGATGGAAAATGAAACGAAGCGCAATCAGACGCTCCCGGAAGCTTTCCTCTCTGATATGGTATACGATCCTGGGGCTGATTTCTCTTGTGGCCTTGCTCCCGATTCTGTATATGCTCGCCAATTCCTTCATGGGTGCGGAGGAAATCCGCAAGTACTATGGAGCCATTTTCGGAGACGGCGGCAACGCGGCCATGTCATTTCATATGATTCCGGATGCGGCGACCTTGGACGGATATTATCAAATGCTTCTGCGGCGTCCGGATTATTTGATGAAATTTTGGAATTCCTTGTTTCTGACGGGTTCCATTGTGGCAGGTCAAGTAATTGTTTCGTGCATCAGTGCCTATGGCTTTGCAAAGTTTCGTTTCCCTCTTCGGGAGCCCATTTTCTTTTTATTCATTGTCCTTATGATGATGCCCTATCAGGTCACCTTGGTATCCAATTATATTGTGCTCGATCAAATGAAACTGATCGGCAGTTATGCGGCCATAATCCTTCCGGGAATCTTCGGCGCGTTTGGCATATTTTTAATGCGGCAGGTGGTCGCGTCCGTGCCGGACGATATTATTGAGGCAGCAAAGCTGGACGGCGCCAACCATATGCGGATTCTGTTTTGTGTGGTCCTTCCTCAATGTAAGGCGGGGATTGCTTCCCTTATTATACTCAGCTTTATTGACAACTGGAACATGGTCGAGCAGCCGTTGGTTTTCCTAAAGGACGCTTCCCGGTATCCGCTGTCCATCTTTTTGTCCAGTGTGAACACAAGTGAGCCAGGTCTCGCATTTGCCTGCGGGGTCTTGTCCATGGGCATTGTGTTATTGTTGTTTCTCTTTTTTGAAGAGGAACTTGTAACCGGCATTGAATATGTCAATTTCAAATAAAAGGAGGCGATCGTCATGTCCGTAAACGAAACCGCGTTGTCCAAACGGAAAAAGCGATTATTAAAGATTATTGTACCTCTGCTGCTGGTGCTGCTTATCTGCACGTTTTTGTCCCGCACCATTGCCGGCATGTTTATTCCCACCGTTACCGTCGCAGCGATTGAGACGGGCTCCTTATCCTCGAAGGCCGATTTTAAGGGCATAGTCGACTATGAAGACGTACAGCAGCTGACAGCACAGACGGATTGGACGATTACCAATCTATATGTCCATGAAAATCAAACGGTAAAAAAAGGCGACCTTTTATTTGAAATTGATATGGACCAGGCAAACATTTTGATTTTACAGCAGCGAGCAGCCGTTAAGCAGATGCAGGCGACCAAGAAAGAAGCGAAAACCGCACAGGAGGCGGAGATCATCCAGCTGCAGCTTGAAGCGCAAACGCAGAAATTGGCGCTTTTGGAAAAACAGTATCCGGAAGACGGAAAAATCTATGCGGAGCAAAATGGTACCATTACGGGGATTGCTATTGAAAATTACAGTATGGTAAATCAGGGAGAGCTCTTAATGAGACTGATTCCCGATACTGCCCAGCCGGTCGTATCTTGGGAAATGGACCTGGATACAGGGGAAATTTTTAAAGAGAACGATAAGGTTACCATAAAATATATTTCCTATAATTATACGGAGAATCAGGTGGTGGAACAGGAATTCGACAGTGTTCTTTCCAAAAAGAACTTCCAGCCTTCCACAAACCGCTATTCCTGCAGCGCACCGTTTTCCTACACAGGTGCGGTAGCAGAAGGCAAGCCTGTGGAAGTGAGTCTGACAAAGGAAAGCAGCCAGTATGACCTAGTGGTACCGACGAGCTGCCTGCTTGCGCATGAAACCAATCGCAACGACATGGGGAACATCTACGTCCTCGAAACCCGGGAAAGCCTGTTTGGGACGGAATATGTCACGAAAAAAGTGGAGGTCAGCATCCTGGACCGGAATAATCTCCGGGCGGCGATTTCAGGGAAAGTTCTTTCGCCTGGGATGAAAGTGATCGCCAATGTCAGCGGCCTTCCCGTACAGGACCAGTCGGTAGTAAAGGTGGATCAGGCATGAGAAACCCGGTCGCGGAAGAATATCGAATCCTATGGGGAAAAGCGGGCATTTGGATGCTCGTCTTTGTTCTGCTGGCGTGGAGCGGTTCCAATCTGGTGTCCTCTGCTGCCGAAATTCTGCCAAAAGCCAGGGAATATAAGATTTCGTTGTCTGCGCAAGAGGCGTTCACGGTTGAGGAAGCCCTGAAAAATGAAGAGAAATTGGCACAAGCGGGGATTACGGTATATTCTTCTCAAAAGGTGAAATTGACCGGAAAAAATGGAGTCGGGCTTTCCGTGACACAAACAAGCACGGACGACCGGTACGCGGAGGTTTACGGGCTATCTCTTTTGCGCGGCACGTACTTCGTATCCACCGGATTGGAAAGCATGGACCATTTTGCGGTGATTAGTGACAAGACGGCGCTGGCATTGTTTCAAAATCTGGATGCCGTCGGGCAAGAAATTCAAATAAATCAAACCACATACACCGTCGTGGGCGTTTATGAACCCAAGCGTTCCCTGCTTTGCGACCTGTCTTCCGACGGCATGGATACGGTTTTTACACCGATCTCATCACAGGCGTCTGTTATGAAGGAAAGGCCGGTCAATCTGACAGAGCCCCTGCAGGCGGAAGACGGCACACAAGACGGGATCCGTACGGCACAGGAAATCCTAGGTGCGAAATCAGCCGGGTACCAAATGGAAGACCTGACGCAGGCCATGCGCGTCATGGAACAGACGATGCGGATCTTATGGTTTATGGTGGGAATTACCGGCTGTCTGATCTTCCTGCGCATCGCTATGGGCGTTTTTATCCAAATGGCCAAGGATCTGAGAAGAAAAAAGAAAAAGATGGAGTCAGCCCCTTTTTGGACAGGAAAACGGGTGGCCTGGCTGCTCCTCGGGGTCGGGATGATCGCGGCTGCCGGAATCATCTGGCGGTTGGTGTCGTTTTCCCCCTATATCCCTTCTCAGTATCTGCCAAAGGATAACGTTTTTGACCTGCAGCATTATTGGCAGCAATTCCTTTCTCTCGTACATACCCGCAATGCAAGCATAACTGGTTATGATTTTTATGGGAATGTCGCGTTTTATGGCATACTGCTCCAAGGAATTCTATTGCCGCTGTCTTTTTTCTCGTTTTTTGCCTGTATCCTATCCATTCGAAAGGCAGCCATGCGATCTATCGGAAAGGACGCTCGAAAGAAGTGAAAAAGCGAGTTGCTCATTTTTTGGAATTGATTCGTGTCATTGCGAGCTGCATCCGGATATCCTTTCAATCGTCACACAAGTACTTTTGCCTGCGGATTGTCTTCACCTGTATAGGAATCGCGGCGCCATTTCTGTCCATTTACTTAAGCCGTGAAATCGTGAATGCACTTGTATCAGGATTTTCACAAAAAGAAATGGCGTCTTATTTTTTCTCTCAGTTTCTTTTCTTTGCAATCTTTCTGATCCTATCGGAAGTGCTCCAAAGAATATGCGAGTCCCTGAGCGAATACTGTGAACGGATGCACAGGGATATTATTATGAACTATACGCGCAATGAAATTTCCAAAAAGGCAGCGGCGCTTGATTTGACCTATTTTGACTCCGTAGAATTTTATAATGAACTACAAGACGCCACGCAGAACAGCTATCAAATCAATGAAACGGCGTTTCGAGCCATTCAGTTGCTCCGCTTTCTGATTCAGCTTGTGATTGCCTTGGTGTGCGTGATGCAATTTCATGTATTTTATGGCTTGCTGCTATTGGTTTCCGGAATACCAGGCGTATTGTTCAACCAGGCGATGTTTGAAAAGCTGTATTCCTGGCAGAGAAGCACCCTAGGCTTGGAACGGAAAATTACATACCTTGTTTCATTGGTTACACAACGCGCCTTTGCAAAAGATATCCGGCAGTATGGCGTTGGCGATCATATTACCGATCAATACAACCGCCTTTGGAAAGACTGGTTTGGCGAAAAGAAAAAGGTATCGGCAAAATACGTAAAAAAAGTAGCATTTGCATCTATTCTTCCGCAGCTTATCACGTTGGCAGCCATTATTCAAATCGGGCAGCAAATCTTTTTCGGTTCCTATACGGTGGGCGATTATTCGTATTACTATGGACTTATTACGCAATTGTTGTCCAGCATTTATCTGGTGATCAGCTATTATGGATTCCTCAGCGATGGAAAAATCCGAGTGCTGAATTATATGAAATTTCAAAAGTGGGAAAATCGGGTCAAAGAGGAAGGAAAGCGGACTTTGTCTGGTGACTTTCGCGTGGAATTTAACGACGTGACCTTTTCTTATCTTCCAGGTCAGCCGGTTTTAAAGAACATTCATTTGCATTTTTCTTCGAAAGACCGGATTGCTTTTGTTGGGATAAACGGAAGCGGAAAATCCACCATGATCAAACTGTTGCTTCGATTATATGACCCGGACGAAGGAAGCATTCTCATCAATGGCGTGGATATCAGAGAATACTCGATCCGCAGCGTAAGGGACAGTTTTGGCGTTCTTTTTCAAGACTACTGCAATTACGCATTCAGTGTGAAAGATTCTGTGACGCTGTCGAACATAAAAGAAAAAGCAGATACCGATCAGATATACAAGGCCTTGGAGCAAAGCGGCGCGGCGCAATTTGTAAGCCAGTTTAAAAACGGACTGGATACGTATCTGACGCGGCAATACGAAGAGACGGGAGAAGAATTATCGGGCGGGCAATGGCAGAAGATTGCGTTGGCACGGACTTTTTTCAAGACGGACTCGAAAATGATCATCTTAGACGAGCCCTCTGCGGCATTAGACCCTCAAGCCGAGCATGATTTGTTTGAACGATTTCGTGAGTTATACCGCGAAAAAGGAGCCATTTTTATTTCGCATCGGCTTTCCAACATTATGGCTGCGGACAAAATCGTGGTAATTGAAAACGGAGAAATTACCGAGCAGGGCAATCATGAACAGCTCATGGACGCCAACGGACGTTACGCATATTTGTTCCGGTTGCAAGCGAAAAATTATGAGGTAAAGAAGGATCGAAGCAGGTGATTTGCGTTGCTATTTTGGATGACGGCGTCAACATACCCCAGTCCGATCTCGTTGCATCCGTTGAGGTTACCGATGATCTGCAAATTACCGAACGCGAAATACAACAGGAAATGGAAAGCCATGGAACCATTTGTTATCGGATTATAAAGAAATACGCGCCGTCCTGTAAAGTATTCAGTGTAAAAGTTTTGGATGCCCGCAGCCGCCGGTGCAGTGTAAGCAAGCTGATTGCCGGCCTGCAGTGGTGTTTCTCACAGCGCATTCCAATCGTTCATCTTAGCCTGGGCAGCATTGAATATGAGGATTTCTCGTCAATAAGCCGGCAAGTAAACAAAATGATTGCCAAAGGAATCGTTGTAATAGCAGCCTGTCACAACCGGAATATCGTCAGCTATCCTGCCAGCCTGTATCCTGTCATTGGTGTAAAAGCGGACGCTTCTTTAAAGGATGACGAATTCTATTACAACCCAAATCGTTTGGACGGGATTGATTTTTCCGCGTCCTCCAGACACCTTTTAAAAAAAGATGCTGTTTACATGTCTCCTGTTGCAAACAGTTATGCAGCTCCGGTGGTCACTGCGGCAGTCTACAATCTCCTTAAGGACAGGCCCTTCCTGAATAGGCAGGAGCTTATGGCTCGTTTATGTCAAAGCTCGAAAAGGAAAGATGGGGAATACCAGCCGCCTTATTATCGCCCCGATGGAATGATACAAAGAGCCATAATCGTCAATATTTTAACGGAAAAGACCGCGCAGGCAGAGGCGGAATCGTTACGTGGCCTTCCCCTGCTCTTTGACTCGGTACAGGTCGATTGGCCACCAAACCAGTGGAACAACAGCCGTTTGTGTGCCGAGGAAATGGACCGACATTACAAAAGCGAACCCAATCTGGTTATCAATCTTTGCGGACCGTTTTTTTCACCAAGCCTTACTAAATCCGTTATCGAGCTGCTCGACCAAAGAAAGGGAAAGCAGACGCTGCTTTTTGCACAGCATCACCGCAATCAGTGGCGCGAGATTCTGGCCCGCTACCTGGATGCTATCCTCATGGGAGATTCCAAATCAGGAGAGAACCAAACGGATTTACCGGAGGTCTCCGTTCCGGTGGTGGTGGTGACCGGCTTTCGGCAAGACCAGCTGTCGGATTCGCTTTATCAATTGCGCGCGCTTTTTTTCCGTGAGCATATTCGTGCTTTGATGATAACCGATTATTGCCAGGGAATGGCAATGGGATTTGAATATCTCCCGGAGAATCGTCCGTTCGACGATTCGCTGAAGAAACTCCATTCCATTTTTCAAAGCGAAATTATGGTGGTGGGAATTTCGGCGCAAGGGGAAGCGAAAAGAGAATCAAAGGAAGCGGATATTTGCGTAGAGCCCGGTTGGTCCGCCGCTGCTTCTCAGAATGTGCAGGCACAGGTGTTTTTGCAGCACGATTTAAAAAATATACCCGATTTATACCGAACATTGATGGAATATCTGGAAAATTCCTAAAAGGGGCTTGAGGAACTTGATCACTCCAATTGTACGTCATGGCTTGGATTGCCTCCAAAATTGCGTGACAACGATTCTAGGTGTATATACGGATTGTTACCCGATGTGCTTTTGTCAGTCCTGGAATTTTACATACCAAAAAACGCATACCGATGTTCTGGGAAAAAGGATTTCAAACGGCGGCTTGAATATTGTGCCCAATGCCAAGAGGCTGTTTGGAGCGATGGTTGAGCAAGATTCCGATGATCATTTTGACCGGTTTTGCGAGCGGCTGGAGGAATGCGTCAGGCTGCACCGTATGCCAATGCTTTTTCTGGATTCCTTTTTCTGCCCCTGGTATCCGGTGTATCGAAAGCTGCACCGCGAACATTACTGTATCGTAACCGGGTTGACTGAAGAAGGGGACTATCTATGCCTGGATCCCATTTTGGGAAAATCCGGCGCGGTTTTACCCAAGACGGAACTCCAAAATTGCTTTGACCATTTTCTTGTAGTGACCCTTCCCGAGCAAACCGCTGCGAAATTTACGGTTCCATTTTTGTATGATTTGGCAATTGAAGGAGTTGGGCGGTACATTAAAACCGATTGTGCACAGCAGATCAAAACCTTTGCCGCGGATTTTTATGAAAGCTTTGATTATGGAAAAGAATTTCGAGATTTGGAAACGTACTTTTTTGACGTGGAGCTGTTTAAACAGCTGACGTATGTTGCCGGAGGCAGAGAATTGTACGCAGAATATCTTAGATTCCTTGCCGGGCGTCATCCAGATCCCGCGTTAGCCTGCTATGCGCGGCGCCTGGAAGAAATCGCGTCCCGTTGGCACGTGATAAAAGGAATGCTGACGAAAAGCTATTATGCTCATTTTGACGATGAAATGAAAGGACGAATTTTTACACAGCTTATGAAAATTGAAAGGGAAGAGGATTTGCTTTCACACGAAATGTTCGAATCTCTACAGCAAAGAGAAAGGAGCCACTATGCTTTCGATTGAACCGCTTATGGACGACGGACTGAATGCGTGCAGCCACTTTTTGGTTTTGTCCGTTCTGAATCACTGGGGACTGGATCATGAATTGATGTACGCACAGGCGTGGGGGTTTGAGTTTGCGCCGCCCGGCACAAAAGGACAAGGAATTTGGAATCGCGGTGATTTGGGGCCAAGGCTTTATTACAGGAGTGATGAGCGTATTTTTATCAATCTATTTCTTTTTCATGGAGTGCAAGTTTATCAAAGCAGCTGTGAGAGCATCGACCAGCTGTATGCGCTTTTAGATGAACAGCTTCAACAGCAGCTACCCGTTATCATTTTTATTGATACGTATTATTTGCCCTGGCTGGAAAGGTTTTATCAAAAAGAACATTCTACCCACTCTGTTTTGGTAACAGGGATGACGTTTGACAAAAGTCTCTATTGCAATGATACACCGCCCTTTTTTCAGCCGCCCGTGAAAAACCAGCTTCTCGGATACCAACAAGTCAAAGAAGCCTTTCGTGAACAAGTATATATTTTTCGAAGATGTAAGGCACCCGGAAAAATACAAGACGCGATTCCCGTTATTCAAAAAAAAGCGCAGGCTCTTTTAGAAAGGGATAAGGATAAGAATGCATTTGAAAAGATGCGGGAATTTGCCGACTACCTACAAAGAAACCCCATCCTGCCAAGCGATATGGAGGAGTTCGGAGGGGGAAGCGGCATCCTGCTTCGGGCCTTTCGCAACATTATCCGGGATCGGGTGAATTTTTCAAATGCCCTTCTTTATATGGCGCGTCAATGCCATCTTACCTTATATCAAGAGCTATACGACCAATTTCAGGAATCCATACGAATCTGGACGGAAATAAAAAGCGTTTGTTACAAGGCTTATCTAAAAAATCAATTGCAGGACAAGCAGGCGTTGCTCGCCGCTTTTGTCTGCCAGGCCGCTAAGATCGAAGAAAAGATAGCCGAGCAAATCTGTTTTGTGGAAGAAGAGGGAACGTATGCGTATCAAAGAAGTATTACAAAGACAAAAGCAATCGGTTAAAACCGCAATCAAGTGCGGTGAGGAGAGCCTTACCTATAAACAATGGAATGAAAAGGCGGCATCCTTGTGCAAAAAGATAGAAGAGCAAGCATCCATAGATTCGAAAAACGTTGCGATTTTTCTTCCAAATTCCATTTCTTACGCAGTTGCGTACTTTGCAGCAGCATTTGCAGATAAGGTAGTCGTACCTATTGGGGTCAAAGCCAAGGGGCCTGAGATTATGAGCACACTTCAGTATTGTGAAATTGATTTGATCCTTACGGATACAAATATGCTTTGCAATTTGAAAGATGTATTGGAGGAATATCCATACCAAATATGCGTTTTGTTGGTGGATGATGAAAGGCCGCGATATTTGAATCGGGAATGCAGAAAAATCGAAAAAACATTCGCGATTGGATTCGAAGGGACCGAGGACGATGTATTCCTTATGCTACATACATCAGGGACCACAAGCAATCCTAAGAGAGTCATGCTGACGCACCGCAACCTTCTTTCCAACATCGAATCCAATGTTCAGTCGTTACAATTAACGGCGCAAGACGTTACACTGATTACGCTTCCCATGCATTTTGGATACTGCAATACGGCGCAATTTCTGACTCATATTTATTTGGGAGCTACCATCGTGATTTTAGAGGGGATTTTCTATCCAAAATCGTTTTTCGATACGGTTCAAAGAGAGTCAGTAACAAACTTTACCTGTGTTCCCACTGCGTTACTGCTGTTGTTACAATATCGGTTTTCTTCCCGCTATGACGTGTCCTCTTTGCGATACATTTGTTTTGGCGGAAGCAGCATTCCAGCCGGTCAGCTGGAGCAATTGATTCACATGTTTCCAACGGTTGGTTTTGTTCAGACCTATGGGCAAACGGAAGCATCCCCTCGCATTACTGCTTTGCTGCCGAAGGATTGTCTTAGAAAGCTTGGTTCGGTTGGAAAACCAATTCCACATGTTTGTGTCACAATCCTACTGGAAGATGGCACACAGGCACCTCCTTATCAAATTGGAGAAATTGTGGTACAAGGCCCAAACGTAATGAAAGGATATTACAAAAGAGACGATATTACCGGTCAGACGATTGTGAATGGATGGCTGCATACGGGAGATCTTGGCTATGTGGATTCGGAAGGATATTATTTTTTAACCGGCCGTAAGAAAAATATGATTATTTCCGGCGGAATCAATATTTATCCAGAAGAAATTGAAGAAATTCTTTTGCAGCATCCGGATATCGAAGAGGCTTATGTTTTTAGCGAGGCAGACGCGGTATTGAATGAAGTGCCTGCGGCAAAAATCAAAGTGTCGAAATACGGGATCGATATCAATGCGCTTCGTGATTATTGCAGCCAAAGGCTTGCATCCTATAAAATTCCAACAAAGTTTGATATCGTTGCGGAATTACCGAAAACTTACAATGGAAAGCTTAAAAGGTATTAAGACATATCGGGGTGTGAAAACTTGTTTGTGGATATTTCGGATAAGGTAATTGTTGTGACTGGATCTTCCAGAGGGATTGGAAAAAGCCTTGCGCAAGCGTTTGCACAGGAGCATGCAAAGGTAGTCATTAACTACTGCCATAGTGAAGGGCCAGCCGACGAATTGTATAATCAGATCATACGGTACAATGAAAATTGTATCAAAGTGAAAGCGGATATAACCAAACAGGAAGATGTTGTACGTTTGTACCAGGAGACACAGGCTCGTTTTGGCAGGGTAGATGTACTGATAAACAATGCAGGGATTTGTGATGACAACTTAATCTGGAATATGGAGCAAGAGAACTGGAAAAAAGTGATTGACGTGAATTTGACAGGGCCATATTTATGCAGCCGCGTATTTGCTGAGGCGATGATTCAACAAAAAGAAGGAACCATCCTGAATATTGCCTCCATAAAGGGATTCGAAGGCTGCGCAAAGCAGGTGAATTATTCGGCGTCAAAAGCAGGTCTTATAGGACTTACAAAAGCGTTGGCGAAAGAGCTGGGACAATTTAATATTGCGGTCAATGCAATATGCCCAGGTTTTATTTTGACAGATCTCAATTGTAAGAACGAAGAGAAAAAGAGAATTGCAGAGCAAAGATGTCTTCTGGAAAACGGACATGCATTAAATGATTTAATTAATTTCTGTATTCTTTTCATTTCCAATCGGATCCAAGGCGTGAGTGGAAGGGTTTTTACATTAGACAGCAGGATCGGATAGACCTGAAACTGAGACGACGCATTTCGATCGGAAACAATCGGTAAAAATAAGCGGGAATAGGTTGGAGGTGTCATCCACCGGTTGCTGATGAAGCGTTTCGAATATACCACGAAGCTCTTTTATGGTATGATAGACGTATTTTTAAACCGAAGGCGGCTGTTTTCCACATGCTCAAACAATCCAAGAAATTCTGTAACCTGCATATTAGCGCTGCTCTATTTTTATATCTCTATATCTTTCAGAAAAACAACAAATCCGAACCCGTCGCCAACCGGCACAAGGTTCGGATTTGCTTGCTTTGGTGGAGGCGAGGGGAGTCGAACCCCTGTCCGAAAACCGATTCCCACGAACTTCTCCGAGTGCAGTCTCTCCTTTGGGATTCCCCTCACATAGCGCCGAAAGACAGGCTCTATGCTACGGTAGCTTCTAAGTCATGACAGGCTACGAAGCTGCTCGCCTGTTCACGTGCACCGCTAATCGACGCCTTTATCCGGGCCGCGGTACTCCCGGTAAAGACGGCTGCCTAATTAGGCAGCTTGAGCAACAAATTTGTTGTCAGTTCATTTTAAAGTGCGGCTTTTAAAGCGGGTCCGCGCCGCTACTCGCTATTCGTGGTGCACAATCCCCGTCGAAACCATTGCGCCCCCATATAAAATTGTTCCCGAAAACCGGGTTAAGAAACGTTTCGCTCTTTGACCGCCCGTTCCATGTCCCGCTTGGCATCGCGGCGGGCCATGTCTTCCCGTTTGTCATAGAGCTTTTTGCCTTTGCACAGCCCCACCTGAACCTTTACCCGCGAGCCTTTGAGGTAGACCGAGAGCGGGATCACCGTGTAGCCACTTTGCTTGACAAGACCAAAGAACCGCATAATTTCCCGTTTGTGTAAAAGAAGGCGGCGGGGGCGGGTAGGGGCACGGTTGAAGATATTCCCCTGTTCATAAGGGCTGATATGCATTCCACGCAGGATCATTTCCCCGTCCTGGATTTCACACCAGGCGTCCTTGAGATTCAGGCTGCCCTTGCGCACCGATTTGACCTCTGTGCCGCACAGCTCAATCCCAGCCTCCAGGCTTTCTTCCACGAAATAATCGTGAAACGCCTTTTTGTTGGTCGCCAAGGTCTTGGTGGATTCCTTCTTACCTGCCATACCGCCGCCTCCTTTCCTAAGTTCTTTGTGGATGTATGATTATAGCACAATTGCGGCGTTTGTCAACGCCAAATGAGTCGAATTCCGCCTTACAGCTCGCTGCGCCCTTCCAGCGCCCGCGACAGGGTCACTTCGTCCGCATATTCCAGACTGCCGCCCACCGGGATGCCGTAGGCAAGCCTGGTCACCCGCACGCCCAAGGGTTTTAGCAGCCGGGAGATATACATGGCGGTGGCCTCGCCTTCGACCGTGGGATTGGTGGCCATAATGACCTCCTTGACCTCCTGTGTCCCTACCCGTCCCAGCAGCTCTTTGATGCGAAGCTGCTCCGGGCCAACTCCGTCCATGGGGGAGATGACGCCATGAAGCACATGATAGGTGCCCCCATAGTCCCGGGTGCGTTCGAATGCCACCACGTCCCGCGGATCCTCCACCACACAGATGAGCGAATGGTCCCGGGAAGGGTTTGCGCAGATTTGGCACAGCTCCCCGTCGGTAAGGTTCTGGCACACCTTACACGGATGAATCTTTTCGTGAGCGTCCAGAATCGCCTGGGAAAACTGCTCTGCCTGGGACTTTGGGAGATTTAACACATAGTAAGCCATCCGCTGGGCGGTTTTACGGCCAATGCCGGGAATCCGCTCGAAATGCTCAATAAGCTTGGCAAGCGGCGCTACGTTGTAGGCCATGGCTTAAAATACGCCCGGAAGGGTGATGCCGCCGGTGATGCTTTCCACCCGGCTGTTTTTCTCGTCCTCCGCTTTGCGAAGCGCTTCGTTGACTGCGGCAATGATCAGGTCGGAGAGCATCTCAATGTCCTCCGGGTCCACCACCTCCGGCTTCATGTCTACGGCTTTCACCTCCATGCTGCCGGTGACGGTAACGGTAACAGCGCCGCCGCCTACCGTCGCGGAATATTCCTTCGCTTCCAGCTCCTCACTGACGCGGGACATCTCTTCCTGCATTTTCTGGGCTTGTTTGAGCATTCCGTTCATATTGCTCGGTCCGCCGCCGAAGCCCTGGGGTAATCTTGCTTTCATGCTACGTTCCTCCTGCTTACGATCTGAAATGTATGATGGAGTAAGGGAAATCCCTTTCCAAACAAAATTAATCCTTGGATATCTCCACGGAAATACCGCGGCTGTCCGCCTGCTTGAGCAAAGCCTCAATGGGGTCTGCCGCTTCGGATGCGACGGCAGCCTCCCGCTGATAGGGACCTAAGGCATACCGCTTGCCGGTCTGGTTAAACAGCGCTGTTTTCAGCGCCTGCTTATGACCCGGCTCGTTGATGAGCTTGAGCACAAAGGGATTGGGCGCGTCGATGAGCACCCGGGTTCCCGCCACATACGCACTGGTTCCTTCCAAAGCGCCCCGCAGAGGCGGCGCAGAAGAAGACAGTTCCTCCAACACCTCCGGCCAGCAGGGGAGGGGAGAAGGGGGAACCGCCGCCGTCGCAGTGCTGACGGGCGGAATAGGCGCATCCAAAGCGGACGGGACCTTGGCGGCCGGAGCTGCCGGCGCCTCTTGCGCGTTTGATACTTCGGGAGCCGAAGCGGAAACACCGGGTTCTTCCTCCTTAGCTGCCGGGAGGACGGCCTGTCCGGTACGCACCGCCGTTTCCAGCGCCTTTACCCGGCGCAAAAGCGCGTCGGACGAAGCATCCAGCTCGGGACTTGTCATGCGAATTAGCGTCAGTTCCATTTCCACCCGGCGGTTGGGCGCGTAGGCGAGACGCTCGAGCGCGCTTTGCAGGGCGGAGAGAATATGCAAAAGGCCGGCCAGCGTGGTTTTCTGGGCCGCTTGCTGCAAACGGACCAGTTCCTGCTGAGAGCAGACCAGCAGCGCCTTGGGGTCGGACATCGTTTTAATCAGCATCATAGCGCGGAAATGCGAGATCAGCTCCTCGCACAGGCGGGACATATCCTGGGACGCCTGATGCAGCCGGTCGATGAGAAGGAGGGCGGCCGACGTGTTCTTGGCGAACACTGCGTCGGACAGCTCAAAGAGATAGTCATGCCCGGCCAAACCCGCCGTTTTCTCCACCACCTCTTCGGTGACGGTGCCGCCTGCGCCGATGCACTGGTCGAGCAGAGAAAGACCGTCGCGCAAAGCGCCGTCCGCCAACCGGCCCAGCAGAAACGCCGCCTCATGGGTAAGCGCGACCCCTTCTTCCTTGGCCACGAATTCCAGTCGTTTTGCCATTTCTTCCGGCGAAATCCGTCCGAAATCGAACCGCTGGCACCGGGAGAGGATGGTGGCGGGAATTTTATGTACTTCCGTAGTGGCTAAAATAAAAAGCACGTAAGGAGGAGGTTCCTCCAGGGTTTTCAAAAGCGCGTTGAACGCGCCGGTGGAAAGCATATGGGCTTCGTCGATGATGTACACCCGGTATTTGGCTGCGGCTGGGGTAAACGCCGCTTCTTCCCGCAGGTCCCGGATGTTGTCCACGCCGTTGTTGCTGGCGGCGTCGATCTCCACCACGTCCAGGATGGAGCCGTCGTCAATCCCCTTGCAGATTTCACATTCGTTGCAGGGATCGCCGTTCACCGGGTTCAGGCAGTTGACCGCCTTGGCGAGAATCTTCGCGCAGGTGGTTTTTCCCGTTCCTCTCGAGCCGGTGAACAGATAGGCGTGGCCCAGCCGCCCGGAGGTAATTTCATTGCGCAGCGTCACGGTTACCTGAGGCTGGCCCACCACGTCCTCAAACACGGCCGGACGCCATTTGCGGTATAAAACCTGATACATGACGGGCTTTCCTCCTCTCGACGAAGGCTGTGATAAAAAACAAGACAGAGAAGAATCCATACATACGGGCATGCGGGCGAACAGGCTTGACTGCGGCGCATAAAGAAATCCGCTTAATGCTGCTCGGTTCCCCGCCTGACATGGTTCACGGCACCCTATCGCACAGGGCCCGCTCGACCGCATGCCCGCGTGCATGCTTTTCCCTGTCCAGCTTAACTATTATATACGAAAAAAGAGAAAATTACAAGTCCCAGTTTTAAGAAAAAGGCGGATTCGCCTTTTGTTGCCCGCTTTTTCGTTTCCTCCTTGGGACGCTGCGGTTTTCATGGTTAGCCGCGTTGCTTTCGGGCATTCTATCGGTGGAGGTGATCGACATGGCGAAAAACTTAAACCAGGTTTTGAGGGAAAACAGCGCGTGCGAACAGTTCTTCGCGTCCCTTCCCGGTTATGTGCAGGAAACCATCCGGGAACGGGCGGACAGCATCCACTCGGAGAACGATCTGCGCCGTTACGCGGAGAACCTGCTGGAAAACCTGTAAGCGTACCAAACCCCCGCCCTGTATTTTTACGGGGCGGGGGTTTCCATACAGGCGCATTTTACAGCTTGAGAAAGGCCAGGACCATCAAAAGCACCCCGCCCAGCCAGGAGAGGTTTAAGTCGGTCTTTTCCGCGAGCTTGCGGCCGATGAAGCTGCCCGCGGCAACCATGGCGGCGGAGAAGAGCAGGGAGATAACCACCGCTTCCCAAACGTTTACATTGGCAAGACCTGCTCCAAAGCCTACCGCCAGCCCGTCTAACGATAAGGCTACCGACACCGAAACCGCTTCCAGCGGGGAGAGGACCCTCGACTGGTCCGCGTCTGCTTTTTGCGGGTCGGCGTAAACATTTAAGATAAAATGCAGGCTCAGAAACGAGAACTTTACCTGCCGGTCGATTTTATGTTTGCGGATGCGCATTTTGATGGCGCTGTCAAAGAGCTTGACGACCCCCAGCAGAAAGAGGATGGAAAAGCTGATACCTGTGGTGACCCCCTGCGGCAGATACGGCGTGAGCAGGGAGCCGAAGAAGAGGGAGATTGCCAGCATCCCACTGCAAATTACACTGATGACGGCCAGGGAGGAAACCGGGATTTTTATTTTATTGGTGCCGTAGGCAAAGCTCGCCACAAAGGCGTCCAGCGAAACCGCGGCGACCAGGAGAAAGGCTTCCAGCAAGGAAGGCAGAGTCACACCCATGAAAGCCACACCCTTTCGATTTTATTCCATCCTATTCGAAGGACGGACGAAAGGTGAAGGAAGGCGGCGGACAACAGAAATTTCCTTGGTTTGCCGCCCGCTGCCGGTGAAAACTAAGGGCGGAGGAGATATGTATGGATGTCACTTATTATTTGACTACGCCCCAGCTGCGGGAGTATTTTGCCTCCCTGCCCCGATACGTGCAGGATTTCATTCTCGATTCCAAGGCGCAAATTACCACCTTGGGAGAACTGATGGAAGTCGGCGAGCATTTGAAAAAGGATTTGTAATCGACTGCCGCCCTGTGACGCGCTCGCTCCAGGGCGGACCTTTTTTATGCGCCATTCCTGTAAAAAAGAGGCAGGCAAGCCGATGAAACAAACGTAGAGAGCCGGCTTTTGACCGCGTCTAGGATAAAGAGAACTCTATAGGAATCCGTCTCTTTGAGTTTGCACGTCGTCATTCTTTCCCTCATACCCTGGTGGGGAGGAGCTGATGCACCATGCTCATAGAGCTGCCATATAACCGCGAAAAAGCGGTCGCCTATGCGAGAGCCTGGGCACTCAAGCGCAATCCCAGGTACCTGGATTTTGAGGAAATGGGTGGCGACTGTACCAACTTTGCTTCCCAATGCATCTTTGCCGGCAGCGGGGTGATGAACTATACGCCCACCCTCGGCTGGTACTATAACTCCGGCAGCGACCGGTCTCCGTCCTGGACCGGCGTGCCCTATCTGCGCAATTTTCTCGTAGGAAACAAAGGGCCCGGGCCCTACGCCACCGAAACCGATGAGGCCCACGCCGTCCCCGGAGACATTATCCAGCTGGGCGATGAAACGGGGCGGTTCTACCACAGCCCGGTGGTGTGTGAGGTGGGCGAGTCGGGGATTTTCGTGTGCGCCCATACCTATGACGCCGACCGGCGGCCCTTATACAGCTATTCTTACGCCCAGTCCAGAGTGCTGCATATCGAAGGGGTGCGCAAATACCAATAGGAACCAAAGACTTCGGTTTTGCATACACTGCCGTTGGATACGCTGCCCAAATCTTTGGAGGTGTTACCCTTGAACAAGAGACAAAACCCAAGGAAGATGGAAGTTTCAATTGAGGAAAGCCCGGTTTTGGAGGAAAAGGCCCAAGCGCCGGCACAGGAAACGTACGCCGTGCCCGCTTCCTTTTTCCCGCGTTTTTATGCGCCGGATGCCATTTACAAGCTGTAAATACATGCGTCAAAGCGCCGCTCCAATCCGGGCGGCGCTTTGCGGTAAACCCAGTGAGACGGGCAGCGGGATATGAAACGTGGAGACCCGTATGATCCCGCAGCGATGTGGAGAACATAAGATTAATCAGGGCTCGGGGCCAGTCGTTCCTTTTTGGAGCGATGCAAAGGGAAACGGTCCGAAACGCTGCGGCCTAGCACAGCGTTTCTCTTCGCACGGGAGGCCGGAAAAACAAGGGGTTGGCTGCCGCCGTCTTTGCCGGAGAGAACATAGGTTTACGATAATCGCAGAAAAAAGCGTGGGAAGCCTGAAGGCTTCCCACGCTTTTTGTCTAAGTGATCAAAATGAAACCCTTACAGCACCAGGCTCGGCGCTGCGTAAACCCGTGCGGCCAGCTCGCTATCCAGCATATATAACCCCTTGGGATCCTCTCCGAAGAGCTCGAAACGCTTGATGAGATCGCTGGTGTTTTTCTCTTCCTCGCCCTGCTCTTTGACGAACCAATCCAAAAACTGCATGGTGCGGAAGTCCTTCGCTGCGTAAGCGGCAGCGTAGATGTTGTTGATGGAAGCGGTCACCGTCTGCTCGTGTTCATATGCGACGGTCAGCGGGGTCTTGAAATCCACATAAACACGACCCGGGGCGGCGATGGCGTCCAGGGTCACCCTTTCTCCATTGTTGAGCAGATAGGTGCGGATGAGCATGGCATGGTCCCGCTCCTCCTGGGTCTGGATATAAAACCAGTTTTCGAACCCGTTTAGGCTTTCGTCCGCATAGTAATCGGCAATCTCCAGATACACATAGGCGGAATAAAGCTCTTTGTTGATCTGTTCATTGAGCAGTCTTACCACTTCAGCTTCAAGCATTTTGGCAGCCTCCTGTCTTTTTTCTTCTATTATATCCCATGGTCCCTCCGGCAATCAAGCCTGTTTTCAGACAAGAAAGCGTTTTTTCTACTCTTCTTCCTCAAAAACCAGGGTAATGTCTGTTTGAGCGGGGCCGTTTAGCAGCTTTCCACGGTAGTCGAACCGGGAGCCATGGCAGGGGCATTCCCAGGTACATTCGTCCGGGTTAAACGCAAGCTGGCAGCCCAAATGGGGGCAGCGGGTGGTGACGTAAAAGCAGTCTCCCTCTTCGTTGCGGTAGATGCCCACCTTTTCCCCCTCGTAGTCCACAATGCCGCTTTTGCCAGGCAAAACGTCCACAAGTGCCTGGGGCGGGGCTTTGAAGATTTCTTTGGCCAGGTTGGATACTGCTTTGCCCGTGTCTTCGGCCAAAACCTTGGCGGACGCGGCCACATGCAGCCGCTGGGGAGAAAAGACGCCTGCGTCGTCTTTGGCCTTGCCGGTGATGCTTTCGGCAATGGTCCTGGCGGCGACCATGGAGCTGGTCATGCCCCATTTCTGAAACCCGGCCGCCACATACCAGTGTGGCCTGGAGGAAGAATACCGGCCGATGTAGGGGACGGCGTCGGGGGTGATGCCGTCCTGAGCCGACCAGTAGTAAGCCTCCTTTGCGTCGGGATACCAGGCCTTCGCCTGCCGGCGCAGCTCTTCGTAGCGCCCGCCCGCTTGGTTTTCACCGGTGCGGTGCCCGGCGCCGCCCAAAAGAAGGTAGTCTCCGCGGTTTCGAAAAGAGTAGGAGGGGGAGTCAATCCCCAGAGCCATGCCCTCCACCTTTGGCGCGTCCCGCAGTGCCAGCACATAGGACCGCTCCTGATGCAGCCGGGCAAAGTAAAAGCCGGGCACGTTTACAAAGGGGTAGTGGGTGGTAAACACAATGTCCTTTGCAAAGACGCGGCCCCGGTCGGTGACCGCTTCCTGGTCCTTGAGTTCGGTCACCCGGGTCTGCTCATAGACCGTCAGGTCTTTGAGAAGGGCGGCGGCAAACTTGAGCGGATGAAACTGGGCCTGGTTTTCAAACCGCAGCGCCGCCTTTATCGCAAAAGGAAGACCGCCGATCTGGTCGGTAACCTGGGCGGCAATCCCCAGCTTTTTGGCTGCAATGGCTTCCTTTTGCAGGGGCTTTGCGTCCTTGACGGAGTAGAGATAGGCGGCCCGCTCCTCCCATTCGCAGTCGATGCCCTTGGCGCGGATCAGAGAGCGGTATCCTTCCACCGCCTGCTCGTTTGCGTCGGCGTATTGCTTGGCGGCCTTGAGACCGATGGTCTCCATTAGCTTTGCGTAGATCAGGTTGTGCTGGGAAGTGATCTTGGCCGTGGTGCCCTTGGTCACCCCGCTGCACACCCGGTTTGCTTCCAGAAGTACCGTCTTTCTTCCCCAGCTTTGCAGCAGGTAGGCGGTTAAAATTCCCGCCATGCCTGCGCCGATCACCAGTGCGTCCGTGCGGATGTCGCCGGGCAGGGGATCGAAGGAAGGCATTTCGCAGGTGGCTTCCCATAATGATTGCATTGTCGCTTCACCTCAGGGAATAGTGTTTCCGCCGCCCGAACGGACATACATGGGTCCTGGAAAAGAGATGAAACCCATAGATGCGAAAACGGGAATCTGCCCGGTCAGACGGTTATTTTCCGGGAAAAACACGATACTATACCATGCGAATATTTCGAAAATTGCGGGTGTTGTCTTTGGGAAAAAAGATTGCGAAAGGAATTGCGGCGGCTTTGCTGTTCGTTTTGGTGTTCCTGCTTTCGGACAAATGGGGTTCACAGCTTTACCAGTGGCTGGAGCGCGAGCATGGGCAATACGTCTATCAATACGCCACCGAAGGCCAGTTTTCCGAGAACGTCTATCTGTCCGAGGAAACCGACCGGGCCTTTGGCGTGCCGGGCGGCCTTGCGGGAATTTCGGCAGAAGAGAGCCTGTCCAACCTAGCGCGGGATTTGATGAACCAGCAGTGGGAAACAGCCGAAACGCTTAAAAAGAACGAAGGCTACATGGCCTACCTGCACGAGCAGGGAACCGGTCTTACCGGCCTTTACGCCTTCTGTGAGCGGATCGCCGGGCTGCAGGACAGCATGGTATACGCCTGCCGGTATCTGCTGTTTTTGCTGTGGGTGGTGGTGCTCTATTTCCTGATGCGCTGCCGCCCCGCCCTTTATTTTTCCATGGGGCTTTTGTGTATTTTCGCCACTTGCGTGAAGCTTTCGGGCAAGTTTGTCGCCGTGTTTTTCTTCGGGGCCTCCACCTATACGCCCATTCTTACCGACGGGCTTCTGGCCCCTCTGCTGGAGGCCATGCTCACTTTCCTGATTTTCGACATCACCATCGCCTCCCTGGAAAAGGTACGCCTGGGGCACAAGGTGGAGGCGCTTTATCAAGACCTGCCTGCATTGCAGTGGCTGACCGTTCGTCTGGCCGGGGAAACGGAACACGAAGGCTGGTACCGCAGCGACATCTCCCGGCTGCTGCCCCATTTCAGCGCCTACCTTACTACCGGTGCACGCACCCGGAAAAAGGCCGTCCGGCTGATGAAAGCCATCGAGAGCCTGTGCGGCCCCCACACCAACCGCACCTTTCTGGAAGCTGCGGTGGAGGTGCAGACTCTGCTTCCCGGCCGGTAACGCAGGTTACGGCGCGGGCCTTGGGAGACGCAAAAGCCTGGTCGCGGCGGGTTTTGGTTCCTTCTGGGAATAGTGCCGGTTTAAAAACCATTGGCACAAAAGAAGGGAAAGAAAGGAAGCGGCGGGAGCGGCAAACCCGATGAGGAACATAGACGGATGTTCCAGGTGGATCAAAAGACTCGACAGGGGAATGCGGACCAGAAAGGTGGCGATCAGGCTGTGCACCAGCGGGAAGAGGGGATGGCCGCCGCCGCTGAAAAAGGCGTTCATGCAAAAGACAAAGCAGACTAAGACGCAGTCGAGGCTGTAAGAGCGCAAATAGAGCGCGCCCTGGGCGATTACCTGAGGGTCGGCGGTGAAAAGGCCCACCATTGCGCCAGGGTTCCACTGAGAGAGTGCCAGGCAGGCAAACCCGAATACCAGCGAAAGCCCTATGGCCAGGCGCAAACAGCGCCTGGCCCGTTTCATCAGCCCCGCCCCGTCATGCTGGGCCGTCATGGCCGAAAGGGCGGCGGAAACGGCGGTGGTGGGAAGCATGCTGAACACGATGAGCTTTTCCACCACTCCCACCGACGCGGAGGCGATGAGCCCCATGCTGTTGACCATGGCGGTGATAATCAGGAAGGAAACGTTCACAAGCCCTTCCTGCAAAGCGATGGGAAGCCCCGCCGCCAGCACACCCTTGGCCGCTACCATGCGAAAACAAGGGGCGCTTTTGTGGTATTTTTGAAGCAGTCCCTTACCGGCAAGGTAGCACACCGCCAAAAGCAGGCTGGCCGCCTGGGCAAGCACTGTGGAAATGGCCGCACCCGGCGCGCCCATGCCCAGGACGCCAACAAAAAGAAGGTCGGTGGAGACGTTGATGACGCAGGCGATCGCGATAAAGAGAAGAGGGGTGCGGGAATCCCCCAGCCCCCGCAGGATGCCGCTGACCACATTGTAGCCCACGATAAAAAGAATGCCCCAGGAACAAAGAAACAGGTATTCCCGGGTGGTTTCCAGGGCCTGGGCTGGCACCTGCATCAGCGTGCAGATGGGATCGAGAAGGAGGAGGGTCAAGCCGGTCAAGGCCAGGGAAATCAGGCCGAAGACCACCACCATGGTTTTGATCGCGTGGGCGATGTCCTGCCTCTGCCTGGCGCCGAAGTAGCGGCCGATGAGCACCGTGCCGCCGGCGGTCAGACCGATGGAAAGGCCGGTGATGGTCTGCATCACCTGGCCGCCGGTGGCCACGGCGCACACGCCGATGGAATCGGAAAAGCGCCCGACCATGAACAGGTCGGACGCCCCGTAGCAGGCCTGCAGCAGGTTGGACAGAAGAAAGGGAAGGGTAAAGCGCAAAAGGGTGGAAAAGGGCTTGCCTTCGGTGAGCCTGGTTGGGTTTGTCATGTCCGCTTCCTCCTGCTGCGTTTCAAAAAGGTCCTGCGGCGCGCGTTGGCCGCGGGACCTTTTTTTCATTCCTATGCACAAGGGAAGGAACATATGTGTCAGAGAAAAAGAGAAAGATGCAGCCCCAGCACCAACAAAGCCGCCACTCCCACAACCGTGCACCAGATGCAAAACTCCCGATCCATCTTTCGCTTTTCTTGTCCCTGCGGGGGCGGAACGGGCGGGGGCAGGGAGAGGCTGTCTGTCGTCGGCTTTCGTACCCGGCGGCAGATAAAAAATAAGAGCAGGCCCATGAGGCACCAGAGGATTCCGGCAAAGACCGCCGTGCGGTCCAGCTGAGTCATCAGCAGCAGATAGATCCCGATGCTCACCGGCGCGCCCACCCAGAGAAGGGGCGCCCGGAAGGGCCTTTCAAGCCCGGGCTTTTTGACGCGCAGCCCGCAGGCGGCCGCCATTCCGATGACATAGTAAAGAAGAGTTGCAAACAAAGACAGGGAAGCGATGATGGCGATGGAGTTGGTGGCGATGAGAAAGAGCATCAGCCCGCCTAAAAGGAGAATGGCCGGAACGGGAGTCTGAAAACGGGGATGAAGCCTACCCAAAAAGGCGGGCAGAGCGCCGTCCTTGGCCATGGTGTAGAGGTAGCGGGCCGGGGCACTGACGCTGGCGTTTAAGGTGGAGAAGTCTCCGCCGAAGGCAATGCCCAGGCACAGCAGGACGAGGGGAAAGCCCACGATCCCAGCTAGGCGCATCCCGTCGGCATAGGGGGCGGCCGCGTCTGCCAGAGAAGCCAGAGCATCCGCGGGAACGATACCGATGAGCGCCCACTGGAATAAGCCGGTAACGGCAAAGACAAGAAAGGGAGCCAGGATCAGAGAACGGGGCAGGTTAATCTGGGGATGCCGGATTTCTTCTCCCATGGCGCAGCAGGTTTCAAAGCCCGCAAAGCACCACCAGATCATGGCGACGCAGGGAAGAAAGCCAGTGAGGGTGACACTGTCCAAAAAAGGAATCTGTATGCCGCCGCCAAAGCGCATGGAAGGGAGGATGGAGCAAATCCAGACGATCGCCACGCCCCAGAAAAAGAACAAAAACCCGTTTTGCATCCGCCCGGTCATCTCCACGCCCCGTATGGCGAGAAGCAGAAAGCCGATCACGGCCGCAACGGCGATCCACTGGTCCCCGAAAGGCAGGGACAGGCCCAGCGCTTGCAGCATGGTGCGCAGATAGAAGCTGAAAGCGAGCGCCTCCCCGCTGGCTACCGACACCATCGAGATAATGAAGCACCAGCCCGACAGCATGCCAAAGGGACGGGAGAGACCCAGGGAGGCGTATTGATACGTGCCGCCGGAGAAGGGAAGGGCGGCGGACATCTCCGCATAAAGCAGAGAGGGATAGATGCTGATGAGCAGGGCGGTGAGGGTGGCGAAGATCACGGCGCCGCCCATCAGGCCGACCACGTTTGCCCCCACCGTGAAAAGCCCGACGCCGATGACGGTGCCGGTAGTGATGGTGATCGATTCCCGTAGCCCAAGACATCGCCGCAGGGCGGGGACCAGCGGTTTTTCCCGCATAAGCCTCGCTTCCTTTCCCAAAAAGCTATTTTTCTCAGCTTATGCGGGAAACGCAGATTTGGCGACGGATATTGAAAACCGAAGTTTTTTCGAAAAGAACAGGCAAAGAGACCGGGATACCGGCGGCGGACTCCTCCTTTGCTTGTGCTTATGGGGAAAGGTGGGAGAGAAGCCGTTTTCTGACCGGCTCCATGAAACGAGGAACATACGGATGCGTTCCTCAAGAAAATGCCCCCTTATGGGTAAGCACTTTTTCGCATTCGCAAAACAGTCAGAATCTCCGGCAAAGCCGAAGGCATGAGGAAAGCCCTAGAAGGGCATGGTACTGCCAAGCATCGAAAGACGCACGGAATAACCTTTCTTTTGCATCATTTGCCCTACAAACCGTGAAGGGGCACATCCCGTCTGCCGTTCGTTTATCAGCATTTTTGAGCTTCCCTTTAACCCTCTCACTTCGCTCGATTTGCTTGAAGCGAAAGCTCTTGGGAGACCTTTACCGGCAGAGCCGGTGGTTTTCGCAAAGCGGCAAAAAGCCGCCGGCGTCAACAGACGCCGGCGGCTTTTAAAAGAGACGAAATCGTAATCATTGGTTCCACCGCTCGGAAGGCGGATGCTCCCGCAGCGGCGCGCGGTCTGAAACCGCTGGTTTTTGGCTGAGCTTGCGGGCGGTGCTCTGCCGGTAGGTGGAATAGGAAGGAATGGAATCCGCCGCGGAAAAACGGGCGGAGGAGACATCATGGGTACGCAGTTTTACCGATTCCCGCTGGGTGGGAAGAGGAAAGACGTTATACACCGGCGAATGGGAAGAACCCAGACTGAGCAGACCGAACTCGGTGGCAGGAGCTTCCTGCCATTCATACTTGGTCATCCGGCTGGCCGTATAGCCCAGCAGCAGCCAAAAGATGACCACCATGAAGGTCACGTCGAACAGCACCGCTTTTTCAAAGAAGCCGTATACTCCATAGGCGCCGATGGCGGCAAAAAGCATGGGCAGCTCTTTGAGGTTCTTTTCCCGGTTTTTGCGCAGGCAATGGATCAGGCGCCGGCCAAACAGCAGCACGAAGGCGGCGAAGATGGACAGGCCTACCAGCCCATTGGAGATCAAGATGGTCAGATACCCGTCATGCAGGTCGGTGTAGGTAAAGCCGTTGACCAAATACCGTTCACCATAAGGGACGATGTTGCCCTTGCCCACTCCCATAAGCGGGAACTTTCCGAACAGCACCATCGACTGCTCCAGAGAGCCCAGCCGGCCGCTGGACACTTCATATTCCTCCGTCCGGCCGATTTCCACATTCATGGCCGCAATTGGAGAGAAACCGCTCCCGGTATCCGTCGCAGCTGTTTTTTGCGTCTGGGTTTGTGTTGTCAGGTTTATAAGCTGGGAAACACCGGCCTGGCAGGAGGAGCGGATGGCCAGGCTGGAAAAAGCCAGCGTCAGGCAGCATACGGCCAGCAACAGGCCGCGGGCCACTGACTTTTTACCAGAATGATGCATGCTGCTTTGATAAAGCCGGTAAAAGGAGTAGACGACAAAATAGGTAATGGCGAAAACCAGAGACGCATTGGAGTCGGACAGCAGCAGGCTCAAGGTATTGCCCGCAAAGCAGACCACGGCCAGCCATACCGGAATACGGCGTTCCCCCGGCGTCTGCTCCCTGCGCTTTTGCAGCAGGATGTGGCAGCAGACCATGCCGATCACAGAGGAAAAAGCGGCCAGGTTCGGATTGGTGTAAAGCCCGGTAAATCGGTTATCCATAATGCCCAGAATATAGTCGGACACGTAGAGGCGCCCGGTGGGCGCAAAGGCCACAATCGCCAGGCCGCCCACCGACAAAGCGGTGGACAACACCATAATGAGGCCGAAAATTCGATTCATTTCCCGTTTGGTTTTGCGCCGGTTTGGCTCGGCGTGAAGGCCGTAGAACAAAAAGAAGCAGACTGCCGCATGGTAGAGCATGATCAGGTTCATGCCAAAGCCGCTGTCAATGTGCAAAAGGGCGGTAATCAGCCCCGCGCCCAGAAAAGCCAGCAGCACGCTCCCGTAGCGGATGCGGCGGGGGCTCTTGCGGGAAACGAACAAATCAAAGAAGAATACGCCCGCCCACAGGAACATCAACACGTTGACCACAATGCCGGCAAAGTCCCAGAAACACACCGAACAGAAAAACAGATTCAATATATACGCCGTTCGGAATACCGAAGGGTCGTGCAGCTTTTCCAAAAAAAGCGCTTTTTTTGTGCGCATATGCACCCACATCTCCTGCCTGAAAGATTGATATCAATACCGTTCCAACGAAAAAGGTATCGTAAAAACAAACCTATAATCTTGTATAACAAATTATTGGTAAATTAGCCGTTTCATTTACAATGGGACTCATTATACATCAAACAAAAATTGATTGCAACTTTTGGTGAAAATGTTCAGTGAAAATTTACAGAATCCACATACTTTGTTCGTTTCCTTCGGTCAACCTGATTGAAACAGGTAGCGTATGTGCCGGGGATGGACCGGGAAACGTTGCTTGCAAAAATTTTTAATCTGTTCATGAATAAATCCTAGCCAAGCCCGGTAGTTGTATGTTATACTTATAAACAATGCAATAATCTTATATTCTGGAGGCAAACAACGTATGAAGTACAAAATGCGCATTCTTCACTATTCCAAATCCGGCAACGCCGGCATCCTGGCCCAGGCCATCACCGAGGACCAGAAGGCCAAGTGCGACAAGATCCCGCCCGCTTATCCGTGTGAAAATGAGAAGCTGGTTATCATCGGCGTGGACGCGGATAAAAAATCGCCGGAAAAGCCGCTGGCGGATTTCTGCGCAACCCTGACGCCGGCCCGTGCGAAGAATGTCGCGTTCTTTGCTATTGGCGGCTCCTGCAACGAAATGGTCGAAGAGCTCAAGAAGATCGTCAAGGCCACCGGTACCAACGTGCTGGAGGAAGCTTTCACGGTGCAGGCGAAAAGCTCTCTGTTTAAGAAGGCGAAGCTGGGCGACGAAGATTTGAAGGCGGGCGTTGCCTGGGCTTCGAAAACCGTCGATTCCCTTCTCGCCTAACATAGAGACGAGCAAACGGCAAAAATAACTGCAAAAAAAGAAAAATCCCGTATTGGATGAATCCATACGGGATTTTTGCTTTCGAAAAGGAATCAGCTGTAGTTACCGGCCAAGCTCAAAAGACTTACAGTCGGTGCACTGATCCATGGTCGGATGCTGTTCATGGGTGCCGACGAGAATGCGCTCGAGAGAGCAGTAATTCTCGCTGGAGCAGTGATGCTTGCACTGCTGAACGGTGCACTGGATGCAATGGTTCGCATGACATTTTTCCATGGTTTTTTACCTCCTTTTTTGGGTTCATCTTTATTCTGTCCTTGGCGCAGAGGTTTATGAGAGGAGAAAACTGTTTTTTAAAAACACGGAAAAGAAAACATGCAAATTTTTCTTTTTTTGCGTGTTTTCGAGGGCGGATGCATTATAATAAAGAAAAATAAAACGAAAACCGGGTCAGGGAGGCGCTTTCCATGAGGGAATACGAAGAAATCCTTTCGAGGCAGCGGGCCTATTTTCGCGAGGGCCATACCCGCTCCCTTTCTTTTCGTCTGCGGCAGCTTTCTCTGCTGCAACATGCGCTGCACGCCTGCGAACCGGCGCTATTGGAGGCGCTGCGGGCGGATTTGGGCAAGGCGCCCTTCGAAGGGTATGAAACCGAGCTGGGCCTTCTTCTAGAAGAGCTCCGCTTTGCAAAAAAGAACCTGGCCTCCTGGATGAGACCCGAGCGGGTAAGAACCTCCCTGCTGCATGCTCCGTCCAGCAGCGTCATTATAAAAGAGCCGCTGGGCGTGGTGCTGATTCTTTCCCCGTGGAACTATCCGCTGCAGCTGACCATTGCGCCGCTGATTGCGGCGCTGGCGGCGGGAAACTGCGCGGTGGTTAAACCTTCCCGGTATGCGCCTAAAACCGCCGCTGTGATCGAGAAGATGCTCGCGTCCTGTTTTCCTCCGGAGTATGTCTGCGTGGTGCAGGGAGGACGGGAGGAAAACGAGGCGCTGTTATCGCTGCGGTTTGACCATATCTTTTTTACCGGCAGCCCGAAGGTGGGGCGGGTGGTCATGCGGGCGGCAGCGGAGCATCTGACGCCGGTCACTCTGGAGCTGGGCGGAAAAAGCCCCTGCCTGCTCGACGAAACGGCCGACCTTGCCGTGGCCGCCCGGCGCATTGCCTGGGGCAAAAGCCTCAACGCCGGGCAGACCTGCGTAGCGCCCGACTATCTGCTTATGCCTGCCAAAAAGGTGGAAGCCTTCACCCATGCTTACCGCAAAGCGGTCCGGCGCTTTTACGGTGACGACCCGGTTCAAAACCCCGAATATCCCCGCATTATCACCGACCGGCATTTCGAGCGCCTGTCCGGCCTGATGGAAAGTGGCAGGGTGCTGTACGGCGGGCGCAAGGACGCGGGCCTTCGCAAAATTGAGCCGACCCTCTTGACGGGTGTCACTATGGAAAACCCGGTGATGGGAGAAGAAATCTTCGGCCCCTTGCTTCCGATTTTGCCCTATGAGTCGGTGGAAGAGGCGTTTGGCATCATCGCCCGCTTCGAAAAGCCGCTGGCCTTTTACCTGTTTACCAAAGACAAGGTCTTGGCCAAACGGGCGCTGAGAGAGGTTCCGTTCGGGGGCGGCTGCATCAACGACACGGTCATTCACCTATCCAATCCCCGGCTGCCCTTTGGGGGCGTGGGGGAGAGCGGCATGGGCGCTTACCACGGCAAAAAAGGGTTTGACACCCTGACTCATGAAAAAAGCGTGCTGATTCATTCAGAAAAGCTGGACATTCCTTTTCGTTACCCGCCTTATAAAGACAAGCTTTGGATGCTGAAAAAGCTCATGAAGTAACTTAATTTGCAGGGAATCGGGAAAAGAACACGTCCAAAAGGAATGGATTTACAGAAAGACGCGTAAAATTGGAAAAACGGGATGTTTCCGGGCGGGTTTTGTGGTATAATCGCTAAGAACCGGATTGGAGCCGGCGGTTGGTTTGACGGATTGGGCCGCCGCTTCTCCTTGCTTTTCCGATGAGCGGAGTAAAAATTAACGAGGTGACGAGTTTGGATTTTTTTGAATTGCTTAAGGCGGTCTTTTTCGGCATCATTCAGGGCATCACAGAATGGCTGCCCATCAGCAGCACCGGCCACATGATTCTGGCGGATGAGTTTATGCAGCTCAAAGAGGTAACGCCCGGGTTTATCAACACCTTCCTGGTGGTCATCCAGTTTGGATCGATTCTGGCGGTTATCGTCATGTTTTTCCACAAGCTCAATCCTTTTTCGCCCAAGAAGAGCCTGGTGCAGAAAAAGGAGACCTTCTCCTTGTGGGGCAAGGTGCTCGTGGCGGTCGTCCCGGCGGCCATCATCGGCTTTCTGTTTGAGGACCAGATTCACGAGTGGCTCTATAACCCCACCGTCATTGCCATTGCGCTGATCGTGTACGGCGTGCTCTTCATTGTGCTGGAGCTCAATAAGAAAAAAGCCAGAGTGGAGAATTTTGCCCAGCTGACCTATCAGATGGCTTTGTTTATCGGCGTGTTTCAGGTGCTGGCCTTGATTCCGGGTACCTCCCGGTCGGGCGCCACTATTCTGGGCGCCATCATTCTGGGTACCTCCCGCTATGTGGCGGCGGAGTTTTCCTTTTTCCTGGCCATCCCCACCATGCTGGGCGCCAGCGGGTACGAGCTGTTAAAGTCCGGCCTTTCCTATACCGGCAGCGAATGGGCGGTCATGATTGTGGGTACGGTGGTGTCCTTCGTCGTGTCGGTGTTCGCCATCAAGTTTTTGATGAACTTTATTAAGAAGCACGACTTTAAGGCGTTCGGGTATTACCGCATCGTGCTAGGTATTGCGGTGCTTCTCTATTTTGCCTTCCACTAACAAGGGAAAGGCGCTGCGCCCGGCTGGAACCAGCCGGGCGTTTTTTGTTTGCCATTGGCTGCGCCAACCGGTATAATAAACCCAAACGACGAATGGAGGACCAACGATGAAGGTGCTGCTCTGCGCCATCCATTCCAAATACATTCATTCCGCCCTGGCGCCCTGGTGCCTGGCGGCGGGAATCCGGAACTATGCAAAGGAACCCTTTGCATATGAAATCATGGAAGGGACCGTCAACCAGACGGACGAGGCGCTGCTCAGCGCCCTGCTGCGCCCGGAGGCGGACGTGTTCGCCCTGAGCTGCTATATCTGGAACATTTCCTGCATCCGTCGGCTGCTTCCCATTTTAAAGCAGGAGCGGCCGGGCTGTAAGGTGATCTTAGGCGGGCCGGAGGTATCCTTCTGCGCGGAGCGGGTGCTCAGCGAGTGCCCGCAGGTGGACTATATTCTGGCCGGGGAAGGGGAGAGGACCCTTCCGGCTCTGTTGGACGGCCTGTTTGTGGGACAGGTTCCGGTCTCTCTCCCGGGCTTTGCCTTTCGAGCCGGGGACCGGGTACAGGTGAACCCACCCCCGCAGGTGTGTGAAGAGCCGCCGTCCCCTTATTGCGAGGCCTATTTTTCCGCCCTGCACGGGCGCATCGCCTATCTGGAAACCTCCCGGGGCTGCCCTTTTTCCTGCGCGTTCTGCCTGTCCGGGATTCATAAGGGCGTGCGCTTTTTCTCCTTGGAACGGGCCAAGTGGGAGCTTATTCTGCTGGCAAACTCCGGTGCCCAGACCGTCAAGCTGGTGGACCGTACCTTCAATTGCAACCCCAAACGAGCTTACGACCTGTTTTCCTTCCTTATCGGGGAGGCGGGGCGTTCCATCCCCAAGGGCGTGTGCTTTCACTTTGAGGTGGCGGTCGACTTGTTTGATGACGAGACCATCTGCCTGCTCTCGACGGCGCCGCCCGGTCTCTTTCAGATGGAGGCAGGGCTTCAGTCCTTCCAGGCGGATACGCTGGAAGAAGTGAACCGTAAAACCGACCTAGAGCGGCTTTGCCGCAATCTAAGGCGTCTTCTGGCTCCCGGGAACATTCACATCCACATCGACCTGATTGCCGGCCTTCCCTTTGAGGACCTGCCCCGTTTTGCCGATTCCTTTAACAAGGCCTTTTCCCTGGGCCCGCATATGCTGCAGCTGGGCTTTCTAAAGCTGCTGCACGGCTCTGCCCTGCGGCAGACGGCCAGGCGCTACGGGTACCGCTGGACGGATACGCCGCCCTACCAGGTGGAGGAAAATCAATTTTTGTCCACAGAGGACTTTTCCCGCCTTCACCGGCTGGAGGACGCTCTGGAGCGGCTTTCTAACAGCGGCCGGTTTTCCCTTGCCCTGAGGTATCTCTTGAAAGTCACCGGGTTTTCGCCTTTTTCCCTGTTCGACGCCTTTGCCTCCTTTGTAAAAGAAAAGGGCGGCGGAGCGAATGTCCCCCTTAGCACATATACCGAATGGGTGTTCTCCTTCTTTGCAAAGCAGCCCGGCGTGGAGGAAAGCCGCTTGCGGGACCTTCTTACCTGCGACCGGCTTTGCTGTGAGAACACCGGGCGCATTCCGGCCTGCCTTCGGAAAAAGGACAAGCGGCTCAAAACGATTGCAGCCCGGCTCAAAGCCTCCGGCCAGTATACAAATCAAAAAGGAGCGCCCTTCGGTATCGCTATATTATATGCGGGCGGCGAACGGGTCGCCGTAGCCGATTATCAGGAGAAAGACCCGGTCACCGGCCGGTATCCCATCCGCTTTTTCCCCTTGTCCTTATTTTTGCCGGAGTAGCCGGGAAATGTATAATTTCGCCAGGCGAAACCGATACTGAAAGGGAAAGAACATGAGGGAATAACGGGGGCGGCAGGATGAATCTGGTTCTATACGGCGACCGGCAGCCGGAGCTTCGGGAAACGCTGGTGCGGGCTTTGGCTGCATACGGCGGCGTGCAGTATTATGGGGGCGGCGGGCTCATGCAAGACCCGTCGGAGGGGCCGGTGGCCCATTATCTTTACTGTGTGAAAGACCCGCTGCGGGTCGGGATGCCCAATACGGTAGTGGTCTTCGATTCCGACCGGGCGCAGGACATCCAGTACCTGCCCGAGGGATGCCCGTGCATTGTGGACGCAGGGGACGCGGCGGCCCTGTCCTACTTAAAGTCCGTCGGCCACGCGGCCATCTGCTGCGGCACTTCAGCGAAGGACACGCTCTGCGTCTCCAGCATGGACTATGGCAACGCCGTAGTCAGCGTGCAACGGGAGCTTCCGACTCTGACCAAAACCGTGGTGGAACCCGGAGACGTGCCGCTTCATTTAAAAAAGCCCTGTGAGCCTTTTTCCATGCTGGCTGCCAGTGCGGTCCTCCTTTTGTCCGGTCGGGCGGTAACGGACGGCATCGCATTTTGAGAAAAAGGCCGGCCCTTTGCCGGACAGTTGTTTTCGGCCAAAGATTTGGGAGGATTGCATGCAGCCCAATCGTGCCCGCGGGTAAAACATGGAGCCAGTGTAAGCCTTAGAAAAGCGTCTGTTTTACTGGCTGAATGGCTTTCAAGCGGTACAGAATCTCACAGCCGGTAGGCGGACAAATGCGTTTCGCTTCCTTGCGAAGGAACGATACGACGTATGTATGATCTCTCTCCGATTTCTTCGGTGGTTGTGTTACTCCAAAGCACAAAGAAGGCCCCCAAGCATTGTGCGGTCGGGGTTTCCGGCCGCTGTGATCCGAGGCGAGCGTCGTTTACGACGCCGACTCTTTCACCTGCTTGATTTTCGACCCATCGAAAATGCCCAAAACCTGCCTTGCATCACGCCGTATTCCTCTGTTCTGACCTTGCCCTCAAATTGCCCCAAACGGGCGGCTTTCTTTTTTGGTCGGGTGTTTCCTCGCTCCTCTGCGTTCCTCGGCACACAGGCGGTCTGTGGGCGACACACGGGCGTTCCGTGGTGGTTATCTATTCTCTTTTTCTGTTGTAGTAGTTCCTGGGTTTTGTTCTATGGGTTTTCTTCTTGATAGGAAATTCTGACACTATCCCAAAGAAAGATCTACTCTACTCCAAGAGGCTTGCCACGTAGTAGAGGTTGCTCGTTCTCGTTCCGTCCTCACGGTATCGCTGAATCTTTTTCACCAGACCGAGGGACGAGAGATTTTCAATGGCAGAGTCAACGGTTTTCCTATCCATACCGCATTCCTTTGCGATGACTCTCCGTGAGGGAAAGCAGGAGCCGACCTTGCTGTCGCTGTGCCGAAGCAAACAGCAGTACACGGTGAAGTCCCTCGGCTTCAGTTCTAAATCAAAGATTCGATTGGGAACCATAAAGAAATTTTTGTGCTGCATCCGATCCTCCTTCCGTTTTTGTTGATTCTGAATTTCGATACAATCATCTGCATTCCACCTTTCGATTATTATGTAATCAAGGCGAGGACAAAACAAAAAGACTCGCACATACATCGAGACGGAAACACAAATGAGCGAACGGTTTGGTTCGCTAAAAAATGTTCCGTGCCGATGTATGTACGAGTCTATAACTCTGAATGGATGATCGTTATCTTTCAAACGAAGAGGAGACAGTTGTAACTGTCGTGGCACATAGTATTCAATTTTCATCCGATCTCTCGGGGAGTTTATTATACCATACGCAGGAAACTTTTGTCAAGGTAGGTGAATAAAGTGTGCGGGATATGGGTATTTTGATATGTTCTCCGTTACTAAAAACACCTAAAAAGAGCAACAACGGTGACAAGATGTTTATCTCTTACCACCGTTGTTTGTGCTTATATGGTTGTTCCTTTCCACAAAATCATTAACTAATCAACTGTGTTTCACAGTATTTGCAAAGACCTGTAGTTTTGTTTGAATGGTATCTTTTATTGATGCAAAAAGTCCAACAACAGTATTAGCTGCATTTTCAGATGATTCCTTGCTCTTAAGACCATCAGTCAAAACAGGTTCAAGATGGGCGCAGGCTAAAGGCAAAATTGTTGTTACTATGGTCATCCAAAGGCGAACTATAGTAGCAAAATCTGAGTTGTCGTTAAATGAAAGCACCCATGAGTCTGTGATCTTTATCCCCATAATGCTTTCCATGCATTTAGATATCGTATAGAGCAATAACATTTTAGAGCCACGCTTGGATAAATACTTGTGCTGTTTTTCCTCAATATCGGTCCGAGCGTCCCCTTTTTGTTGCAACTCAAGTTTATACGAATCGATTGCACGTGCTAAAGAATACGTAAAAATAATATGTTCTACTGTCAGATTCTCTTGGAAGATACTGCTGTACAGTTGATCATTGCTCCACAGGTCATTCTTCCCATTATATGCAGTAACACAGTCACCGTGAAAAGCCAATAGTGATTGAGCAACCACATACGGATCTAAAATTTCCTTACTGCGAGACGGTCTAATATTACCGCGTCGTCCACCACTATAAGAA
>CATONX010000010.1 GCA_951801675.1 uncultured Eubacteriales bacterium | reverse complement strand
GATTCGCTTGCGAATCTTAAATATACTTTGTCCGTACTGCTTCATTTCTGAAACTTTACAGAATCCAGGGTCCGTTATTTTTCCTCACGTTGTTTAATTTTCAAGGTCCATTCACCGGACTTTTTGGACATCTTGCTGCCCCTCCGTTCGGTGCTTGACTATAATATCAAATTCCAGATTCTTTGTCAATGGTTTTTTCAAAAAAAATTTGAAAAAATCGAAAAAATCGCGCCCTTTTGAAATTGGAAAGGATTTCACATGACTGTTGCACGCTTTGCGCGCCTTGGGTTGCGGGATTTTTGTGCGAAATCACAAATGGGCAAAAGTACAGGCTTCTGAAAAGAGGACCGGCTTAGATTTTCCCGTCATTTTCGAAGAAAAAGAAACCTTCGTATTTGCAGTCCAAAGCCTCTGCGATTTCGATCAGATCTTTTTCGCGAAAATTATCTTGGCTTAATTTTCGATAGATATTAGACGAAGGTGTCTTTAGCAGCCTGGCTAGGTCTGCTGCCGTAATTCCTTTTGCCAAAAGCAACTCCTTAATTTTATATGAGAGGCTCATTTCTTTGTCCTCTATTATCTCTGATTCCTCTCGGTCCATTTTTCTCCGTGAAAAGAAAGCCTAACCGACCAACCACTTTTGGGGCTGATTTCAAAAGTATCGTATTCAAAATTTTCACTATATCAAATAAGATACTTTATTGCACTCCTTTGATATAGAAAATATCAACGATGATATATTTTGGATGAATAAGGAATTATATGGAAATTTCTTCTTTTGACAGATAATGCTGTCCATTATACGCTCTCCTTGGTTAACCGCAATTGAATGAGAAAGGAGACATCATCATGGTTGACGACTTAGAGCACTACTTCGGCACCCAAATCTACCTGGCGCTGCTCAAGCAGGCCAACGAACGCCTTCAGCGCTCGAACGCCCCGGAGGCGGAGACCTTCCGCCTGGCTGATCAGTTGCAGGAAACCCTGCCCCGCGTCCAGGCCGACCAGGTTATGACGATCGTCGACGGCTTCGGCCTGGTTACGGAGGACGTGGCCTACCATTCCTTCCTGACCGGCGTGCGCTGGGCCGCTCTTCTCCTGCGGGAGGATTTGTAGGCCGGCGGGCCAACGACCGGCTGCGCCGCTCCAGCACCCGGAGAGGCGGACACCCTGCGCCTTCCCGATCCGCTGCAAAAGGCCCTGCCCCATGACCAAGCCGGCCAGCTCATGACCATCGTGGACGGCTTCGGCCTGCTCAATGAAGATGTGGCCTACCATTCCTTCCTGACCGGCGTGCGCTGGGCCGCTCTTCTTCTGCGGGAGGATTTGTAGGCCGGCGGGGGCCGCTGGGAAAGGAGCCCGGAGGCGGACAGGAAGGACACGCCCCGGCTTGCCTGTCCTGACAAAGACGCGAAAGGAGCCGCACAGACTGCTTGTCTCCCGCCGGGGCCGGTTTGCTAAGCCCGGCGCGGGCAGCCCCGCCTCGCATTGGGCGGGGCTGCTCGCGCTTATGGGTATCCGGTGTCTATTTGTTCTCGGCGGCGGCACGCTTGCAGGCTTCCCCGATGGTTTCCCGGGCCACCTTGAGTTCCCCGGGAATGTCGATCTTCTGGGGGCATTGGGAGACGCACGCGCCGCACTCGATGCAGTTTTCGGCCCGTTCCTGGGGCTTCATGTCATTGAGATACCGCCAATGGGTATGGCCGTCGCAGTCGAACTTGCCCTGCTCATTATATATGTAAAACACCTGGGGAATGTTGATCCCCTGAGGGCAGGCGCTCACGCAGTACCGGCAGCCGGTGCAGGGGATGCTGGGCTTGGCGGCGATGGCGGCGAGCACCTCGTCGATGACGTCGTACTCTTGTTGGGTGAGGGGGGTGAAGGGTTCAAACACGGCGGTGTTCTCCCTCGCCTGGGCGATGGTGGAGGCGCCGGTCAAGATCACGTCCACATGAGGGAGAGACCCCACCCAGCGGTAGGCAAGGCTGGCGGGGGTCACGCCGGGGAGGCGGTTTATAATAATGTCCTGGGCGTAGGGGGGAAGGGAAGCGAGCATCCCGCCCCGCATGGGTTCCATGACGATGATGGGAATGCCCCGGTCGGCCAGCATGTTGTAAAGCTCGCCGGAGCGCAGGGAAGAGGCCCAGTCAAAGTAATTGAGCTGGATTTGGACAAAGTCCCAGTCGGGCTGGTCGCTTAGAATCTGCTCTAAGGCCTCGGGGGAGTCATGAAAGGAAAAGCCCGCGAACCGGATACGGCCCTGGCGCTTGAGCTCCTGCTGGTACTGGGGGACACCGATTTCCTTGAAAAACGCCCAGCGTTCGGCGTTCATGGCGTGGAGCAGGTGAAAATCGATATAGTCCATCCCCAGGCGGGAGAACTGCTCTTCGGTGACGGCCTTATAGTGCGCTTGGGACTCATATTCCAGAAAAGGCAGCTTGTCGGCCAAAAAGAAGCGGTCCCGCGGGAACTTGCGCAGCGCCCCGGCCAGCATTTCCTCCGACTCGCCGTTGTGATAAGGGTAGGCGGTGTCAAAATAGGTCACGCCCGCCTCGAACATGTGCTCAATCATGCGGGTAGCCTCCACCCGTTCGATCTTCCCGTTTTGCTCCGGCATGCGCATAGCGCCGAAGCCCAGGCGGCTCGTGGTCACGCCCAGTGATGGAATTTCCCGTTTTACCATGGTCGTTCCCTCCTTACATGATGGAAAGGGGCGGGGCTTTGCCCCGCCCCTTTGTTTTGTGGTGCGGTTCGTTTTAGGCGGTCAGGTCGCTGGCGGTATAGCTCCCGCTTTCCCGGTAGAGGATGAAGTCCTCAAAGCCGATGGTAGAGAGGACGGCAATCTGGCCGGAAAGGTCCGCGCTGTCCGCGTCGAGAATGCAGGTGGGCTGCACCCCGGCGTCTTTCATTGCCTCGGCAAGGTTCTCGACGGTGGTCACCGGGTCCGCGGCCGGGTCGGCGATGGGGTTGTCCCCGATCGCCAGGTTCTTGCCCAGGGTGCCAACGCGCAGGTCCACCACCATATTTTCGCCGCCCAGGGTCACGGGGTTAACGCCGCCGTAGATGGTGTTCGTCCCGCCGGCGGCGGCCAGGGCCCCGCTCTGCAGGCGAACTTCCACGTCCTTCCTCTCCATGGCGCCACGCATCTGGGTGACGAACTCCGTCAGCGCCTGGGACTGGCTGACGCCCGAAGCCGCGGAGCCGTAATAGCCGGCGGAGCTGTTGTTGTCGGGGAACTGGACGTTTGCCAGCAGGATTTCGGCAAAGCCCATGTCCGCCGCTTCGGCGGCGATGTCGATGAGATAGGTCTTAGCGGCGTCGGCATAAGGATTGAGCCAGGCCTTGCCGTTTTTGGCGGAGTCAAGCCAGATGAGCGACGGGTTGGGACGGTACATGACCGCCGCGCCCGAAATCTTCATGGCGGCTTTGGGATCCTTAAAGCAGGACATGCGGGCAATGGTCTTGACGCCGCCTTCTTCAAGCTGCTTTAAGGCGCTGGAAAGGTCGGGCGCGCCGGTCTTTATCGCGCCGGCCTTGGTGGCCGCCTCCAATTTGGTGGCGTATTGCAGGGTGCCGTCCTCGGTCTTGATGTCCACCACCACGGCGTTGATCTTCCCGTCCTTCGCCAGGGCGAGCAGCTCGGTGACGCGGCTGCTTAAGGATTGGGCCGGCACCGTGACCGCCCGGGTTCCCTTGAGGGTAGTCTGGCCGGGGTTGGAAGCCGGGGAGGACACGTCGCCGCCCGGCTGGGAGGCCGGGTCGGAGGTGGGCTGGGACGAGGGGGATGACGAGGACGCATCGGAGGGCTGGCTGTTTTTATAATTGATGTAATTGTCGATCATGCTTGCGGCAAAAAAGCCGCCCACCACCAGCACCACGCATCCCAGGATCAACAATATGATCTTCCAGGGGCTGCGTTTGCGCCGAAAGGACTTTCTACGTTTTACTTTTTCCATCTGCATACCTCCGTCGATTCCTCCGATTGTAAAAACCGGATGGCGTTTGTCCCATTACTGTGCCGGGACGCCGAATGCAAACCCGGCCAGAGCCAGGCAAATCATCGAGATATAAAGAAACTGGGCGGGCAGGCCGCGAAAGACCTTGGGGACCCGCGGGGAGTTGGACAGGCGCTCCACCGGCACGAGCAGGTAGGAAGCCGCCAGGAAGGCCAAGCAGCCGAAAACGACCGTCAGCACCGCACCGCCAAGATTCGAGGTATAGGAGGCCTCGCCTCCCATAAATATGCCCAGTACCAAAGCGTTCCATGCGGCGGCGCACAGCTCCGGGCGCAGGTTTGCCAGAAGGGCCGGGTATTTTTTGCTCAAAACGAGCATACCCGCGGCAAAGAGTGCCCCGTTTATGGCGACGAACAGGACCGTTTCCAGCATGGGCAGGTAATTGCCCAGACCCGTCAGGTGCGGGCGGATGAGGCCCGCTTCCAGCAGGGTGGCCGGAAGGGTGAAGAGAAGGAGCAGCCCGGCCAGCAGCGGGATGCGGCGGGGGGTACGCGCCCCGATGAGGGCGGTGTCCAGCCCGGCGCCCGCGAAAAGCAGGCTGCGAAGGAGGCCGGCAAACAAGGCTACCGGCAGAAAGGCGGTTGGAAAGGTCATTTGTCCTGCCCTCCTTCCGCTTTTTTATGACGCAGGTACTGCAAAACTCCCTGCACCACGGCCGCTTCGATCCCCAGCAGCGCAAACCCGCCGAAGGGACCGGCGAAAGCGGGGAACAGGGAGGCGCCTTCTCCGAAAAGCGGCGCGCCGAACAAGGTGCCGGCCGCAAGAAACTCCCGCAAGAGCCCGCACACCAGCGTAATGGCGGCAAAGGCGCCGCTTCGCACTAGCGCGTCGCACACCGCCGTTTTGGGCGGCAGGACGAAGGCCTTCGGGTCGGACAAAAGCACAGCCATCGGCTGCAGAGCGAGTATGGGGAGCACAAAAAGGTTGCGCTCAAAGAAGTCGGTCACACAGATGCTTGCCAGGAAGAAAAGGCCGGTCATCACCGCGGTGGAAACTAGGGCCGCACATAACATCCGCACCCACTGGGCCAGACGTTCGCCCACCAAAGAAAGGAGCGTCTGGGTGGTCACTGTGAGAAGCAGCGTGATGATAGAAAGAAGAAAAGCGTCGTAAAAACTGGCCGCCATCAAAACCGCCGGGAAGGCCGCCAGCAGAAAAAGCAGCATGGGCCTGTTAAGCCAGTGCTCGACCCTCTCCAGCAGCGGGCCGGGCAGGGGGGCCGGGACCGTCTTATTCTTCGGCATGCGAAACCCCTCCTTTTTCGAACAGATGGGTAAGGCGCCGGTCAAAAAGAGGAACCACGGCGTTAATAAGCAGCACCGCGAAGAAAGCACCCTGCTCGTACACGCCGTAATACCGCATGGCCATACAGACCGCGGCGGTCAGCAACCCTAAGCCGATGCGCACCCAAAAATGCTTGGAGGCATACCGCCGGTCCCCCACCAAAAACACCGCCACAAAAACAGCGCTGCCGCTCAACAGCTCCCACAGCCCCGAGGTGATCGGGCCGGTGGAGAGCCGGGGCCATAGATAGCCGATGAGGTAGATTCCCGCCAGGAAGGACAGGATGGAAGACAGGTACACCGCCCGGCGGGCGATCAGGTACACCGCGCAGGCCGCGATAATCAGAATAAAGGTCGCGCCGATGGCTCCGGCTGCCTGGCCGGTGACCGCTTCGGTCAAGGTAGTCAGGGGGGAAACCCCGTTTTTCATCACCGAAGCAGGGGAGGTTCCCGCAAGCACCGACGCCGTGTCTCCCAACGGCAAAAAATTTGTCATAGGTGCCCGCGGGGCCGGATAAGCAAACATTTGCCCCGCGAAGCATATGGTTAAGAAGGAAGCGCCCGCCGCGGCAGGATGGAAGGGGGAATGCCCCTCTCCGCCCAGCGGCACGCATGCCACCGCCGTAGCGAACACACCGCCCACCATCGGCATCCAGTAGGGAGCCGAGGGAGGCAGCAGCAGCGCCACCGTCAACCCGTAGGCCGCGGCGGAAACCGGACGCGCGGGCAGGCGGCGGGAAAGAAGAAGGCTCACGAGAATCTGGGCGGCAAGGGAGGAAATTCCTCCGATCAGGCCCAGCAAAACCGGGCGCCAGCCATAATACAGGTAAGACATGGCCAAAAGCACCAGCCCAGCTAAAAGCACATCTATGGAAATGGCCATGGAGGAAACGCCCTGCCGGACAAAGGGTGCGGTTTTCGTTCGCGTCATTTCTTCGCCCCCTTCTTGGTCTTTTTGCCGCCGGGCTTTCCCTTGGGGCTCGATTTCCCGGCTGCGGGCGGCTTTTTCCCGTCGGTTTTCTTAGAAGAAGGTTTTTTCTGTGTGTTCTTGTTCTCCTGAGCCGTCTGCTTCTTGGGAGGCGGAAGGGACTTTGTGAAAAAAGAAAGCGTCTCTTGCTCCGGCTCATAGGAAACCGGGTCGAGCAAATCGTCCCGGCCGAAAGCGCTCAAAACCGGCTTCGGCTCTTCCTCGGGCACGGCATTGGGGAGCATTTGCTGGGCCTTTGCCAGTTCTTCCTCCTCCAACAGCCTGCGCGCCTGCCTTACGGCCCGCTTGGTTTTCACCGTCAGGTCGATCCCCACCGGGCAGACATAGGAACACACACCGCAGCCGGTGCAGGCAACGGCGTTTTGCCGCAAAAGCTGCTCGTATTCCTTCGCGTCCAGGGCGCGGGCGATTTCCGTGGGGTAGAGCATTTGAGGACAGCGTTCGATGCAGCGCCCGCAGTTGATGCAGGCGCGCTTGCGGATTTTATCGGTGACAAAGGCGAGGGCCGTATTCGTCCCCAGCGCCACCGGGTCCTCCCGGTCGGCCAGGCGGCCGGTCATGGCGTCCCCCAGCAAAAAGCAGGTTGGCTCCTCGGTCAGGCCGCACACGTCAAACAGGTAGTTAACCGGCGTACCGCAGGCCACCCACAAGTTTTTCGGTGTGGCCACGCAGTTGCCGTTGACGGTAACGAGGGTTTCCACGTCACCCTTTCCCAGGATCACCGCTTCGTGAAGCCCAAGCAGGGCTCCCGCATCCAGCAGTTCCCCCTGGGTCATGGCCAGTTTTTCCCTGACCCGGTCGCGCAGCGGGTATTTCCCCAGCACTTTTTCCACCGGCAGACCGTCCACCTCTTCGGGAAGGCCATAGGAAGAAAAGGCGGAAATCAGTATGCCTCCCGCCTGGGCCCCGATGGCTCTGGCCGCCAGCCGCAGACCCGATACAAGGTCTTCCCCTCGGGTGCGCAGCAGCTCGATGCTGGCGGTGGAATAGGTCTCGTCGCAAATGGCATCCACCCACAGCTGTATGACGTCTCGTTTTTTATAGGTATCGAGCACCTCGCTGAGGGGCCGGCCCCCGGCCGTCACCGCCGCACGATTGGCCCGCTCGAAAATTTCATTCTCCAAAACCATTTTAGGATCCAAGGCAGGCAGGGGAAATGGCTCCTGCTGTTCCTCGTCGGGTTCCAAAATCAGATAGGGAAGCCCGCCGATCTCCCGGATTTCCCGCACCGTGGCGTCGGCAGGGGAAATGGCTTGAAATCCGGAGGCGAACACCCCCACCGTCTCATATTTTCGTACCCGGCTGTCCTCCGACACGCTGGGTACACAGGGATTATCCGTCTCTCCATATAAAAAAAGCGGAATCGCAAGCCGGTCGGGCATACCCGCCGATTCGACCGGTTTGCGAAGGGTTTCCTTTTTATGGCTCGGCAGATAGATGCCGCGCCTAGAAATTATTGTCATCCTGTTTTTCACCTCTTGCATCCGTGTTGGTACCTGCATATGATGGGAGGAGAGGGTCCGGTGCCCTCCGATTCTGAACCGAATGGGGCTGAAGCTGATGAAAATAGAACTCTGCTCGGAGGACCGTCTGAAGATCACATTAAAATATGAGGACTTGCGCGCACTGTCCCTTTCCTTCGACGACCTCGACTATGCCGAGATGGAGACCCGCAGAGTCATTTGGGAGCTGCTCGATGAAGCCAGCCGCCAGACCGGCTTCGACAGCTCCGGCGGCCGGCTGCTGATCGAGGCGCTGCCCCTGCTCGATGGCGGCTGTATCCTGTATTTCACGGTGCTGCCGCGGGACCTTACAGCCCTGCAGGGGGTGGGGAAATTGCAGTGTAAGCGGCTGTGCGGCCCTTATGTATACGAGTTTCCAAGCGCGGAGGAGCTGCTCTGCGTGTGCACGCGCCTGTGGCACGAGCAGCGCGAGAGCGTCCCCAAGAGCACGGCTTACCGCTTTGGCCGGGGATACCGGCTGGTGGTCTATACGAAGGAAGGAAAAGTGTCCATACTGGAACCGCTTTTAAAGGAATACGGCGAATTTGCCGGCGAGGGCGCGCCCGCGGCGGCCTATGCCGCTGAACACGGCCAAGTCCTTGCCGAGGAAGACGCCATTATGAAAATCGGCCGGTACGGCGCATAGCGTTTGTTTGCGCCCGCCTGAGACGAAAAACACCCAAGGACGTGAAACCTACATAACCGGGCTTTTACCGGTCGCGGCCGTAGGCGGCCTTTGCCGTTTCGCGCAGCTTCTCCACCATGGCGGCGGGATCCCCGCTGCCGAAGACCGAGCTGCCCGCCACCAGTACGTTGGCGCCGGCCTGCGCCACCAGGGGCGCCGTGTTCAGGTCAATCCCCCCGTCCACCTGAATATCCAGATCGAGGGAAAGCTCTTCGGCCTTCTGCCGGAGGGCTTTTATTTTCGGGAGCATGTCGGCCATGAAGCTCTGCCCGCCAAAGCCGGGCTCCACCGTCATAACCAGCACCATCCCCACTTTATCAAGGTAAGGGTACACCGCCTCGGCCGGGGTTTTCGGCTTGACCGAGATGGCCGGGATTTTCCCCTTTTCCCGAATGGCGGCGATCACCGCGTCCGGGTCCGAGTCGCTCTCTACGTGGAAGGTAATCAGGTCCGCCCCGCAGTCCGCAAAAGGCCCCACATATTTAAGCGGATCGGAAATCATCAGATGCACGTCGAAAAACATGCCGCTCGCCTTTCGCAGGGACTTGACCACCGGCGTACCGATGGAGATGTTGGGAACAAAATGGCCGTCCATCACGTCGATGTGAAGCATCTCGGCGGCAGAGACTTTGTCCACATCGGCCGAGAGGCGGGAAAAGTCCGCTGAAAGGATGGAAGGGGAAATCTTTATATCCATAAGAAACGTACCTCCAGAAAAGATGTTCCGCTTTGGCCTTCTCTTTGGAAAAGCAGGCTGTAATCGCGGACAATCTACTATTACTTCATCCTAAATGATAACCGATATCCCGCCCTACGTCAACGAAATTGGGCCAATTCCCGGGCAGAATTCGTGAAAGTTCCTATTGAATTCATCGTGAAAACTTGCGATAATAGAATCGTAATGGGAAATTCACTTTTTATCCATTTTCCCCTTTTGCATACTTTGTATAATGAATTGTTATTTCTTCATATAGTTTAGCAGGGATTTGGATGATGAATGAAACAATGAGGGAGCGATTGAGGTTTATGAACAATTGTGCGGTGATTCTGGCTGCCGGAGAAGGCAAGCGGATGAAATCCAAGCATTCGAAGGTTTTGTGCGAGGTGCTGTTTAAGCCCATGCTGGGCTGGGTGCTGGATGCGGCCGCCGCTGCGGGCGCGGCCGACCGGTGCGTCGTCACCGGCCATGGCTGCGGCCAGGTGGAAGGCTATCTGCAAAGCCGGGGAGACGGCTGTGAAACCGTGCGCCAGGGCGAGCGGCTGGGAACCGGCCATGCCGTTTTGCAGGCGGCGGACTTTCTTTCCCGCCACGCGGGCGAAAGCGTGCTGGTCCTCTGCGGCGACGCGCCGCTGATGGACGCCCAAAGCATCCGCGGTGCCTACGAGGAACATAGGGAAAAAGGGAATGCGGTGACGGTGATCTCCGCGGTGGTAAGCGAGCCTACCGGGTATGGGCGGATTTTGCGCACGCCGCAAGGCGGGATCTCGGGCATTGTGGAGGAGAAAAACGCAAACGAAGGCCAAAGGGCCATCCGGGAAATCAATTCCGGAGGCTACTGGTTCGCGGTGGACGACCTTCTTTCGGTGCTGCCCGCTTTGCCCAAAAACCCGGTTACCGGGGAATATTACCTGACCGATACCATCGAGCTCCTTCTGAAACAGGGCAAAAAGGCCGGTGCCTTCGCGGCCGCGTCGGAGGACGTGGTGCTGGGCGCCAACGACCGGGTCCAGCTTGCCGCCCTGAATGACCGGGCGCGGGCCAGAATCTTAAAAGAGCAGATGCTTCATGGCGTTTCCATCCCCTGCACCGACGGGGTGCTCATCGGGCCGGACGTGACCATCGGGCCGGATACGGTGATCCTGCCGGGCACCATCCTGCGGGGCAGCGTGACCGTCGGGGAGGACTGCGTCATCGGCCCGAACTCCCTTTTGGAAGACAGCACGGTGGGCAGCCACGCAAAGCTCAACGCCGTCCAGTGCTATCAGTCCACCGTTCACGACGGGGTCACCGCCGGGCCTTTCGTACACATCCGGCCAAACAGCGAGCTCAAGGCCGGCGTGAAGGTGGGCGACTTTGTGGAGATCAAGAATTCGGTCATCGGCTGCGGTACCAAGGTGCCTCACCTGACCTATGTGGGAGATTCGGACGTGGGCGAACACGTGAACTTTGGCTGCGGCTGCGTCACGGTCAACTACGACGGCAAGTCGAAAAACCGCTGTGTGGTAGGGGATCATGCCTTCATCGGCTGTAACACCAATCTGATCGCCCCGGTGCGCATTGGGGAATACGGGTATACGGCGGCCGGGTCCACCATTACCGACGACGTACCGGAGAACGCCCTGGCCATTGCTCGGGCGCGGCAGGTGGTCAAACCCATGTGGGTGACCAGCAAGCGCGAAAAGGACCAAGGATAATCGCAAGAAATGGGCAGGCGGTTTGTCTGCCCTTTTCCTGCGTTTGGCGAGAGCCGCCCACGCGGCGGGAAGAAAGCAAGGGGGACGCATCATGAGCATACACGGCAAGGACGTGAAAATCTTCGCGGGCAATTCCTGCCCGGACATGGCAAAACAGATCGCCAGGCACTTAGGAGTGCCGCTGGGCAAATGCGTGGTTTCCACCTTCAGCGACGGGGAGATTTCGGTTTCCTTTCAGGAATCGGTGCGCGGCTCGGAGGTGTTTTTGGTCCAGTCCACCTGCGCCCCGGTCAACGAGCACCTGATGGAGCTGCTCATTATGATCGACGCGGCCAAGCGCGCCTCGGCCGCACGGATTACGGCGGTCATTCCCTATTTCGGGTACGCCAGGCAGGACCGCAAGGCCAAGGCCCATGATCCCATTTCCGCAAAGCTGGTGGCCGACCTGATTACCGCCGCGGGCGCCAACCGGGTTCTTACCATGGACCTGCACGCCCCGCAGATTCAAGGCTTTTTCAACATTCCCGTGGACCATCTTCTGGGGGTCCCGATTTTAGCACCCCACTTTACCGGGGACTTTATTGCAGACGGCTCGGACGTGGTGGCCGTTTCTCCTGACTTCGGCTCGGTCACCCGGGCGCGCAATTTCGCCGAGCGCTGCGGCATTCCTATCGCCATCATCGACAAGCGCCGCCAGCAAGCAAACGTCAGTGAAGTGATGAACATCATCGGCGACGTCAAAGGGAAACGAGTGATTTTGGTGGACGACATGATCGACACCGCCGGCACCCTGTGCAACGGAGCCAAGGCGGTCATCGAACGGGGCGGGGCCAAGGAGGTCTATGCCTGCGCCACCCACGGAGTGCTCTCCGGCAAGGCGATGGAGCGCATCGAAGCCTCTCCGATCAAGGAAATCATCCTGCTCGACACCATTCCCCTGCCTCCCGAGCACCAAAGCGAGAAAATCAAAGTGGTGTCGGTGGCGGACGTGTTCGCGGAAGCCATCTGGCGCATTTATACCGATACACCGGTTTCCCCCATGTTCCTGTAACCGGCGGGGTTGTTTTGTGCTTTTCCCAGCACGCTTTCGCCGCTGTACGTTCGGGGGCTTTGAACCTCTTTTTCCCCAAGGAAAGGGACGCCTTAGCCCGCGTTATCCGATACAGCGGCCGGTACTTATTCTCTATATCATCAAAGGAGCGTTTGTATGCGCATCGGAAATAATGAAAAGATCGTCTTTATCGGGGACTCGGTGACCGACTGCGGCCGGGTGCGCCCGATTGGGGAAGGGCTGGACCATCCTTACGGCCAAGGTTACGTCCGGGACGTGGCGGGCCTCTTGCAAAGCGTGTACCCGGAGCGTAACATCCGGGTGGTGAACATGGGGATAAACGGCAACACCTCTTTGGACCTGAAAGCCCGCTTCGAATCGGACGCTCTGGCCCTCAAGCCGGACTGGCTTTCCATCATGGTGGGGGTTAACGACGTATGGCGGCAGTTCGATTCTCCCGCTTCCCCCGAGCTTTGGGTGCTGCCCGATGTGTACGAGGCCACCCTGCACGAGCTGGTGGCCAAGGCAAAGCCCCAGGTCAAGGGAATTGTGCTCATGACGCCCCATTATATGGAGCCGAACAAAATGGATCCCATGCGTGCTAGAATGGACGAATACGGGGCGATTGTAAAGCAAGTCGCTGAGCAAACGGGATCGGTGTTTGTAGACACCCAAGCTGCACTCGACCGGCTTCTTTGCCACATGCATTCCTCCTTCATTGCCTGGGACCGGGTTCATCCCAATCATATCGGCCACATGGCCATCGCCCGGGCCTTCCTGAACGCGATGGAATTTTCCTTTGACCATCAACCGCTTGCATAGAGTCTCTCTCGAAATCCAACCCTAATGGTATCCGCCAAGGGCAGCAAAGGAGTTATGGACAGGATGTTTCACCCCTTTTGCCGGCCGGCGCAGCCCGCCGGACCCATCGAATATCTGATTGTCGGTCTGGGTAACCCCGGCCGCAAATATGAAACCACCCGCCACAACGCGGGTTTTCTGGCCGTGGACCGGCTGGCCGAGCGCCATCACGCCAAGATCGACCGGATCAAGTTCAAAGCCGTGTGCGCCGACGTGCAGATCGCCGGCGTGCGCTGCCTGCTAATGAAACCCCAAACCTTTATGAACAATTCCGGCGAGGCAGTGCGGGACGCGGCCGCCTTTTATAAGATCCCGCCGGAGCGGGTGGTGGTGCTGTTTGACGACATCTCCCTTCCTCCCGGGCGGCTGCGGGTGCGGCGCAAGGGGTCGGACGGGGGACATAACGGCATCAAAAGCATTCTCTACCTGCTGGGCTCGGACCAGTTTCCCAGGGTAAAGATCGGCGTGGGGGCAAAGCCCAGGCCCGAGTACGACCTGGCCGACTGGGTGCTCTCTGGTTTCACCAGGGAAGAGGGGGAGGCCCTGTCCAAAGCGCTTGACGCCGCCTGCGACGCGGCCGAGCTCTTGGTGCAGGGCAAGACCGACGAAGCCATGAACCGCTGCAACGGCTTTGTGGCCGATGCCGGCAGGGAGGATGCGAAATGACCGGGAACAAAGCCCGTAGCGCTCGGCTTTTCTTTCAGAAATACCGGGTGCTGCTGGGGCTCGGGCTCCCGCTTACAGCGTTTGCCGTGCTGGCGGTCCTTATCGTCAACGACTTGACTACCGGGTTTGACAGTGCGATCTATCATTTCTTCTCTTCGATGATTACACCGCAGGCCACCCAGGTCTTTATTTTCCTGACAAACCTTTGCTCGCCTCCGTTCCTCATCGGTCTTTCCATTCTGCTGCTTGCCTTTTTCCTCTTTCGCCGCAGGCTTTATCCGGCGCTGGCCATTCCCATTAACCTTTTGATTTCCAGCGTCATCAATACCTTTGCCAAAAGCGTGTTTGACCGGCCCCGTCCCGACATCAATCAACTGGTGGATGTGGGCGGTTTCAGCTTTCCAAGCGGCCATTCCTTTGTGGCCATCAGCTTCTACGGCTTTCTGATCTATCTGGTAGCGCGGTACTGCCGGGGCCGGTACAAATATCCACTGATGATCCTGCTGCTTTTGGTCATCCCCTGCGTGGGCATCAGCCGGGTGTACCTAGGGGTTCACTATTCCAGCGACGTGCTCGCCGGCTTCTCCCTGGGCGGGGCGTGGCTCGCGTTCTATATTTTCCTTGCCGAGCGGATCCGGCATACCTTGGAAGAGAAAAAAGGAGGGTCCCGATGAAATTCAATTTCAAAGGCCGTTATTTCATTATCAGCCTGTACGCCCTGGGCGTGCTGGTGGCCTATACGCTGTTCTCCTCATTGCTGGACAACATGCCGGTCTTTATGGGGTACCTGGGGAATTTCATGGGAATCCTGACGCCAGTGATCTACGGCTTTGTGCTGGCGTTTATCTTAAACCCGATGGTCAAGTTCTTTGAACGGATCAGCGCCAAGACGCTGGACAAGAAAAAGCCCCATCCGCGTATTAACCGGGGTCTCGCCATCGCGGCGGCCTTCCTGGTGCTGCTGATTGTGGTGGTGGGCGTAGTGGCGCTGCTGGTGCCGCAGCTGGTTACCAGCCTTTCCGATCTGGCCATCAACATCCCCGGCTACTATGACACGGCGGAAAAGTGGGTGCTCAAGCTCCTGGACGACTTCCACATCTCCGAGGACCAGATGAACATGGTCCAGGAATACTGGGATCAGATCGTCAACGACATGGTCAACTGGCTCAAGGGCCTCATCCCTGTCCTCGGCAATGCCGCCTTTGGTGTGGCCATGGGGATCAAGGACCTCTTTTTCGGCATCTTTATCTCCATTTATATGCTATTATCGAAGGACCTTTTTGCAAGGCAGACCAAGAAGATCCTGTACGCCGTCTCCAAGAAAACCATCGCCGATCGGATTATTGAACTGACCCGCCAGACCAACAAGGTGTTTACCGGCTTTTTATCGGGCAAGATTCTCGATTCGCTGATCATCGGCGCCATCTGCTTCCTCTTTATGGCCCTGTTCGGCCTGCCTTACGCGCCGCTTGTCAGCGTGATCATCACGGTGTTCAACATGATTCCCATGTTCGGCCCCTTCATCGGCGCCATCCCCAGCATCCTGCTGATTTTGCTGGTGGATCCCTGGCAGGCTCTGATCTTCACCGTCTTTATCATCCTTTTGCAGCAGGCGGACGGAAACTTCATCGGGCCGAAGATTCTTGGCGAGTCCACGGGTCTCTCCGGCTTCTGGGTCATCGTGGCCATTTTGGTCGGCGGCGGCCTGTGGGGCGTGGTTGGCATGATCATCGGCGTGCCCGCCCTGGCGGTGATCTACGCGCTGGTACGCACCGGTGTGGAACGCCTTCTCAAGAAAAAGGGCATGCCCACCGATACTAACGATTACTAATCCTTTTCTTTCCTATACGTTGCAAAATAGCCCGGCGACCATCCGTCGCCGGGCGCTTTTTCCTGACCGCTTGTGTTTGACTGACTGGGAGGTTTCCATGAATTTTCTCGTAGACGTGTTCGAATCCCTGCCGGAATTCGGCGTGGTTGCACGATGCGCCAAGTCCCGCACCCCCATGGCGGTGACGGGGCTTTCCCACATTCATAAAGCGGCGCTTCTCTTCGCCCTGTGCCGCACGGCAAAGCGCCCGGCCCTTCTTCTCTGCGGGGACGAAGGGGAATGCAGCCGCTTTTTGGAGGACCTGACGGCCATGGGCCTAAAGGCCGCCGTCTTCCCCGCAAGAGACCTGGCCTTTCGCCCGGTGGAAGGGGTGTCCCGGGAGTTTGAGCACCAGAGGCTGTCGGTGCTGTGCGGGATGATGAAGGGGCGGTATGACGTGGTTTTGACCACGCCGGACGCGGCCATGCTCTTTACCATGCCTCCCGAGGAACTTTTACGGCGCACGAGGGAGCTCACACCCGGCATGACCTTCCCCGTCAAGGAGGCGGCCGAGGCGCTGCTGGCGGCGGGATACCGCCGGTATGAACAGATTGACGGCATGGGCCAGTTCTCCATCCGGGGCGGGATTATTGACTTTTTTCCGGCCGGCGCGGCCTTACCGGTGCGGCTCGAGCTGTGGGGCGACGAGATCGACACCATCACTTCCTTCTCCATCGAGTCTCAGCGCCGGGTGGACATTCTCTCCTGTGCCTTCATCACGCCGGCCACTGAGACGCCGGTGGAAAACCCCAAGGCGCTGGCCTTAAAGCTTGAGAAGCTGGCCGGTTCCCTGCGCGGCAAAATGGCGGCCACCGCCCGTGGGCGGCTCGACTCGGACGCTCAGAAGCTCAGAAACGGAGTAGAACTCTCCGCGATGGACGCCTATCTGCCCCTTTTGTGGGAGACGCCCGCTACCCTGTTTGACTTCGCGGACGGGATGCTTTTTTGCCTCTCCGACCCGGCCAAAGTCAAAGAACGGGTGCGCACTTCTCAGTGGCAGCTTCAGGAGGACATAAAGGGTCTTCTGGATGAGGGGGTTCTCTGTCGGGGACTTACGGAATTCACCATGGACCCCGGGCAGCTCACTGCCGAATACCAGAACCGGGGCGTGCTGTTCCTAGACGCCTTCGCCCGCACGGCCTACGACATGCCTTTGGGCGAGCTGGTCACGGTGCAAGCGCGGCAGCTTTCCCTGTGGGGCGGCAGCCTGGACATTCTGCTCGAAGACCTAGACCCCCTTTTGCACCAGAAAAAAGCGGTGGCGGTGCTGGCGGGGACCGAGCGTGCCGCCAAAACCTTGGCGGACGACCTTGTCTCCCGCGGACTCTCCGCCCGCTTTGTCCCCGATTGCGACGAGCTGCAGCCGGGCGTGGTCACCGTCCTGCCCGGCGGGCTGTCGGCAGGCATGGAGGTTTCCAGCGCCGCGATCATAACCCACGGCCGGGCGGGGGCGGCCGCAAAGCCCCGCAAGCGCCGCCATAAGGGCGGCGCGGCCATCCAAAGCGTGGCGGAGCTGACCCCCGGGGACTACGTGGTACATATCACCCACGGCATCGGCATCTTTGAGGGCATTCACAAGCTGGAAATCCAGGGCCTTGTGAAGGACTATATCAAAATCCGGTACGACAAGGGGGACACCCTCTATGTACCGGTGACCCAGCTGGACCTGGTAAGCAAGTACATCGGGCCGAAAGAGGACTCCCTGATTAAGCTCAACCGCTTAGGCGGAGCCGAGTGGCAGAAAACCCGGTCGCGGGTGCGCAAGGCGGTCAAGGACATGGCTAAGGAGCTCATCAAGCTCTATTCCGAGCGCATGCAGGTGAAAGGCCATCTCTTCGACCCGGACACCGACCTGCAAAACGACTTCGAGCGCCGGTTCGCTTACGAAGAAACGGAGGACCAGCTTCGCTGCATCGAGGAAATCAAGGGGGATATGGAACGGGAAGTCCCTATGGACCGGCTTTTGTGCGGGGACGTGGGCTTCGGCAAGACGGAAGTGGCCCTGCGCGCCGCCTTCAAGTGCGTGGACGGGGGGATGCAGTGCGCCATCCTGGTGCCCACCACCATCCTGGCCTGGCAGCACTACCAGACCATCCTTTCCCGCTTCGAAGGCTTCCCGGTGAAGGCGGAGGTCCTCTCCCGGTACCGCACCCCCAAACAGCAGGAGAAAATCATCGCCCAGCTTCGCCGGGGAGAAATCGACATCATCGTAGGCACCCACCGGCTTATTTCCAAGGACGTGCAGTTTAAGCGCCTGGGGCTGGTGATTGTGGACGAGGAGCAGCGCTTCGGCGTGGCCCAGAAGGAACGGCTCAAGGAAGCCCTATCCGGCGTTGACTGCCTGACCCTGTCCGCCACCCCCATCCCGAGGACGCTGAACATGGCCATGTCCGGGATTCGGGACATGTCGGTCATCGAGGAAGCGCCCCAGGACCGCCGCCCGGTGCAGACCTATGTGCTCGAGCACGACACGGGCGTTCTCGACGACGCCATCCGCCGGGAGCTTCGCCGGGGCGGGCAGGTGTATTACCTGCACAACCACGTGGAATCCATCGAAGGGGTGGCGGCGCGCCTTTCCCAGCGGATTCCGGAGGCGCGGGTGGGAGTCGCCCACGGGAAGATGACCGAGGAGCAGCTAAGCGAGGTGTGGAGCCAGCTTTTGGAGAACGAAATCGACGTGCTCGTCTGCACCACCATCATCGAGACCGGCGTGGACGTGCCCAACGCCAACACCCTCATCATCGAAAACGCCGACCGGATGGGCCTTTCCCAGCTCCACCAGCTGCGCGGCCGGGTAGGCCGCTCCTCCCGCCGGGCCTTCGCGTATCTGACCTTTGTGCGCGGCAAGGTGCTGACCGACATTGCCACCAAGCGCTTAAACGCCATAAGGGAATTCACCGAGTTCGGCGCCGGGTTCAAGATCGCCATGCGGGACCTGGAAATCCGGGGCGCGGGCAACATCTTAGGCGCCGAGCAGCACGGGCACATGGAAGCGGTGGGGTACGACATGTATCTGAAGCTTTTGAACGAAGCGGTCCGGGAAGAGAAGGGCGAAGCCCCCGAGAAACGGGAGGACGAGTGTTTGGTGGACTTGCAGGTGGAGGCCCACATCCCCGAGCGGTACATCCAAAGCCCCCAGCAGCGGCTCTACGTCTACCGCCGGATCGCGGACATCCGCTCCCAGGAAGACGCGTCGGACGTGTTCGACGAACTCATCGACCGGTTCGGGGAAATCCCCCCTGCGGTGGAAGGGCTTGTATCGGTGGCGCTGGCCCGCAGCCTGGCCGCCGCCCAGGGCATCTACGAAATCTCCCAGAAGGGGGACAGCCTTCTTCTATACATGCGCAAGCTGGACTTGCAGGCCGGTTCCGCCATCGCCGCCCGGCTAAAAGGAAGGGTAATGCTAAACGCCGGGCAGAAGCCCTATTTGCAGGTGAAGATGGAAAAGGGCCAGTCACCTCTGGATTGCTTGGGCGAAGTGTTCGGCCAGAAGCTTTCGTGAATAATGTTCACACACGGGCAAAACTACTGCGATAAAAGGCGGGTTATGTGAATGCATTTCACATAACCCGCCTTTGTCTTGCTCAAGCCCGCAGAGAACGCCTTTTATCCCCTGACCGCAGTGCCGCCCCGCGCCCAACCCCGACCAGGCGCCGCCCTCGAAGCTCCCAGGTATATAGGAAGGAACCTTTTCAGCGCAACCCGGCTCTGCTCCTCGTTTCACCGGATACGCCAGACGAAGCCACCGAAGCTCCCAGGCATGCAGGAGGGGGCATTTTCAGTACCGCCCCGCGCCCAACCTGGTTGGTCCGGGCATGGGAAAGGGGCCTTGGCGTGAATTATTTTCACACCAAGGCCCCTTCCTTCTGTCACTGCCAACCCTCAAAAAGGAGATGCCAATCGAATTTTATCCACCTTCTTCGAGCCGCTCAAGAGGCCCTTCCCCAGCCGGTAGGGCGGCAAGAGTAGAAAAGGTGGTGACTATGAACCGCCACACAGGCGGGGAAGGGTTTCAGGGAAGCGGGCGCGAGCGCCCGCCTGCCGGCAATGAATACCCAACCGGATAAAAAAGGGATGCCCTGCCCCTGGAGAGGGGGTCCAAATTGAAAAGAAGGTGAAATGGAACGCGTCTCGTCCAGGGGAGGGCACTGGTGGACGGTTGGGTAGACCGCCCGAAAAAAAGGGGTAGCTTTGTGCGGCGGGCGTTGGGGACCGCCCACCAATAAATGGAGAAAAAGGTGATAAAGTACCTGCAATTGCATTATACGTGTTTTGTACGCTTTTGTCAACGGTTATTGTGCATTTTATTCACACATAGTGCGTATTATACTACAGCTATAAAGCAGAAAGGGAGGTGGCACACACGGACAGAGAACTATTTAACCGATTAGTTGGCTTTCGTATTCGAGAGTTGAGAGAAATGTACGGGTACACGCGTGACGTACTATCAGAAAAAGCCGGACTATCCAACCGATATTTAGATGATATTGAGGCAGGCGGCAAGTCGATGACGACACCCAAGCTGGCCAGCTTGGTAAAAGCCTTGAACGTATCTTCCGACTACATTCTCTTCGGCAGCGATGATCGCACCGACCCGTCCCCTCTCTACGAAATCCTTTCCAACCTTTCACCAAAGGAAATGGATCACGCCCGCGAGCTGCTTCTCCTTTTCGTCAAGGCCACCACCGATCACAATCTCGCCGCCACACCTGAAGAGCTAGAAAAGGAGCCAGAAAAAGAATAACCCTTCCGAAAAAACGCCCCGGCTGCAAATAGCAGCCGGGGCTTCCTGTTTTTTCGGCCAAAGCGTTACCGCTCGTTCTTGCTCTTGAGCCGCACCCGGAAGAACTTGCGCATCAAGTCCCTGGGATGCAGCGGAATCAGAGGATAGAGGTAGCAGCCGCCCGACACCGTGCGGTTGCTGACCATGACCAGGAAGATGACGATAAGCCCGATGAAAAATCCCCAGGCCCCGAACAGCCAAGTGGCGAGCAGCAAAAACATCCGCATGAACTTAATCGCGTACCCCAGCTCGAAGTTTGGCTGGGTGTAGGTGGCGATGGCTACCAGCGCCATATAGAGCATGGTTTCCGCCGAAAACCAGCCGGACTGAACCGCAAAGTCCCCCACCACGATGGCGCTGATGACGCTCAGGGAGGTGGTGAGCATGCTCGGGGTGTTCAGGGATGCGAGCTTGAGCCCGTCGATGGCAATTTCCAGAATCAGAAGCTGGGCGATGATGGGGATGTGGGGTTCCTCCTTGGGGACAATGAAGGAAAGCCAGTCGGGAATCCAGTCCGGCGTCATCAGGAACATCAGCCAAAGCGGCGTGATCAGCAGGGTGGCCAGAGTCACCAGAAACCGAGTCAGGCGCAGATAGGTGCCGGTGATGGGCGGGAAGTAGTAGTCGTTGACCTCATCGGTAATGTCAAAGAGGGCGGACGGCAGAATCATGGCGTAGGGGGCGTTGTCCACCAGAATGACAATGTCCCCCTCCAGGATCTGGGCCGCGCACACGTCCGGCCGCTCGGTGTACTTAAACTTCGGAAAGGGATTGTACCACTTCTTTTTCACCAGCAGGTCCGCCAGGCTCTGCTGGTTCATGGTCAGCGCCTCCACCTGGGCGGCGGATATGCGGTCTTTGATATTGGTGAGCAGCTTTTTGTCCACCTTGTCGTCCAGGTAGCAAAGGGACAGGTCGGTTTTCGACTTGGTGCCCACCGTCATGTTCTCCATGCAAAGCTGGGGATCCCGGATGCGGCGGCGGATGAGGGCGGTATTTAAGATAAGGGTTTCCACGAAGGCGTCCTTGGAGCCTCGGAAAGCCCGGTCCTTTTCCGGCTCAGCGTTCCCCCGCTGGGGATAGGTGCGCGTGTCGATGGCCACGCACCGGTCGAACCCGTCCACAAACAGCGCAAGCTCGCCCGAGAGGATGCCGGTGGCGATTTCCTCCTCCTCTTCCCGCAGCGTCACCTCGCAGTAAGGCACGCAGGCCTTGGAAAAGGTGTGGGCGTCGGCGAGCTGGTCGGGCTCTACATTGGAATAGAAAAACTCCATCAGCTTTTCGATGATGTCGTCCTTTGCAAAGCCGTCGACAAAGAACATGGCGGCGCTCCTGCCGCAGATGGTGATGGCGCGGAACACAATGTCGAAATTCAGGTCACAGTGAAGCCGCTTTTTAAAGACGTCGATGTTTTGGTTTACGTCCGGGCTGATACGCATACAATCCCTCCCACGGTACATACTTATGGAAAGTATTCGCAGCAGGAGGGGCAAACATACCAAAAAACGGCCCGGTAAAAAGAAAAGTTATTTTGAAAGACAATGGATAAAACCGGGATTGCGGAAAATAATAGGGTTGTAAATTCAATACGTTTTGGAGGAATTCATATATGAAGGCAACCGGAATTGTCCGCCGGATCGACGACCTTGGACGTGTCGTCATCCCCAAGGAAATCAGAAGAACTATGCGCATCCGCGAAGGAGACCCGCTTGAAATATACACCGAAAACGACGGCGAGGTCATTTTCAAGAAATATTCTCCCATCGGAGAGCTTTCCCCCTTCGCCACCCAGTACGCCGAGGTGCTCTACCACGCGGCCGGGGTGCCGGTGCTCATCTGCGACCGGGACCATTGCGTGGCCAGTGCAGGCATTCCCAAGAAGGAAGCGCTGGACCGCCGGGTCAGCACCCAGCTGGAAGAGATCATGGAGTCCCGCCGCACTCACGTAACCAAGGCCGGCGACCAGCGCCGGTTCCTGGCGGTGGAAGGGGTGGACCGGGCGGCAGCAGTCGCCATCCCGATCATCGCCGCCGGCGACGTGACCGGAGCGGTCATCCTGATGATGCCGGAGAATGGCGCCATTCCCGGAGACACCGAGCTCAAGCTCATCCAGGTCGCGGCCAGCTTCCTGGGGAAACAAATGGAAGAATAACAGAAGCCCGGACCGCCCGCTTTGTGGAAATTCATCACAAAGCGGGCGGTTTTTTCTATTGAGAAACAATATGGGGCCGGTAGCCTTTCTCGCATATAAATGCGCCCCGTTTCGATAAATTGTCATTTTTCTTTCCAGCGAATTCTACCAGTTATTAGGGCAAACTCTCTATCATTTCTACTTAATTTCTCGCAACCAAAAATACAATTTCATATAAATCGCTTATTTTTGCCCAAAGTTTCGCAAAAAGTAGCAAAAATGTGCGAATCTTCTGCATATATTTGATTGCGAAAATTTAGGAAATACTATATAATAAACTGCATAAAGAAACCAATAGGTGAAATCTTTTCAACAGACTTTCCACAATTGTGGATTGCTCCCCAAAAACAAACGAGGCGGTGCAGGCCCATGGATTACAAAACCGATATTGAAATCGCGCAGGAGAATAAAATGCTGCCCATTCCCCAAGTTGCAGAGGCGGCCGGTATCCCCGACCGTTATTTGGAACCTTATGGCCGCTACAAAGCCAAAGTGGACTTGAGCCTGCTCGATTCCCTGGCCGAAAAGCCGGACGGCAAGCTGATTCTGGTGACCGCCATCTCCCCGACCCCCGCCGGGGAAGGGAAGACCACCACCAGCGTAGGGCTGGCCGACGCTATGCACCGCATTGGCAAAAAGGTCCTGCTGTGCCTGCGGGAACCTTCCTTAGGCCCGGTGTTCGGCATCAAAGGGGGCGCCGCCGGCGGCGGTTACGCCCAAGTGGTGCCGATGGAGGACATTAACCTGCATTTTACCGGAGATATGCACGCCATCGGCGCAGCCAACAATCTGCTGGCCGCCATGCTCGATAACCATATCTTCCAGGGCAACGAGCTCAAAATCGACGTGCGCCGCATCACCTGGAAGCGGTGTGTGGATATGAACGACCGGCAGCTTCGCTTTGTCACCGACGGCTTAGGCGGCCGGGTCAACGGCGTGCCCAGGGAGGACGGGTTCGACATCACGGTGGCTTCGGAAATCATGGCGATTTTGTGCCTGTCGAACAGCCTTGCGGATCTCAAGGCCCGCCTTGGCCGGATCGTAGTGGGCTATACCCGGGAAGACCATCCGGTTACCGCGGGAGACTTGAAGGCCCAGGGCGCCATGGCCGCTCTTTTAAAGGACGCGCTCAAGCCCAACTTGGTCCAGACTCTGGAGCATACTCCTTCTTTTGTTCACGGCGGTCCCTTTGCGAATATCGCCCACGGCTGCAACTCCATCACCGCCACTAAGACCGCCCTGAAGCTGGCGGACTATGTGGTGACGGAGGCCGGCTTCGGCGCGGACTTGGGCGCGGAAAAGTTTCTTGACATCAAGTGCCGCTTCGGCGGCTTAACGCCCGCCGCCGCCGTACTGGTGGCGACCGTGCGGGCTTTGAAGCATCACGGCGGCGTTTCGAAGGAGCATCTGGGGGAGGAAAACCTCCCGGCGCTGGAACAGGGCCTGCCGAACCTTCTGCACCATCTGGAGAACCTGACTAAGCGGTACGGGCTGCCGGTGGTGGTGGCCATCAACCGCTTCCCGCAGGACACCGAAGCGGAGCTTGCGCTCATCCGAGAGGAATGCGCAAAGCGAGGCGCGGCGGTAGCTCTGTCGGAAGTATGGGCCAAGGGCTCGCAAGGAGGCGTCGAGCTGGCAAACGCCGTCCTTGACGCCATCGACCAGAAAGAAAACCGGTTCTCGCCCCTCTATGAAGACGATCTGCCCCTGAAAGAGAAGATCGAGACAGTGGCCCGCCAGGTATACGGGGCGGACGGAGTCGATTTCACTCCAGCCGCGGCCAAGGAGCTGGGCCGCCTGGAAGCCCTGGGCTTCGGCCGTTTTCCGGTATGCATGGCCAAGACCCAGTACTCCTTCTCTGACGACCCGGCCAAATTGGGCTGGCCCAAAGGCTTTCGCATTACCGTGCGCGGGGCAAAGGTGTCCGCGGGCGCGGGTTTTGTCGTCGTCCTCACCGGAGACATCATGACCATGCCGGGCCTGCCAAAAGTTCCGGCGGCTCAGTCCATCGATGTGGACGACTCTGGGAAAATCATCGGACTTTTTTAAGCGGGTGGAAGGCTGCCCAGTCCGCCGAAACAGGGCGTCCAAGCACGCGGCCTTTCGCAATCCCTGCTTTTACCCGGATGCGGCCGGAATCGGCATCCGGAATACAACCGCCTCTTTGGCGTCAGGCAACTGAAAAATAAAAATCGTGTCGCGAAAGAGGGTTGGTTTCGTTCCCTTTTTGCAGGTATAATCTTCAAGTTCGTATAAAAATTTCTTTTTGTGTAAGATGTTACACAACACTGGTTTCAATGTTCCTGCCGTTCTTCTGCAAGCCGGCGGGTTTTGAGCCAATGAATCGAAGGGGGTGATGATGTGAACGCCATGCACGAACTTCTGAACTTTTCTTCTCGTCTGCCATTTCGCATCTATTCTGTCACAAGCTTTAACGGCACATGGCACTGCCACCACGAATTGAATCTTCTGCTGCCCTTGACCGGTGAAACGACTCTTACCACCAGCGAAAACACCATCGACATGAAGGTGGGCCAACTGCAAATTGTCAATCCCATGCAGATGCATCACGTCACCGTCCGGCAAGGGGATGCGATCATCCTTATGCTGCGCATTGATATGCAAAACTATTACGACGTCTGGCCGGAACTGAAAACCATGACCTTTTCCCTGCAGGCGCCCACCGCCACCGACGAGGATCTGGACAACGTCTATCAGCTCTTTGCGGAGATGCTGATGGAGGCCTCCACCCAGAAGGACGGTTACGCACTGACTTTGCTCAACCTATGCAATCTCCTCATTCAGCAGCTTGCTAAATCCTTTCAGGAAACCGAACGGCGTTCGGCGTCCCTTTCGCTAAAGCCGGACGATCCGCTGAGCGTGGTGCTCGATTACATCGATAAAAACTATCTGTCCGAATGGTCGCTGGATACGCTGGCGTCGGTAGCCTGCCTCAATCCCCAGTACCTGTCCCGGCTTTTCCACAAACGGATCGGCATGCCCATCTCCCAGTATATCAACAGCGTCCGGGTTCGCATGAGCCTGCACGATCTGATGGACACCAAGGCCACCATTCTGGCGATTTCGCAAAAGCACGGCTTCACCACAGTGGCCGCCTATTACAAGGCCTTCCGGGATATCTACGGCGAAACGCCCACTCATTACCGGAAGAATTCCGTCAACATGATGGCCCGGCATAAGCTGCGTGAAGAGCACTATTTCGATGCGGACATGCTCGACGATATTCTGCGCAAGCTCAACTATCATCCCAAACCGCCTGCTTTGCCCATGGAAACACCTCATAAGATTATACTCAACGTATATGACCGTGGCAAGCCCCTACATAAGGTTTGGAACAGGGTATGCATTTTTGAGCACGCCAGCGACGGGCTGGGTCATGCCTGGAAAGAGCAGTTTGCCTCTCTTTTGCAGGAAATCCAGTACGACTATATTTACTGCGGCAACATGCTCAATTACTACATGCGGGTGTACAACGAATCGCCGGGCGGTTCGCCCATGTACGATTATACACTGGTGGACAAGCTGCTTGACACGGTAGTTCCCATGGGCGTCAAGCCGGTGATTGAACTGGGTCAGACTTCCATCCGTCTGGCGGCCGACGCTTCTCTGGGCGGAGCCAGTCCTCCAAAAAACCTCGAATACTGGATTGATATGATCCGGGGTCTGCTGCATCACCTGATCGACCGGTATGGAAAACGCCGGGTAACCGAATGGCAGTTCGCCATTTGGAACTCACCCGATTCCAACCAGTACTGGGCCGGAACAAAGGAAAGCTTTTATGAGCTGTTCTGCCGCACCTTTTACGCGGTCAAAGCCTTTGACCGCAACATTCGGGTAGGATGCAGCGGCATCAGCCTGGCCAGCTGCTATAACGGCTGGCTGGAAGGCTTTGTGCATTACCTGCGCCGGGAGGACGTGAACCTGGATTTCCTGGGATGGAACGTCACTCAAGTGGTACTGGCAGACGGCGTAGCCAGGGAAGAGGTTGTGAACCTGTGGCCCACCTCTATGAAGGAGCTATGCAAGTGCGGCAAGTTCGCGTTGGGCGACGAAAACGCGCCGGTTCGCTACGTTACTGCTATCCGCCAGGAAATGGACCGGTTGGGCCTAAGCACCCTTCCCGTGCAGGTCAGCCGTTTCAACACCACCTTATTCCCGGACGATCTGCTCCATGATATCAGCTACATGGGACCCTTCATCGTGAAAAACATGGTTGCATTCAGTCAGCTAGCCTCTTCGGTCAGTTTTTCCAACTTTACCGACATCCGCATTCTCGGCACCAGCATCATGCCGGACGGATTTTACGGCGGCAGCGGCATGCTTTCAGAGAGCGGCATCAAGAAAAGCTCCTATAACGCCATTTGGCTGCTCACCCGTCTGGGCGATACCGTCCTTTCCGTAAGCGACAACCATATCATTACCACCAGCGATGACGGTTGCTATCAGATTCTCTGTTGGAACTACTGCCATTACGACGCGGCGTTCGCTTCTCTGGAGCTGTCCGGCTTTACCAAAACCGAGCGGTACGGCATCTTTCCCACCGAGATGGCCAAATCCTTTACCTTTCTGCTCAATGGGCTCAACGGAACTTATCGCATGAAACGTTACCGGGTCAACCGGGAATTTGGCTCGGGCTATGACGCATGGCTGAAGATGGGTGCGCCCACCTATTGCCACCCCTGCGACATCCAGATCCTGCGTGCCAAGTCCACCCCGGATGTCAAGATCAAAACCGTAAACTTTGATGGACAGGCAAAAATTGCACTCACTTTGGAACCACACGAAGTAACCTTGGTCGAAGTTTTCAACACTTGATGCGGAAAGTATCGAATTTTGACTCGCAAAATTGACCTGCTGTTAATTTGGTTGATTCGTCCATCTAATTTTCCAGTATTGACAGAAAAGAAGTCAGCCGCAATGGTTTCAAATTCACAAAAACAGAGTATAATAGGCAATGAAATGTGATATGTTTTCACATTATCAATTTGGAGGAGGAGCGTGATGAAAATGCATCACCGGTTAAAGCAGTGCATTATTTCCGAGAAACGGTGTATCCGGGTGGACTACTTGGTCACCGAAGAGCATCCAAGCGAATTCAGTTTCGAGGTGATTTTGTATCATCCCGACGGAAGCGAAGAACGGGAGGAAATCCATAACATGGTAATGACCTCCGACGATGCGATGGAATTTTTGCACTTGTTGGCGCGCAGTCAAGTAACGCCAACCACTTTCTGGGATATTCTGCACGACATGCAATTGGTCCGCTCGCTGGGATAGAGCGGCAGAAGGTTCCAGAGCAGGCACGGGGCCACCGGAACGATGGGGATCCTTCCGAGCGGCGACGGTAAGTAAAAGCCGGCCAAAACGTGTATTACCACGTTTTGGCCGGCTTCCTTGTATTTGCATGAAAGCCTTTTGTTTTATTTATAGTCCCCATAGTTCTTCCACGGTGACAAACCGATAGCCCTGAGCGGAAAGCTCCTGCAAAACGATTCCAGCCGCCTCCACCGAAGTGGCATACAGGTCGTGCAGCAGGACAATCGAACCGCTTTGTACATGAGATAAAATGTGAGAGGCTACCCGCTGAGGGTCCTTGTATTTCCAGTCTTGCGGATCTACATCCCACAGCGTGACCCTTTCCCCGGCAATTTCGGTTTCGCCCGGCGCGCGGGCCCCGTAAGGCGGGCGGATGAGCTTGGGGGAAACTCCGCATGCGTTTTCAATGGCCTGTGCCCCGCTCGTCACTTGGCCGAGCTTGTCCCCAGCGGAAAGCTTGGTCAGGTTCGCGTGGCTGTAGGTGTGGTTACCCACGGCGTGTCCCTCGGCTGCAGCCCGGCTGAGCACCTGGCCGTACTTTTCCGCTCGGTTGCCTACCACGAAGAAGGTCGCCTTCGCCTGGTATTGGCCCAACAGGTCCAGCAGGACGGAAGTGTTGGTAGCATGGGGGCCGTCGTCAAAGGTCAAGCAGACCACCTTATCCCCCTCGGCGGGGGGCGTTGGGGTGTCAGCCGGCGGGGCGGCGGGCGGGTCCTGGGGCGTCTGCCCCTGGGAATTCTCCGCTTCTTTCTTTTCTTTAAGATAGGTGTCGATCTCCACGCGGGAAACGGGCACCCGGATGGTGACACCGTATTGAGTCATACCGAACAGGTCCGCGTCGAAAAGCAGGGTAAGGGTGTCCGGCTCAATGATGAAATCAGAGGTATCCTTGAGGTTTGCGTCGATTTTATCCCTTACATAGCCTTCTTCCAGCTGGGGATACTGTTTGAGGACCGCCCGGGCCGATTGCTCCACCAAAAACGCCTTTGCCCCGTCGAAGTCCACAAAATCCTTCAGATACTTTCGCTCTCCCGTGCTGGTATTCACGCAGAAGGCAAAAGAATCGTGGATAAACTGCCCTTGCCGCATCTCATTGCTCTCAAAAGCGAGCGTGACCGTATCCGCATCGTAGCGCGCCTGCTCGTACTGCATGGTCAGATAGGTGTCATTACGGCTGGTTTCGCTCATGGCGGTTAAGCGGCGCTGCTGGAACCGGTCAATCCTCCGATAGACCTCGTCCTTGATCATAGCGTCTAGTTCCTTGACCTTAAAAGCGCCGTACAGAACATGAATGTAGCATTCATCCGATTCCTCCCGGAAACGAATGATGCGCACCCCATCGTCCTCCCCGATGATCTGCGGGGTGGCGGAAGTTTGGGACAGCACCGAAGAATCCGGGGGCAGGGTGCTGCTTCCCCCTTGGGAGGAGACATGGCCGCCCACCGGAGCAGACACGGGATCTCCATTGCAGCCGGTCAGAATCGTAAGCAGCAGGATTGCCGCAAGCAGCGCGCTAAGGGCCTTTTTTCGCATTTGTCTCCCTCTTCACTCTCAATGTCATCATAATTTCGCAATTATGTCTACCATACTACCATCGCCATTGTGAAAATGCAATGTCATCCCGGTTACAATTTCCCTACAAAATTATTAACAGATTTCACCTTATTATCAAAAAGCCTTTTCCTTTTTCGATTCCCATGAGCAATCCCGCTTCGATCCCTTGGTTTTTACAGGTTTTGCGCGTATAATAGAAGCATTCGGGGCGAAATGCCCCATCGTATACGTAGGAGGCAGCCATGGAATTCATCGAAACTACCGTCAGTCAGGAATATAAGTTCAAGGGCCGGGTCATCAACACCCGGGTTGACCAGATTCTCCTTCCCAACGGCAAGCCTGCCGAACGGGAAGTGATCGAGCACACCGGCGGCGTGTGCGTAGGGGCGCTGACCAAGGAAGGGGAAATTCTGCTGGTGCGCCAGTTCCGGTATCCCCACCGCAAAATTCTTCTGGAGGTGCCGGCAGGCAAGCTGGAGAAGGGGGAAGATCCTCTGGAAGGCGGCAAACGGGAGCTTTTGGAGGAAACGGGCGGCGTTGCCGTCTCCTACCGGGATTTGGGGCTCATGCTGCCCACCCCGGGCTACTGCGGGGAAACCATCTACATGTACGGCGCGAAAATCTCTCATTTTACCGCGCCCCGTCCTGACCAAGACGAGTTTGTCGAGCCGGTTAAGGTCCCGCTGGAGCAGGCGGTGCAGATGTGCCTGTCCGGCGAGATCATCGACGCGAAAACCCAGGTGTGTATCATGAAGCTGGCTCTTCTCTTGCAGCAAGGGGTTTCTTTTTCCGGACAGGAGGAATAAGCCGGCGGCCGGATTACGCAGCCGGCCCTTTTTCCAATAACTTTAGGAGTGTATGTTTGATGCAATGTCCCTTTGATTCCCGCAGCCTCGTTCACCGCTCGCCCTTCGGCGCGGTCAAAGCCGGGCATAATGTTCATTTCAAGGTCCTCATCCCCCGCAGCAAGAACTGCTCCGGGGTACGCTTGGTCATCCGGGAGGACTCCCAGGCCAAAGCTCAGGTGTACGGCCTATTCTGGTGCGGCATGGAAGGGTTTGACTACGAGTGGTGGGAATGCGATTTCGCTCCCAGCCGCATCAGTCTTTACTGGTACTCCTTTGAATGCGACACGGCCAGGGGCTTGGAAGAAATCCATCGGGACGGGGGAGGAAAGGGCAAGTTCGGAAAAGGGGAGTTCTGGCAGCTGACCGCCTATGACCCGGATTACCAGACCCCCTCCTGGATGGCGGGGGGAATTCTCTACCAGATCTTCCCCGACCGGTTTGCAAAGTCCGGCATGCCCCACGAGAACCTGCCCGCCGGGCGCACCCTGCGGGAGGACTGGGGCGGACAGCCCGAGTGGCGTCCCAACAGCGAAGGAAAGATCACCAATTCCGACTTTTTCGGCGGGGACCTGGAAGGCATCCGGCAAAAGCTTCCCTATTTGCAGGCGCTGGGCGTCACCTGCCTTTACCTCAACCCCATCTTCGAATCCCATTCCAACCACCGCTACGACACGGCGGATTACAGCCGCATCGACCCGCTTCTGGGCAGCGAGGAGGATTTTGCCCGCCTGTGCAGCACCGCACAGCAGTACCGCATCCGCATTATGCTCGACGGCGTGTTCAGCCACACAGGGTCGGACTCGGTGTATTTCAACCGGGAAGGGCGCTACCCGCCCAACGGCGCGTACAATACCACCGAATCCCCCTATTATCCATGGTACAAGTTTCAGAAGTGGCCGGACCAGTACCAAAGCTGGTGGGGCTTTACCACCCTGCCGGAGGTGACGGAGGAGTCCCCCGATTTTCTCCAGTTCATCTGCGGCAAGGAGGGGATTGCGAAAAAATGGCTGCGTTTGGGCGCCTCCGGCTGGCGGCTGGACGTGGCCGACGAGCTGCCCGACGGATTTTTAGACGAGTTTCGGCGCGCGGTTAAGGAGGAAAACGAGCAGAACTTTATTTTGGGCGAGGTCTGGGAGGACGCGTCCAACAAGGTAAGCTACGGGGCACGCCGCAAATTCCTGCTGGGCGAGCAGCTGGACAGCGTAATGAATTACCCCTTCCGTCAAGGGATTCTGGAGTATCTGCGCACAAGGGACAGCGGCCTTTTGATGGAAGCGGTGCTCTCCATCTGTGAAAACTACCCCCGCCCGGCCCTGCGGGTGCTGATGAACCACATCGGCACCCACGACACCGAACGGGCGATCACCTACCTATGCGGCGAACCGGACAAGGGGTACGGCCGGGAGTGGCAGGCGGGGAAACGTCTGTCCGAGGGGCAGCGGGCCCACGGGCTCATCCTGCTCCGGCTGGCCTCGCTGTTGCAATATACCCTGCCGGGCGTCCCCTGCCTCTATTACGGGGACGAGGCGGGAATGGAGGGCTACCGGGATCCCTTTAACCGGGGCTGTTATCCCTGGGGACACGAGGACCGGTCGCTCATCGGTTGGTACCAGAAGTTAGGGGCGCTCAGGCGGTCCTGCCCATGCTTGGCGGACGGGGACTTTGTCCCCATGGTGTGCGACGGGCCGGTGGCCGCCTATCTGCGCACTGGAAAACACACGTCTTTGTTCACCGCCGTCAACGCCGGCGACCAAACCCGCACGGTTTCCATGCCCCAGGGCTTTGTTCCCCAGGTGGCCATGCACGGCGTAGAGGTGCAGGGAAACCAGCTGGTGCTTCCGCCCTTTACCGGCGCTTGCGGCCAGCTGCGCCACACAAGGCAGAAAAATCCCCCCTCCTCCCGCTAGGTATAAAAAGCCAAAATCCCGTCCAGAGGGCTGTGGCCTTGGGACGGGATTTCGGCTTTTCGGTTACACTCGGGGAAAGGCGGAGGCGTAAAGAAGGAAGGGCCCGGACGTGTGTCCGGGCCCTTCCTTCTTTCGCAGCCGAACTTATTTGATCTCCGGGTCCTCCTCTTTTGCCATCCGATAGAGCACCTTGTCCTGGTGCCCTTCGATCGCCAAAAGCAGCAGCAAAACCGCCAAAAGCACCCCGGCCAGGAACCAGAGCACCGTTCCCGCCGGTTTCAGGCCGCAAAGCCGCAAAAGCAGCCCCGCCAGGAACAGCACGGCCATTCCCGCGCACAAAAAGAGCCCGGGCCGCAGGAGATTGAGCTTGTATTGATATGGTTTTGTCCGCATTTATTCCGCCTTTTCCTTCGTCACATGCACGTCGATCTGGTGAAAGGGGATGGAGATGCCGATGCGGTCGAACTCCGCCTTCACCTGCTCGAGCAGTTGGAATTTGAGCTGCCAGTAGTCCCCGGTTTTGGTCCAGCAGCGCAGCTGCAGCACAATGGCCGAATCCCCGTGCTCCACCATTTGGACGGTGGGTTCCGGCTCCGGGATGGTAAGCTCGCTTTTGCAGGCCAGCATGAGGATGGTTTCCTTGGCAAGAGCCACGTCGTCCTGATAGCCGATGGAGAAGTTCTGATCCAGGCGGCGGGTTTCCTCGGCGTTGAAGTTGACGAGGTTATTGCCGGTCAGGCGGGAGTTGGGGAGGACCACACGGCTGTTGTCCACCGTGGTCAGAGTGGTGTAAAACAGGCGGATTTCCGTAACCGTTCCGCCGATTCCCTCGGTCTGGACATAGTCCCCCACCCGGAAGGGATGGGAAACGAGAATCAGGATGCCGCCGGCGATGTTCTTCAAGCTGTCTTGCAGCGCCAGGGCGATGGCAGCGCCCGCCGCGCCGATCACGGTGATGATGGAGGTCATGTTCACCCCCAGGGTGCCGCAGACGGTGACCACCACCAGAATCATCAGGGCGATATAGACGGCGGAGCGGATAAAGGAATGGAGCGTCACGTCCACCTTGCCCCTTTGCAGCATCTTCATGACGAGCTTGGTTACAAGCTTCGCTAGCCAGATCCCCACCAGCAGCACAATCAGCGCAACGAGCAGCTTCGGCCCGTACTCCACTATCACGGCCCACAGCCAGTCCATAAATTTCTCCATAGGGTCCGCTCCTTTCGAAAAACGCCTGTTTTTTCTTTCAGTATACGCGAACGGGGTCCCCCACGCAAGCCGCTTTTTGCAGAAACTGGGTGGTTTTTTCCCGCCGATTCATGCTATACTCGTGGTACTCTAACTTGGAAAGGCAGGCGGCGCTTATGCCAGACGTTACTTTGATCCAAGGGGACCGGACGGACCTTCTCAGCGCCCATCCGGGCGAAACCTTGCTCGACCTATTCGGCCGGTGCGGCGTTTCCTTCTACGCCCCCTGCGGCGGGGGCCACACCTGCGGCAAATGCAGGGTGAAGGCAAAAGGGGCGCTTTCGGCCATATCGGCCGAGGAAGCGGCCCTGCTGGGAAGCGCCCGGGAGACGGACGTGCGCCTGGCATGCTTTGCCCAGGTGGAAGGGGCAGTGACGGTGACTTTGCAGGCCCCCGCCGAAGCCAAAACCGGGGAGTGCGACGCCGTTTCGAGTGAACCAGCCGACGAAACCGAGCCCTTGGGCTTCGCCGCCGACATTGGCACCACCACGGTAGCCCTTTCCCTCTTCGGCCTGAAAAGCCGCCGGCTCCTCAGCACCGAAAGCGCCCTAAACCCCCAGCGCACCTTCGGGGCGGACGTGATCGCCCGCATTGACGCGGCGGGGAAGGGGGCCCTCCCCGCCCTGCAATCGGCCATTGTGGGTGCTCTTAATGACATGCTTTCTTCCGCTTGCCGAAAGGCTGGGGCAGCGGCACCCCGGGTGCAAAAGGGCGTCATCGCGGCCAACACCACCATGCTTCACTTGCTGCGCGGCTTAGACCCCGCGTCCATCGCCCAGGCGCCTTTCACCCCTAAGTCCCTCTTCGGGGCGGACGTGCCCGCCGGGGAGCTGGGGCTTTCTATGGATCCGAATGCCCCCGTTCATCTCATCCGGTGCCTTTCCGCCTACGTGGGCGGAGACATTACGGCGGGCATCCTAGCGGCGGGCCTGGGGAAACCCGGAGAAAACGCCCTGCTCATCGACATCGGCACCAACGGGGAAATGGCCCTTAGCCGGGGCAGGGATATTTTCTGCTGCTCGGTGGCGGCGGGCCCGGCACTGGAAGGAGCCCGCATCTGCTACGGGATGGGCGGGGTTCCCGGCGCGATCAACCAAGTGTCTCTGACCAGGGAGGGCGTTTCGGTGACCACCATCGGCGGGGGACCGGCGGCGGGCATCTGCGGCTCGGGGCTTTTGGACGCGGCGGCGGCGCTTTTAGACTGCGGGGCGGTAGACGAAACCGGACGGATGGACGAAGACGAGCTGCCGCCGGCTCTTGCCGACCGCTTCCTCGAGCTTGACCGCCAGCCCGCCTTCCTGCTAAGCAAGGAGCAGGGCGTGGCAATCACCCAGCAGGACATCCGGGAGCTGCAATTGGCCAAGGCCGCTTTTGCGGCGGGTATTGAGCTTCTGTTAAAGGAAGCGGGCCTGGGTGAGGCCCAGGTGGACCGGGTGGTGCTGGCCGGGTCCTTCGGCTGCGCGTTAAACCCCCGCAGCGCCTGCCGCATCGGGCTCTTGCCCGCCGCCTTCCTTCCTAAGACCCAGGCGGGGGGCAACACGGCGGGAGCGGGGGCCGCGGCAGTCCTTTTGGAGGACGGGGCAAGGGCCCGCCTGACCCAGATCGCCTGGGACGCCAAGTACCTGGAGCTGTCCGGCCGGGCGGACTTTAACGACGCCTATGTGGACGCCATGCTGTTCCCGGACGGGGAGGAATAAGAAAAGAGGGCCCAGGCTCATGAGCCTGGGCCCTCTTGACTTATTGTGAATGATATTCACAAACACTAGACCGATTGCGGATGGGGACAAACGGGCGGCAAGAAGCCTTTGTCATCGCTTTTTCTTGACGGATATACCGGTTCCACGGGGACGTTGTGAATATAATTCACAATTCCCTTATCCATACAGGCGGGCCGTTGAATACGTCTGTATGGATGTGAATGCGGTTCACTTCCTTGAATGGTCCGCGAAGTCTGGCGGATGCTTTTGCGGACGGAGAACCCCCCAGGCACGTGAACTACATTCACTCACTCGGCCATCCACAGAAGTCGGCGAAGGCCTGGGGGATGTATATGAATATAGATCACAATTCTAAATGATCTGCGAGACCAGGCGAACGCCTTCTGCGGGTGGGGAAAGCCCCGTGCATTGTGAATTATATTCACAATGCACGGGGCCCACAGAAGCACGCGGATGGCTTAAATCAGGAAGGAACCTCCAGGCACGTGAATCTCATTCACGCACTTGGCCATCCACAGAAATTGGCGAAAGCCTGGGGGATGTATGTGAATATAGATCACTTCCTCGAATGGCCCGCGAGACCGGGCGGATGCCTTTTGCAAACATGCACACAGATGGCCCGAAAAGGGAAGGAACCCCCAGGCACGTGAGCTACGTTCACGTGCCCCAAACTGCTTACGGAAACCGGACGGAATCCTGTTGCGGACGGGGAACCTCAGGCGCGTGAATTATATTCACGCGCCTGAGCCATCCACAGAAATCGGCGGAGACCCAGGGGCCTTTGCTTGTGAATTTATTTCACATACTCCGCTCATCCACGAAAACGAATGGGGCGTTGGGAGGGATCGATGAGCCGGTGTGTGAATTATATTCACACACCGGCTACCGCAGCACCTCCCGCTTTTGGGTGCGGTAAGCCAGATAATCCATGCTGCAATCAAAAAACAGGGCCAGTTTGTATAGGTCCGACGTTTTCATCCGGGTATGGTCCTTCTCATAGCGCTGATAGATAAGAAGAGAGATGCCTACGGTCCGGGCAAGCTCGGATGGAGAGAGATTTCTTTCTTCCCGAAGCAGTTTGAGCCGTGATTCCATTGCTTTTTCCTCCTTGAACGCATTTTCGTTTATATAATACGACTTTTCGTTCACCCAGTCAACGCCTTTTCGTTTTATAATGAGAAAAAAGCGTATGAGGTGTTCCATGAATATTCTAAATAGGCTGGAAAGCTTGATGAAGCAGCGTGGCCTGAACGAACGTGAACTTTCCCAGCGATCCGGCGTTCCTAAAACCACTATAAATTCAATGTTTCATAGGAAGCATAACCCTTCAATCAATACATTGGAAAGTCTCTGCGAAGGTTTGGGCATCACCATGTCCGAGTTTTTCTATGAGGGTGATTCCGACTGCCCGCTGACGCAGGAGCAGCGCGAATTGCTTGCCAAATGGAGCCGCTTATCCCCGGAGCAAAAGCAGGCCTTTCTGCGGCTAATCGACAGCTTATAGCCGCGCCTTTTCCCTGCGCCACCTGTTCGCGCTGGCCGACCATTTTCAGGTGCGGCCCTGCGAGCTTTTCCTGTAATGAATCTGAAAATAGAAAAGCGATGTTTGATTCATGCGCTTTCCCCCTTTCGCCCTTATTTTAGCTGGGAAAATGCCCGCTGTCATCAACGAGTACGCGCATTTCGTATACGAATACGCGTATCGGGTGCAGGTATCCATCGGTTTTGTTATAAATCGAGGCAGGGATGCCTTCTTCCTTTGGAAATCAATTGCAAAGCCGGGCGCTTGCCTGTATAATAGAAAGGATTGGACCCTACCCTTTCGACGAGGTGATAGTTTTGCACAATGTGCAGCAGCGCATCCGGAATTTCAGCATCGTGGCCCACATCGACCACGGCAAGTCCACCCTGGCCGACCGCATTCTCGAACTGACCGAGGCCGTCGCCAAGCGGGACATGGAAGAACAGCTTCTCGACAATATGGACCTAGAGCGCGAGCGGGGCATCACCATCAAGGCCCACGCCGTTTCGCTCGACTATAAGGCGGACGACGGCCAGCTTTATACCTTCAACCTCATCGACACCCCCGGCCATGTGGACTTCAATTATGAAGTGTCCCGGTCCTTAGCGGCCTGCGAGGGGGCGGTGCTGGTGGTGGACGCGTCCCAGGGCATCGAGGCCCAGACCCTTGCAAACACCTATCTGGCGCTGGACCACGGGCTGGAAATCCTGCCGGTCATCAATAAAATCGACCTGCCCGCGGCGGAGCCCGAGCGGGTCATCAAGGAAATTGAGGACGTCATCGGCATCCCCGCCGAGGAGGCGCCCCAGATTTCCGCGAAAAACGGCGTGAACATCCACGCGGTTCTGGAAATGATCGTAAGGGACGTGCCGCCTCCGGTGGGGGACCCGGACAAGCCCTTGCAGGCGCTGATTTTCGACAGCTATTATGACCCCTATAAGGGCGTCATTGTCTACATCCGCGTCAAGGAAGGCTCTGTGCGCCCGGGGGATACCATCAAGATGATGGCCACCGGCGCGGAGTTCACCGTGGTGGAAACCGGGCACATGCGCCCGAACCTCTTAGAGCCGGACGACTGCCTGGCGGCGGGGGACGTGGGGTACATCGCCGCGTCCATCAAGGTGATTTCCGACGCAAGAGTGGGCGACACGGTCACTTTGAAAGACAATCCCGCGCCCGACCCTCTGCCCGGCTACCGCAAGGTAAACCCCATGGTGTTCTGCGGCATCTACCCGGCGGACGGGGCCAAGTACCCGGACCTGCGGGAGGCTTTGGAGAAGCTGCAGTTAAACGACGCGGCGCTGTCCTTTGAGCCGGAAACGTCGGTGGCGCTGGGATTTGGCTTTCGCTGCGGGTTTCTGGGGCTACTGCACATGGAGATCATCCAGGAGCGGCTGGAGCGGGAATATAATCTGGATCTAGTGACCACCGCCCCGTCGGTCATCTATAAAATCACCAAGACCAGCGGCGACGTGGTTTACATCGATAACCCCACCAACTACCCCGACCCGGGCACCATCGCCCAGGCGGAGGAGCCGATTACCAACGCCCACATTTTCTCGCCCACCGAGTTCGTGGGCAACATTATGGACCTGTGCCAGGAGCGGCGGGGCGTGTTTAAGGACATGCAGTACATCGACGCGGGCCGGGTGGACATCCACTATGAGCTCCCGCTCAACGAAATCGTGTACGACTTTTTTGACGCTCTCAAGTCCCGCACACGGGGCTACGCTTCCTTTGACTATGAGGTGATGGGATACCAGAAGTCGGATCTCGTCAAGCTGGACGTGATGCTAAACGGCGAGGTGGTGGACGCCCTGTCCTTCATCGTGCACAGCGACAAGGCCTACACGAGGGCCCGCAAGATCGCCGAAAAGCTCAAGGAACACATTCCGCGCCAGCTCTTCGAGGTGCCCATCCAGGCGGCCATCGGCGGCAAGATCATCGCCCGGGAAACGGTCAAGGCGCTGCGCAAGGACGTGCTTGCCAAGTGCTACGGGGGCGACATTACCCGCAAGAAGAAGCTGCTGGAGAAGCAGAAGGAAGGCAAGAAGCGCATGCGGCAGCTGGGCTCGGTGGAGGTGCCCCAGGAGGCGTTCATGGCGGTGCTCAAGCTGGACGAATAAGACACGACAAAAGCCGCCCAAATTCCTTGGGCGGCTTTTCTGCCGGGCAATTGATGCATCTATAAATGCATCAATTCGATTTATGCACAAAGGAGGGCATTTCCCGTGTCCCACTTGATCGGCCTTTACCTTCATGTCCCCTTTTGCCTGCGCAAATGCGGCTATTGCGACTTTTATTCCCGTAAAGGAAATGACGATTTATACGATCAGTATACTTCCGCCTTGCTTGCCGCCCTGGGCCGCTATGGAGATGCGGGCAGCTATGAGGCGGACAGCTGTTATTTCGGCGGCGGAACCCCGTCTTTGCTGGGGCCTAAGCGGGTCGGGACGCTGCTTGCGGCAGTAGAAAAAACCTTTGGGTTGCATGCGGCGGAGATTACACTGGAAGTCAACCCCGCCACCGTCTCATTGGCGGATTTTCAAGGCTACCGGGCTGCGGGGGTCAACCGGCTGTCCATCGGGATGCAGACGGGCGTGGACGAAGAGCTCGCCTCATTGGGCCGGCTGCACACGGCCAAAGACACGGTCCGGGCGGTGGAGGAGGCGCGGCGGGCGGGCTTTGAAAACCTGTCTCTCGACCTGATGCTGGGCATTCCGGGACAGACGGAGGAAAGCTTGGGGGAAACCCTGTCCTTAGTGAGACGGCTGTCGCCCGAGCATGTGTCCGCCTATTTGCTGAAAATCGAAGCGGGCACCCCCTTCTCTTTGCGCCCGGCGGACGAGTTCCCCGGCGAGGAGGCGCAGGTGGCCCTCTACCAGTTCGCCTGCCAAGGCCTGGAGGAGATGGGCCTCAGGCAATATGAAATCTCTAATTTCGCAAGGCCGGGGCTTGCCTCCCGCCACAACCTCAAATACTGGAACGGGGAGGAATACCTGGGGCTGGGGCCCGCGGCCCATTCCTTCTTAAACGGGCGGCGGTTTTTCTATCCGCGGGACTTGGAAGGGTTCCTTTCAGGAAAGGAGCCGGTAGAGGACGGAGCGGGCGGCGATTTCGAGGAATACGTCCTGCTGCGGCTGCGGCTGGTGGAAGGGCTTACCGAGGAAGGGGTTCGGGCCCGGTTCGGCTATTCTATCCCGCAGCGGCTGCGAAGGCGGGCAAAGCCCCTTGCGGCGACGGGGCTGATGGAAGAGGACGAAACGGGGCTGCGGCTGACCCGGGACGGATTTTTGGTGTCAAACGAGATCCTGGCCCGGCTGCTGGCGGAATGATGGCGTGCGCCGCCTCCCCGCTCAGACAGGCGAAAAAGCGGGAAGCGGGTCGAAGTTAGCCTTGCCTTCCCTTTGCTGCCTTGGGTATAATGGAGGCAAAGGGAGGTGACGAAGCATGAACGCATGCAGCAATACCCGTCCATGTCCATGTACCTATGACTGCCCCCGGCACGGCAAGTGCTGTGCCTGTGTGGCGCACCACCGGGACCACGAGGGCGGTTTTCCGGGCTGCTTTTTCTCCAAGGAAGGGGAGGCCACCTACGACCGCAGCTTTGAAGCCCTGAAGAAAGACCGGGAATCGAACTAAACAAAAAAGCCCTGTATGCGTGTTTGGCATACAGGGCTTTTCTTTTGTTGTTTTTAATTATACAGGGCGATGAAAAAGTTCAGATACCCGGCAAAGGTGACCCACAGCACATAGGGCACCAGCAGCCAGGCGGCCCGCTTGTCGATACGGCCGAACTGGCGGATGGTAATGAGGATCATAGCCCACAAGAGCACGAGCACCAAAAATGCCCCGGAATAGTACCGTTCGCCAAAGAAGGTGAGGGTCCAGAAGAAGTTCACCGCCAGCTGCGCGCCGTAGAGGAAGAGGGCGGGGGACTTGAGCGGCGAATCGCTGCGATAGATGAACCAGGAGGCCACGCCCATCAGGACGAAGAGAATGGTCCACATCACCGGAAAAAGCCAGCCGGGCGGGGACAGGGGCGGCTTAACAAAGGACTCGTACAGCTCCATGGAGCTGCCCGCGACCCAGGCGGACAATCCTCCCACCAATCCCACCGGGATCACCAGTGCAACGATCAGGCTGATCCATTTTCGTTTCATCCGCCTTCTCTCCCTTCTGCAAATCGCTTTCTTTCCTATTCTATTCATCCCGGCTGTTTTTATGAATCTATGGGTCCTCCTTTTTATTTGGTTTTTCCAAAAGGATAAAGAAGCGAATGTCGGGATGCTTGTTTATTTGCAGAAGAGGGGCCTGTTTGTTGTACTATCGTGTCTTTTGTAGTGCCTATCTCTCCTATTCCTTTTAATAGAGAAGTTTCACATAAGCCGTACAAATCATGTCGAATTTCCTTCTGCTTACAGAATCCATTATCCCAGAAGACACAAAAAATATTTTTGCAGAGTATTATGCTCATTTTCTTCTCACCTTATCAAATTTTCTTTTATCTTACCATATTCACTAGCATTTTGCTAGTATTTGTTGCAATGAAAGCGGATACACTGAAATCGGTGAGAATATGAATGAGAAAAACAAGCCGATTTACGACCAAATTATTGATAATTTAAAGAAATACCGCAAGCGCCAAGGGTTGACCCAGCAAGGTCTGGCTATGCGCGCCCATATGAGCCCGGGTTACCTCAGCCAGATCGAAGCGAAGAACTACGACCGGTTTTGTTCCCTGGATATGCTCATTGCGCTGGCAGAGGGCCTACATGTCCCGCTCTATTGCCTGTTTTTGCCGGACGGCTGGGAGCAGCAGGCGCCGGACAAATAGAAACCCGCAAACGAGAGAGCTTGTCGGCTCGACCTGCGCGCGGTTCTTCTTAGCAAAAAGCCCCGGCGGGATTTCTCCTGCCGGGGCTTTTCTTTGTTTTCTTAGGCGTTGAGGGCTTGCTCAATGTCCGCGATGATGTCGTTTGCATCCTCGATGCCGACCGAAAGACGGATCAGGTCCGGGGATACGCCGCATTCCTTGAGCTGCTCGTCGCTTAACTGACGGTGGGTGGTGGAAGCCGGGTGGAGCACGCAGGTGCGCGCATCGGCCACGTGGGTGACGATGGCCGCCAGCTTCAGATGGTCCATGAACTTGGTGGCCGCCTCCCGGCCGCCCTTGACGCCGAAGGAAACGACTCCGCAGGTGCCGTTTGGCATGATGCGCTTGGCCAGATCATAATAGGCGTTGGACGCAAGGCCGGGGTAATTGACCCAGGAAATCTTCTCGTTTTTCTCTAAGTACTCGGCCACCTTCTGGGCGTTCTCGCAGTGCTTCTTCATTCGCAGAGAGAGGGTTTCGAGCCCCAGGTTGAGAAGGAACGCGTTCTGCGGGCCGGGGATGCAGCCCAAATCCCGCATGAGCTGGGCCCGAGCCTTGACAAGATAGGCGGCGGGGCCGAAGCGCTCGGTGTAGGTGACCCCGTGATAGGATTCATCCGGCTCACACAGGGAGGGGAATTTCCCGTTGCTCCAGTCAAACTTGCCCCCGTCCACAATGACGCCGCCCACCGAGGTGGCGTGGCCATCCATGTACTTGGTGGTGGAATGGGTGACAATGTCCGCCCCATGCTCAAGGGGCCGGAAGTTTGCAGGGGTGGGGAAGGTATTGTCCACAATCAGGGGCACGCCGTGGGCATGGGCCAGGTCTGCAAACTTCGGGATATCGGTCACGATCAGGGCCGGGTTCGCGATGGACTCCACGAAAACCGCCCGGGTATTCTCCTGAAACGCCCCCCGGATGGTCTCCACATCGTCGTCGGGATCCACAAAGGTCACGTCGATGCCCATACGGCGCATGGTGACGTTCAAAAGATTAAAGGTGCCGCCGTAGATGGCGGAGGAGGAAACAATGTGTTCGCCGGCGCTGACGATGTTAAACAGAGAGATGAAGCTGGCCGCCTGGCCGGAGGAGGTGAGCATGGCGCCCACGCCGCCTTCCAAGGCCGCGATTTTATTCTCCACCGCCGCCAGGGTGGGGTTCGCCAGGCGGGTATAGAAGAAGCCGTCCTCTTCCAAATCGAAGAGCCGTCCCATCTGCTCGGAGGATTCGTACTTATAGGTGGTGCTCTGGTAAATGGGCAGGACACGGGGCTCGCCGTTTTTCGGCTTCCAGCCCTCCTGCACGCATTTGGTGTCAAATCCGAATTCGCTCAAGGGTATCCACTCCTTTGCATGGTGCATTCATTCTGGCAAAAATAGTAGCACGTTTTTTCAAATTGTACAACCGAAAATTCATTGAAAGGCCGTACCGAGTGGTGTAAAATAAAGAAAAACCCGGCAAACGAACCACATATGGAAGGAGACTTCATCACATGATTGCGAAAACGCTTGACTTATGGGGCGAATTTCCCTATCCCGGGGACACAGGAGACGGCTTTCGGCCCACGCTGGACGCATACCTGCTCAAAAGCGAGGCGCCCCGCCCGGCGGTGGTGGTCTTTCCCGGCAGCGGTTACTTGGAATGCTCCCCCAGAGAGGCGGAGGCGGTGGCGCTCCAGTTTAACGCCGCGGGCTACCACGCCTTTGTGCTATGGTACTCCTGCGAGCCCCACCTGCATCCCGCTCCCTTAAAAGACGCGGCCCGGGCCTTCTCGCTGATCCGGGAAAAGGCGGCGGACTGGTTTATTGACCCAAACCGGGTAGCGGCACTGGGCTTCTCGGCAGGCTCGCATCTGGCGGCCGCCCTGAGCGAATACCACAGCGCGGACTTTGCCGCGGCCCCCGGTATAATCCCCGGCACCGCCCGGCCCGACCTGATGGTGCTCAGCTACCCGGTCATCACCTCGGGGCCCTTTGCCCACCGAGGCTCTTTTGACCGCACCCTGGGAGACAAGCGGGAGGACCCCGCCGCCTTGGACCTGCTCTCTTTAGAAAAGCACGTACCGGCCGACTTCCCGCCCACCTTTTTGTGGACCACGTTTGAGGACGACGCGGTTCCCATGCAGAATACTCTTTTGATGGCCTGGGCCCTGCGCGAGCAGAACATTCCCTATGAGCTGCACATTTTCCCCGAAGGGCAGCACGGCATTTCCCTGGCCACCGAGGAGACCAGCGGCGGGGAGGCCCGGTATGTAAAGCCCCGGGTGGCCCAGTGGCTGGGCCTGTGCCAGAACTGGCTCCAGGACCGGTTTGCAGAGCTGGCCTCCAAAAAATAAGTTATTATTTTGTGCATCCCGCTCAAAAATCGATCTGTTTCTTTGATGATTTAACGCTTTTATTCTTTAAAGCGACAATATGCACAATTTCCAAACTTCTCGTTTTTAAATCTTCGGCTTGACAATCAAAACCCGGGGCGTTATGATGGATGCAACGAAAAAGGATCGGAGGGTTCGCTTCATGTCGCAGCTTAGCAGACGATTTACCGGCTTTTATGGCGTCCGTTTTTATGACGGCCGTCTGTTTTGCCGTACCCATCTGTCTGCTGTGAAGCGAGAAGCCCTGGATTGAGAGAACGGGAATGGTATCCGTTTGATCCTGCGCGGAGCTCATGGTGACATGGGCTCCGCTTTTTGTTTGTTTTAAAGCATCCGTCCACTTGACGCATGAAAGGGAGTATCTGTATGATTATCGTATTAAAGCAAGGCGCCAGCCCGGAAAAAGTTGAGGAACTCAGCCGGATTTTTAACAAAATGGGCGTCTCGGTCAACGCCTGGCACGGCACCCACGAAACCGTCCTGGGCCTTTTAGGGGACACCGCCTCCATCGACATTGACTTTGTCAAGGCCCAGCCCATCGTCGCTTCCGTCAAGCGGGTGCAGGAGCCTTACAAGAAGGCCAACCGCAAGTTCCACCCGGACAACACGGTGATCACCCTGCCGGGCGGGCAGGTCATCGGCGACGGGTCGCTGACCCTGATCGCGGGACCCTGCTCGGTGGAAAGCGAGGAACAGATCTGCGGCGTGGCCGAGCGGGTCAAGGCGGCGGGCGCCAATTTCCTGCGCGGGGGCGCCTTCAAGCCCCGCACCTCGCCCTATGCCTTCCAGGGCCTGCGGGCGGAAGGGCTGGAGCTTTTGCAGGAGGCCCGGAAAAAAACGGGGCTTCCCATTGTCACGGAAATCATGTCCACCTCCCACTTGGACCTGTTCGAGGATGTTGATATCATTCAGGTGGGCGCACGGAACATGCAAAACTTCGAGCTCTTAAAGGAGCTGGGCAAGCTCGACAAGCCCATCCTGCTCAAGCGCGGCCTTGCCAACACCTTAAGCGAGTTCCTCATGAGCGCGGAATACATCATGAGCGGCGGCAATGAAAAGGTCATCCTCTGCGAGCGAGGCATCCGCACCTTTGAGAACTTTACCCGCAACACTCTGGACATTTCGGCCATCCCGATCCTCAAAAACCGCTCCCATCTGCCGGTGGTGGTGGATCCGAGCCACGCGGCGGGCATCACGTGGCTGGTGGAGCCGTTGAGCATGGCGGCCATCGCCGCAGGAGCGGACGGTTTGATCATCGAGGTGCACAACGACCCGGCCCGCGCTTTGTCCGACGGAGCCCAGTCCATTACGCCCGACCAGTTCGACATCATCGCCAAGCGGCTTAGAAAGGCCAAGGCGGTTCTTTCCGCCGAGGGTCTGGATACGGGGGTGACCGCCATATGAAAACGTTGACGGTACACACGTCCAAGGAATACGACGTGCTCATCGGCAAGGGACTTTTGGACCGGGTGGGAGACGAGGTCGTCAAACGGCTGCATCCGGCAAAAGCGGTAATCGTCACCGATTCCAACGTAGGCCCCTTGTACGCGGCTGCGGTCAAGCGGTCCTTGCAGGCCCAGGGCATTCAGGCGGCCATCTTCACCTTCCCGGCGGGAGAGGCGCAAAAACGCCTTTCCACCATTGCACAGATGTATGAGGTGTTTGCAGCCACGGGGCTTACCCGGGGGGACATGGCGGTCGCCCTGGGCGGCGGGGTCACTGGGGACATGTGCGGCTTTGCCAGCGCCACCTACCTGCGGGGCATCCCCTTTGTACAGATTCCCACCTCTCTGCTCGCCCAGGTGGACAGCTCCGTGGGCGGCAAAACCGGGGTGGACCTGGAGGTGGGCAAGAACCTGGTGGGCGCTTTCTGGCAGCCCTCCCTGGTGCTGTGTGACACGGGAGTTCTCTCCACCCTGCCGGGGCGGTACTTCTCCGACGGCATGGCGGAGGCCATCAAAGCCGGATGCATCAAGGACAAGGACTTGTTCGCCCGGATGGAGATCGAAGACGTTCACGATTTTCTAGAAGATATGATCGCCCGCTGCATCGACATCAAGCGCCAGGTGGTGGAGAATGATGAAAAGGAACAGGGCGAACGGATGCTTTTAAACTTCGGCCACACCCTGGGCCATGCCATCGAGCGGCTTCATCACTATGAGGGAATCGCCCACGGCGAAGCGGTTGCCATCGGCATGGTAAGGGCGGCTCTGGCCGGGGAAAAGGCGGGCCTGACTAAGCCTGGCACTGCCGCGCGCATTGAGAAGGTAGCCAAGAAGTTCTCCCTGCCCACCGAGACCCGCTTTTCCTGCGAAGAGCTGGCCAAAGCGGCCTTCACCGATAAAAAGCGCAGCGCAAGCGGAGTGAACTTTGTTTTGCTCCACGCCGTCGGAGATTCCTTTATCCGTCCGATTGGGCTAAACGAATTGGAATCTTTCATTGAAATATAACAAATTGGAATTAAGGAGGAACGCCCATGTCCACCGCAGTCCTTTCGCCGGGCAGGCTTTCGGGAGACATTAAGCCGCCCCCATCCAAGTCCGCGGCCCACCGGGCCATCCTGTGCGCGGCGCTGGCCCAGGGGGAGAGTGTCTTGTCCCCGGTGGCCCTGTCCGACGACATTAAGGCTACCATCGCAGTAGCCGAGGCGCTGGGCGCCTCCATCCGCCTGTGCGGGGAGGTGCTGACCGTGACCGGCATTCATCCAGACAGAAGGGAAGGAGGCACCTTGGCCCTGCCCTGCGGGGAATCGGGGTCCACCCTGCGGTTTTTCATCCCGGTGGCGGCGGCGCTGGGGCGAAGCGCGGTGTTCACCGGAGAAGGAAAGCTTCCCACCCGGCCCATCGGGGTGTATCTGGACTGCCTGCCAAAAGCGGGGGTCGCCTGCCGGACAAAGGGCGGGCTGCCTCTGGCCATCGACGGCCAGCTTGAGCCCGGGGTGTTTTCCTTGCCAGGGGACGTAAGCTCCCAGTTTATCACCGGGCTTCTTTTCGCCCTTCCCCTCCTTTGCGAGGACAGCGAAATCCGCCTGACCACGCCTTTGCAGTCGGCCGGGTATATTGACCTGACGCTGCAAATCCTAAGCGAGTTCGGCGTGGAGGTGGAATCTATCGCCGGCAGCTGGCGAGTACCGGGCGGGCAGCGGTACCGGGCGAAAACCTGCACGGTGGAGTCCGACTGGTCCCAGGCTGCTTTCTTTCTGGCCGGGGCCGCCTTCGGAAGCGATTTGACCCTGACCGGGCTGCGTTTTGACTCGGTGCAGGGGGACAAGGCGGCGCTTACCCTCTTTGAAGGGTTTGGGGTAGAGGTGGAGAAACGAGCGGACGGCTCGCTTCGCTGCACGCCTCCCTCCGGCCGGATCCGGGCCCAGGACATCGACGCGGCCCAGATTCCGGACCTGGTTCCCATTTTAGCGGTGACCGCCGCTCTAGCCGACGGGGACAGCCGCATCTATAACGCCCAGCGCCTTCGCATCAAGGAAAGCGACCGGCTCAAAACCACCGCCGCTCTCATTCAGGCGCTGGGAGGGCAATGCGAAGAAACACAGGACGGCCTGCTCATTCACGGGGTAAAGCGCTTCACGGGCGGGACGGTGGACGGAGCCAACGACCACCGCATCGTCATGGCGGCGGCGATGGCCGCGCTGGTGGCCCAGGGAGAAGTCACCATTCAGGACGCGCAGGCAATTAACAAATCGTATCCATCCTTTTTTCACGAATACAATCGGTTGGGAGGGCATGCACATGGCATCCACCTGGGGTAATCACATCAAGCTTTCGATTTTCGGGGAAAGTCACGGGCCCGCCATCGGCGCGGTGCTCGACGGGCTTCCGGCAGGGGAGGCCATCGACTTGGAGGAGGTTCTCCTGCAAATGAAGCGCCGGGCCCCGGGGCAGGACCGGTCCTCCACGCCCCGCAAGGAAGGGGACGTGCCGCGTATCCTGTCCGGCATGCTCGAGGGGCACACCACCGGCGCCCCTCTGGCCGCTATCATTGAGAACACCAACACCCGGTCCGGGGACTACGCGAACCTGCTTGCAAAGCCCCGGCCGGGCCATGCGGACTTTACCGGCAATGTACGCTACCACGGGGCAAACGACCCCAGGGGCGGCGGCCACTTTTCCGGCCGGCTGACGGCGCCGCTGGTCTTTGCCGGAGCGGTGTGCCGGCAGATTCTCGCCCGCAGGGGGATCGTCATCGGCTCCCACGCCTATGCGATCGCTGGGGTGGCGGACGTGCCCTTGGACCCGGTGACCGTGTCCAAGGAGCAGCTTTGCGACCTGTCCAAGCGGTCCTTCCCGGTGATCGATCCCAAGGCGGAGGACAAGATGCGCGTGGAAATCGAAAAGGCAAGGCTTTCCTGCGACAGCGTGGGCGGCATCGTGGAATGCGCGGCAGTGGGCCTTCCGGCAGGCATCGGCTCGCCCATGTTCGACGGGGTGGAAAACCGGCTCGCATCCATTCTCTTTGGCATCCCGGCGGTGCGCGGGGTGGAATTCGGCGCGGGCTTTGCCGCCGCCGCCCTGCGGGGAAGTGAGCATAACGACGCCTTTGTCCGGGAACAAGGCCAGGTACGCACCGTCACCAACCGCCACGGCGGGGTACTTGGAGGCATCACCTCGGGTATGCCCCTTTTGTTCCGGGTGGCTTTTAAGCCCACCCCCTCCATTTCCAAGGAGCAGGCCACGGTTGACCTGCAAAACCCGGAGGTTCCCCAGGTTCCTTTGACTGTGGTGGGCCGGCATGACCCATGTATCGTCCCCAGGGCGCTGCCGGTGGTGGAGGCCGCGGCCGCCGTCGCCCTGCTTGACCTGATGACCGACTGCCAGTAAGGAGAGACACCCATGAAGTTAGAAGAAGTCCGCAAGGAAATTGACCAAATTGACGAACAGATGCTGCGTCTATTTTTGCGCCGGATGGACGCGGCGGCTCAGGTGGCCCGCATCAAGGCGCAAACCGGGCAGCCCATCTATAACCAGCAGCGCGAGCAGGAAATCCTAAGCGACGTAACCAAAAAAGCCGACGCCTATGCGGCGCCGGCCAAGATCGTGTTTCAAACTATGATGGACGTGTCCCGCGCTTTGCAGCATAATCTGCTGGGCGGCGGGAAGGAGCTGCGTGAACAGATCGAGCACGCCGACGCGGCGCCCCTGCGCGAACGGGTGGACGCGGTCATCGCCTGCCCGGGAACCAAAGGAAGCTTTTCCTCCCTGGCGGCGAAGAACCTCTTTCCAAACAGCACCCTTGCGTTCTATCCCCGGTTTTACGACGTGTTCGACGCGGTAAAAAAGGGCGAGGCCACTTTTGGAGTCGTTCCGGTGGAGAACTCCACCGCCGGGTCGGTGGAAGAGGTGTACGACCTGCTTCTAAAGCACCGGTTCTTCATCGCCGGGGAAGAGATGCTCCCCATTGACCACTGCCTGTGCGGCGTACCCGGGGCGACCCTTTCCTCCATCCGGCGCATTTACTCCCATCCCCAGGGGCTAAACCAGTGCAGAGGGATCATTGACGCGTGCTCCGCCGAGGCGGTCGCCTGCGATAACACCGCCATCGCCGCCGACTTAGTGGCAAAGGAGGGGGACCCTGCCAACGCCGCCATCTGCTCGGCCCAGGCCGCCCAGAAAAACGGCCTTGTGATCCTCAAAAAGCCGGCGCAGGACATCGGGGGCAACACCACCCGCTTCATCGTCATCTCCCGCACCCTTATCATTGAGCCGGAGGCGGACAAAATCAGCCTCTCCTTTTCCCTGCCCCATGTAACCGGCTCGCTGCATCGGATCCTGTCCCGGTTTGCCGCCTGCGGGCTCAACTTAACGAAGATCGAATCCCGTCCCATGGAAAACAGCCGGTTTGAATACCTGTTCTATCTGGACTTCACCGGTTCGGCCAGGACGAAGGACACCCTGTCTCTCCTATGCGCGCTTTCCGGCGACCTGCCGGAATTCACCTTCCTGGGCAACTACGCGGCGAGGCGGGAGAGCGGCGAGACGGCGGACATTTGACTCCTTCGCCCGGCGCCCGCCTACCGTAAAGGCCCGCCGGATCCGGCGAAAGAGCCTGCGCTCGGCCTTTGCAAGCCGGTCCTCGAATACAAACCCCAGGATCAGAAGAATGACGGCCGTGATATCAAAAAAGATGGATGCAAACAACATAGAAATCCCTCCTGATTGCGAATATATGTTCTAATCGGAGTATAGCACATATGTTCGTAAATTTCATCCCTCCGGTAACTATTTTTCACCGAAAATTTTTATTCTGTCCCATTATGCGGACTGCAAAAAGAGAGACGGGCACCCATATGAGTGGGTGTCCGCCTCCCTTTTTTGGGATTGGTCCGACTTATTTTCAGCCGGTGAGCCGTTTGGGGAAGGACGGTAGATCAGCTCAAGGCAGCATCCTGCAAAGCCTCTTATTTTCCGCTTTTGCGGCGAAGCTCCTCGCCCGCTTCTCCGATCACATCCGCCGCTTCCTCTTGGGTGAAGGTCACCGGGAACCAAATCTCCTGGGCCACCGCCGCCTGCCATACCAGCATAGGCATCCCGCCTACTGCGGGAACACTCCTCTTTGCCGCTTCCCTTAGCAGCACCGTGTCCGCCGGGTTATAGATCGCGTCGAACACCGCACCCACCCGGTCGAGAACCGCCGGGTCCACCGGGCAGGCGTCGGGGTGGGGGAACATGCCCACCGGCGTGCCGTTGCAGAGAAGGTCGAAGTCTCCTTGGAGCTCCTGTAGAGTGGTCACCTCAATGGAGGCGCCGGAAAGCTTTTCTTCTGCCTCCCGCTTGACCGCCTGCGCCCGGGCGAGGCCGGAAGGACGGGCCGCGATGGTTACCTTTGCGCCGGCCGCCGCCGCTTCGAACACCATCATCCGCGCGGCGCCTCCTGCCCCCAGCACGGCCACCCGGCTTCCAAGAGAAACCCCAGCCCCCGCCAACGCGCGCAAAAACCCGGCGCAGTCGGTGTTATACCCGATCATCCGTCCGCCTTCACAGCGCACGGTGTTAACCGCCCCATAGAGGGCTGCCCGGTTGTCAAGCCCGTCGAGCAGCGGAATAATCGCCTCTTTATGGGGAATGGTGATGTTAAACCCGTCCAACGCGGCGAGGGCTTCTTTCTGCTCTGCAAGCTGCCCGGGCGGGATTTCTCTCATCCCGTATTCCGCTTTGATTCCCTTTTTGGCAAACAGCTTCTCATGAATGAAAGGGGACATAGAATGGCCCAGCGGGGACCCGATCACAACAAATTTCCGGTTCATACGTACAGCGCTCCCATCTGAATCGATCCTGGAAATACCCGAAGATTCTGCCAAAACCACCAAAAAACAAGCAGCCTCGACCGACAATCTTTCCGTTTGGCCAGGGTGCTGAATATTTTCTTTGAAAGCTATCGAAATTGTCTATTGACAAACCAACTGGATATGAATAATATTTTACCTAATGTCTGCTGTGTTTTTTTCACAGCAGCCGTTTTCCCGCAAAACGCGTGTCATAACGCCGATCAACCGGAAGTATAATAAGTGGTAAGACAAGAACCTGTCCACTCTCTTTTCAGTACAACCGGATAGAATAGGAGGTGTCCAACATGGTCTTTGAGAAGATTAAGGCAATCCTCGCGGAGCAGTTCGACGTAGAGGAGGATAAAATCACTCTGGAGACGAACATTGCCGAGGATCTGGGCGCGGATTCCTTAGACGTCGTGGACCTGCTCATGACGCTTGAGGATGAATTCGATGTGGAAATCCCGGACAGCGAAGTCGACAACATCCGTACTGTCGGCAATCTGGTGAAGTTCATCGAAGGCAACAGCTAAGCAACGCAAACTTCTGTGATACGCCTGCCCGAATTGGGGCAGGCGTATTTTTTTGTCCGCTCACTCTCCCAGGAAGCTCCGGTCAAAGCTCACCACGGCGAAAAACCGCGGGTCCACTGCTTTGAGTGCGGCATCCATTCGCTCTTCCAGCTTTTCGTCGGTCACCGGGTAATCATAGGGCACCACCACGTCGAAAATCAGGTTGATGCGGTTTTCCCCATCCACTACCCGAAAGTCATGCAAAGACAGGGCCGGGTCGATCTGCCGTACCATGTCCGAAGCGGTGCGGTGCAGGTCGTTGATGCGCTCGTCGTCGGTAAGGATGGGATCGAAATGAACGATGAGCATGATCCCCAGCTTGGCGGAAATCTCCTTTTCCGCCAAGTCGATGGTCTCGTGCATCTTTAAAATATCCGCGTTGGCCGGAACCTCCGCGTGCACCGAAGCAATGATGCGGCCGGGGCCGTAGCTATGTACGATCAGGTCGTGTACCCCGCCGATGCCCTCATAGGAGAGCATGCTCTCCTCAATGTCCCTAACAAGCTTTGGATCGGGCGGCTGGCCCAAAAGCGGAGAAAGGGTGTCCTTTGCGGTGGTGACCCCCGCCCAAAGAATAAAGAGAGCCACCACGATACCGGCCACTCCGTCCACAGGGAAATCGGTAACCTGGGAAAGAAAAACCGAAACCAAAACCACTGAGGTAGCCGCCACGTCGCTGAGGCTGTCCATGGCGGCTGCCCCTACCGTAGCCGAACCGATGGACTTGCCGATTTTCCCATTGAAGAGGCCCATCCACAGCTTTACCAAAATGGATGCCCCCAGCACAAGAACCGATACCCAGGAAAAGGCCGCCGTTTCAGGATGCATGACCTTATCAATAGAGGTACGCAGGAATTCAAAGCCTACCAGCAAAATCACCATGGAGATGCACAGGCCTGCTACATACTCGATGCGGCCGTAGCCGAAAGGATGCTTTTTGTCCGGCTTTTTGCCGCTGAGCTGAAAGCCCGCCACCGTCACCACCGAGGACCCCGCGTCGGAAAGGTTATTGAATGCGTCCGCCGAGATCGCCACCGAGCCGGTGAACACGCCGGTGAGAAACTTCATCAGAAACAAAAGCAGGTTGCACGCGATACCCACTGCGCCTCCCAAAATTCCATACCTGCGGCGCACTGCCGGGTCCTTCACCTGGTCCGCGTCCCTAACAAAGCGCCGAATAAGCCAAGCTGTCACGGATGTTGTGCCTCCTCTTTCTGCCGCGAAATACAAGCACCAGTCCAGAAACTGGTACTTGCATGCGCATTTGGAAAAAATATTCGAACAAACGTTTGATTTTCTCGTGGAGATGTGGTAAACTCTGTTTGGAAATGTGATTATTATTCACTTAAATTTCTTTGTTCTTCAATGAAATTCCTGTGAAAAAAGAGTGGAGGGATTCTTTTTGGACTATAAATTGCTGGCAAAGGAAAGCCTGAGCGGATACCGGCTCTTGTGCGCCGCCATCGAAAATCTGGCCCAGAGCATCGGGGAAATCGATTGCCGACTGGCCTCCCAGGAGCTTTCTCAAAAGGAGCATCTGGAGGAACGCATCTCCCTTTGCGCCCAGCGGGCGCACCTGGAGTCCATCTTAGCCTACCGCCGTTCGGGCAAGGAACGCATTGACCGGGGCCTGGCCGTGCTCACACCCGAGCAGCGTACCATTCTCGACCGGTTCTACATCCACCGCACCGACTATTACTTAGACGAGCTGATGGACGAGCTCGGCTATGAGCGGCGCAGCATTTATTACCGCCATAACGCCGCCTTGCGGGATTTTACCGTAGCCATGTATGGCCTGTCGGAGGATTGACCGTCAACGGGTTGGTTCTTCCGGCTTGCCCTGTCCCGTCCTCTTCCATAACAGCAGGAGGACGTGCGGGGGCAATCATTACGGCCATAGAAGTGGCCGTACGCGCAAAAAACAGCGCAAAGAGCTGTTTTTTATTATACTCCAGCAGAGAGGCGAAGTGCAATCGTCCGGCTGATTTTTGTCTGCATTTTCTTAGGAAGGAGCCATGGGCCCAAATGCCCATGGCTCCTTCCTGATTGATTGCGTGACAGCGCCGGTTTTAAGTGCCCGTGAACATAAGAAAGATGATTGACAAATTGCATGATCGATACTATGATATTGGGTAGTTATGCTATTATTTGTACACAGTTTTTCCCTGACCGCCGCTTCTTTCAGCCGGCGGCCCGATTGCCGCAAATCCAAAGGAAATGTGCGGATTTTTTTCGCCGCTTATAATCGGGACGAATGCGGAAAACCTATCCATATATTGATTGGCGCTAATCCGCGCATCTTTGGAGGTACTTTCATGTACGAACAAACACACGGTTCCACCGCCTCGACCACGTCCAGCAGCGCAATGGGGCTTATTAAGTTTTTCCGCCAGACGAAGAAGTTCTGGTGGATTCCCGTTGCCTTGGTCTTTTTGATGGGAGTTTTGGGCTTTCTCCTCGCTTCCATCACCGATAACCCCACCTATACATCCAAGATGCTTCTGTCCCTCAACCTGACCATCTCCCAAAACGGCATCTCCACCAACAGCGATACGGCGCTGGTGCAATGGTACGGGGAGTCCTACCGGGTGTTTATGACCAGCAATACCATTGCCGACAAGGTACGTGACTCGCTGCAGGAGGAAAACCTGGTTTTGGAACGGCAGGACATCAAGGATTCCATTTCTCTCCGGCAAAAGGGATCCACCAATATGATTGAGCTGATTGTCACCACCGAAAACCCCAACCATTCCTTCCGCATTGCAGATGCGCTGGCGGACGTGGTGGCACAGCCTGAAATGAAACAGAATTTTCCCAATATCCAGGTTAACGTCATTGACCGGCCAGAATATCCCACCCTTCGCAACCCCTCGGACAGCAAGCTTTTATATCCGCTTCTGGGGATTCTGCTGGGTCTGGGGCTCGGTGCGCTGATCATCTGGCTGTCCATGCTCTTTTCCCGCACGGTGCAGAGTGAAACGGACATCTACACCGGCATTTCCGCCAAGCTCTTTGCTTCCATTCCCTATGAGGAGCGCAAGCGCCGCAACCGCAGAAAAGGGGACTCCACGCTGCTGATCACCCCCGCCTCTGACTTTGCTTATATCGAAGCGTACAAATCCCTGCGCGTGAAGGTGGAGAACCTAACCGCTTCCCGCGGATACCGGAAATTCCTGGTTACCAGCGCCGTGGCGGACGAAGGCAAATCCACCGTCATTTCCAACCTTGCCATCGTGCTGGCCCAGAAGGAAAAAAGCGTCCTGATCGTGGACTGCGATATGCGAAAGCCTACCATTCAGGCCCTCTTCTCTCTGCCGGGGAAGGACATTTCCGGCCTTTCCAATCTTTTGCGGGGCGAATGCCAGGTGGATGACGTCATTCGCCGTAACGAGAAGTTCGGCATTTCTCTGGTGACCAGCGGCCCGTGCGTGGACGACGCGGCGGAGCTTCTGGACTCGGATGCCATGCACGCCTTTGTCGCCGCCATGGAAACGCGGTTTGACTATATCTTGTTTGATACGCCGCCGGCTCATGTGGTTTCCGACGCGGCTGCTCTTTCTAAATACGCGGACGCCGCCATTCTGGTCATCAAGCAGGACTTCTGCAACATGGAAGTCATCAACCGCACCATTGAAGACATTCAGTCCCAGAATAAACCGGTGGTAGGCTGCGTCTTCAACAAGACCCAGAAGAGTCACGGTGTTCTCGGCTACAGCCGCTATGGATATGGCTACAAGCGCTATGGATATTCCCGTTACGGCAGCGCCAACGGCTACGGCTATAAATATGAGCAGTCTTCGGACAAATCCGCGGGGAACTCCAGGAGCCGCCGGAAATAACACGTGCTGGGCACAAAAGGGATGCCAAAACATGAAGATTCTTGTCGTCAATCCAACGGTATATTCCATCTACCACCTGCGTGGAGAGCTTCTCAAAGCCATGACTGACCTGGGCCACACGGTGGTGGCCGTCGGCCCGGAGCCGGAAGCGAATGTGGACCTGTCTGCCTATGGGGCAAGGTACCGGTGCGTCTCCTTTAGCCGCACCTCCAAGAATCCCTTCGCCGATTTCTTTGTCATTCAAAACTTAAAACAGGCAATGCTAGAGGAAGCGCCGGACCTGGTATTCTCCTATGCGCTCAAGCCTGTGGCCTATGGATCGATTGCCGCGCGCATGGCGAAGGTGCCACGGATTTACGCCATGATTTCCGGGCTTGGGAAGGTGTATGGCGGATCTTCTGCGAAAGCCCGGCTGCTGCAAACCGTCACCAACAACCTGCTGAAAAAGGGCTTTTCCGCCTGTCAGCAGGTCATCTTTCAAAACCGGGACGACTTAAAAGAGCTGGTACAACGGGGCTTGCTGCCGGAGGATAAGTGCCGCCTGGTCAGCGGGTCGGGCGTGAGCTTGGAAAAGTTCGCACCGGCGCCTATGCCCAAAAGCCCGGTTTTTCTCATTATTACGCGTATTTTGCGGGAAAAGGGCGTCATGGAGTTCTGTGAAGCCGCCCGCCGTGCTCATAAGCAGCATCCCCAGGCCCGATTCCAGATTGGCGGCTTCTTTGACGAGCATCCGGGAGAGCTTACTATGTCCGACCTGCGCCCTTATTTGGACAGCGGCGATGTAGAATACTTGGGGAAGCTGGAAAATGTGGTCCCTTACCTGGCCGGATGCACCACGTATGTGCTTCCCTCCTACTACCGGGAAGGGATTCCCCATTCCATCCTGGAAGCTATGGCGGTAGGCCGTCCCATCGTTACCACCGACTGCCCCGGTTGCCGGGAGACGGTACGGGAAGAGAAGAACGGAATCCTGGTACGCCCGAAAGATGTGGACGATCTGACGAACGCCTTCTGCCGCCTGTGCGCAGACGCCGGTTTGCGCGAGCGTATGGGCCAGGAAAGTCTTCGGTATTGCCGAGAGCGGTTTGACGTTTCCATCGTCAACGGGGACATGCTCTCGATTCTCGGTTTAAAGACAGAGGAATCTCTATGAGAATGGCATTTTTTCATGACAATGTGATGCTCTGTGACGAACAGGGCGAGCAATATTCCATCATCTTTCCCTACTCCCTGTGGAGAGAACGGTATCTGCCCTGCTTTGATGAAATCAGCGTATCCACCCGGGTCAGGCCTATGGCCTCTTACCCGAAGGAAAAACGGGCGGGATTTGTTAAGTCCAGCGGGGAACGGGTGGTGATGCGCCCGGTTACCGCGTATCGCTCGATGGCCGATGCCCTGTTTCGCCGAAAAGCCATCCGCGCACAGGTCCGGGATATTTTGGAGGACGCTGATTGTGCGGTCATCCGTTTGCCGAGCATGCTCGGCTTTTTTGCTTGTCAGGAGGCCCTGCGCCTGAAAATTCCCTATGCGGTGGAGCTGGTGGCAAGCGGGTTTGGCTCTTTGTGGTATGTGGGAAAGCCGGGCGGAAAGGCGCTGGCTCCTTTCTTCTGGCGCCAGGCCAAAAAATATACGGCGGCGGCGGACTATGTTCTTTACGTCACCGACGGCTATCTGCAGCGTCTCTACCCCTCCCGTGGGCACACCGCCGCCATTTCCGACGTGTGTCTGGACAGTCCGGATCCTCAGGTACTGGAAAAGCGCCTGGCCCGGATCGCAGAGCATTTCGCTCGCCATACACCGTTGACTTTCGGCCTCATCGGTTCCCTCAACGTGCGCTATAAGGGGCAGAAAACCGCTATGGAGGCTTTAAGTCTTCTCAAGGACCAGCTGCCCGGCTTTCGGCTGAAGCTTTTAGGGCCGGGAGACCCATCGTATTTTCAAAATGCAGCCCAACGCCTGGGAATCGCGTCCCAAGTGGAATTTTGCGGGACGCTGCCGGCAGGGGATGCGGTGGCCACCTGGATGGACGGTTTGGACGTGTTCCTGCTGCCCAGCGACCAGGAGGCGCTCCCCAGGGCCTTAATCGAGGCCATGAGCCGGGGCTGCCCGGCAGTGGCCAGCGCTGTGGGCGGTGTTCCGGAGCTGCTGGAGGAGCGGTATCTGCACCGGCGGCGGGATGCAAAAGGTCTCGCCCGCTGTTTAGAACGCCTGCTTTTTGACGAAACTCATATGAGAAGGGCTGCCGAGCAAAACTTCCGAAAGGCCCAGTCCTTTTCACGTGAAACACTTGACGGCGCTCGCCTGGAATTTTACCAGGCCTTCGCCCGATACGCGGGAGGTGGCATCCTTGAATAAAGACAGCCGGCCCGCCCGCGTGCTGATGGCAGTGGGGAAGATGGACCGGGGCGGAATGGAAACCATGCTGATGAACCTATACCGCTGCATCGACCGGGACCGCCTTCAGTTTGACTTTTTGTGCACAAAACCAGGTAACGCAGACTTCGACGAAGAAATTCTCGCCCTGGGCGGACGGATTTTTCACACCTCCCTGCCCAAACAGGTGGGATCCAAGCAGATTCTGGAAGAAATGCGTAAGGTGATGGAAGAGGAAGGGCCTTTTGTGGCGGTGCACGCCCACCTTCTCTTCTTTAACGGTTTTGTCCTTCTGTCTGCCAAGCGTGCGGGAATTCCCATCCGCATCAGTCACTCTCACGCTTCCAGCCTTCTCAAGTATCATTCGCTTAAAGGGAAAGGCTACGCAGCCTTCATGCGCCGCCTTTTAATCAAAAACGCCACCTGCCTGCTGGCCTGCTCCAGGCAGGCGGGGATCTATCTCTACGGCGAAAGGGCGGTCCGATCCGGACGGGTGGAAATTTTCGCAAACGCCGTGGACGTGGATGCCTTTGAAATCAATCCCAACGCAGCAGCTGCGCTGCGCACACAGTTCGGCGCGGGAGAGGAAACCCTTGTCATCGGCCAGGTGGGACGGATGATCCCGGAGAAGAACCATGTGTTCCTACTGGATCTGGCCCGCCTATTTAAAGAGCAGGGGATAGACTGCCGGTTTTTGATCATTGGAGACGGGCCTCTGCGGGAATCCCTTCAGCAAAAAGCGGCTCTCTACGCCCTTGAGGATGTGGTGGTATTCACCGGCCTGCGGGAAGACGTCAGCACCCTCTTACAGGCGCTTGACGTGTATGCCATGCCCTCCCTGATGGAAGGGCTTCCGGTGGCGCTGGTGGAAGCACAGGCCGCCGGGCTTCCCTGTGTGGTTTCCGACGGGGTGTCCAAAGAAGCCGACCTGGGGCTTTCGCTGGTGCGGTTTTTGCCGGTGGATCCTCAGCATAAAGATGCTTGGATGAAGGCCCTTTCAGTCTCGAAAGGGCAGCCCAGGCCATCTCACGAGCAGGTGCGCGCCGCCTTCGCCCGCCGGGGCTTTGAAGTGAGAGAAAACGCGGCGCGTCTTTATGCCCTCTATCAGCTTTCCCCGCAAAACAGAGGAGGTGGCAGTGATCAATAGCCAGACCCTGTCAAAAAAACCGGTGGCGCTGCTGCTTTCCATCCTGTACACCATCGGCATCTCGATTTACGGCTACACGGTGATCCAGGACGGCATGTATCTGGATCCGAACACGCCCTTGTCGGTGTTCAGCTGGCTTGGGTGGGTGAGTGTGCTTTGGGCGGTCTTTTCCTGGTGGCTGGTAAGACGGGAGATTCTCTGCCCCTATGTGATCTTTATCTGCGTGTTTTATCTGTTCTGTTATGGCCAGTGCTTCCTTTGGGCTTTCGGCATCACCCCGGCGCAGTATGACATCAGCCGTGTGTTCCTCGCTACCGAACTGGTCCAGGGGCAAGTGTTTTCCCTCATTTCCTTAAACTTGTTTCATATCGGCGGGCTGCTCACTTCCAAGCGGGTAAAGCCCAGCCCTCCTGCCGCTTCCCCTTCTCTGCGGCCGGGCTATCCCTCCCATGAGCGGGTCATCCGGATAGCGGCGCTTATTCTTCTGGCAATCAGCATTGTTCCATACATGATTGATATTTTTAACGCCGTACAGGCAGCTGCTCAGTATGGATACAAGGGGCTCTACTCGGAATATCTTCTTACCCTTTCCAAATCGGAAAAAATCTTTCGATCCCTTGGGGAGTTTCTGATTCCTGCCCTGCTATGCCTGTTTGTGGTTTCAAAAAAGCGCTGGCAAAGAGGGATGCTGCTGTTTGCCGTGCTGCTCAAGTCCGCGGCGGAACTGTACTTGGGCGGCCGCGGCGACACGGCAATGCTGCTTTTGTGTCTGATCTGTGTGTGGCACTACACCGTCCATCCCTTCAACGCCCGGCGGGCGGTTCCGCTGGCGGCGGGCGGCTATTTCGTCGCCGGTCTGTTTACCAGTATCGCTCAGATCCGCGGCCAAACCGGCCGTTCTCTTTCCGATTTCTTTGTCAATCTATTTACCATAGATAACCCGGTTTTCCGTCTCATTGGCGAACTGGGCGGAACCATGCGGGTTTTGATGGATACCATGCGCCTGGTTCCCGTCACGTATCCTTTCCGTCATGGTATGACCTATCTTTACTCGCTGACCACTATCATACCCAATCTGGGCTTCTGGGCTGTCCATCCGGCAGCGGAAAACGCGCAGCTGGCCCAGTGGCTGATGGATGTGATGAATCTCAATTATGGCCCCGGCTATTCCATGGTTGCGGAAGGCTATATCAATTTCGGCTGGGGCGGCGTTTTTGCCATGCTGGTATACGGTTTGCTTTTGGGCTGGGTATTTACCCTTGTCCACCGTAGCAACTGGCGGGAAAAGCCGGAGCTTCTTTGCATTGAGCTGATCTCCTTGGTGATTGTGCTTGTTTCCGGTACCCGCTCCTCCTTTATCGATATTTTCCGTTCCTTCCTTTATATCGCTTTGGTCAGCTATCTGTTGATGCTTATCGTTCGCGCGATTCTGGTTTACCGGCGCAATAAGGAAATCTATCACTAAGAAGACCCGCCTAGGGAAACCCTAGGCGGGTCTTCTGCTGTCCTAAAACATACTGCCAATCCCTCATAAAAAGCGTTGGCTTCAACAAATGACGCACGGCGGATTTTCCATTCCGAGATACTATTGCCCAGTTTCGGGCGGTGGAAAAGATATAAAGATTGATCCTTTTCTATCGGCCCTTAAAGGGCTGATAGAGGCCTTCGGCTGGTCTCCTCTATTCCAAGGATTTCTGTGTTTTACAAGGGAAAGATTTATAAATATGTGCCCCAGATCCTGAATTGGGGAACCCCTCTTTTGCCGGACTAGGGGATCAGGCCGCTCTCCCTTCTTTTCTTCAAAGGCCCTGCTATGAAATCCATTCGAATTAGACTACACTCTTTTTTCCATAGCAAGAAGGGGCAGAAACCGACTGGTTTTCTGCCCCTTCTCGTTTTCTTTTTTAAGGAAGTAACTCGTTTTCCGGCGTAATCTGCTGCTGGGAATCCTCATGCAGAAATAGCGCGTCGTATATGGCCCGGGCAACCCGGATATTGGAATTATAGGTGGGAGCGTTGGCGCCGTTTTCCAGAATGACCGTCACCGCATACTGAGGATCCTCATACGGTGCGAAGGAAATAAACAGGGTATGAGGGGAAACCGTGGCTTCATTTCCACCGGTCTGAGCTGTACCTGTTTTACAGGCGATCTTGATGGGGAAATCCTTGAAGTAAGACCATGTGTTACCGCCCTGTTCCGACGCAGCCCGGTACATACCCAGCTTCACCGTGTCGATATGCTGCTGGTCCACACCGATGGTGTTGAGCAGGTTCACCTGCTCGGGCTGCACCGTCTGGGACAGGTCGTACGATTTCACTTCCCTGACCAAGTGGGCCTGATAGCGGTTGCCGTTGTTGGCGATGGTGGCGGCATACATGGCAAGTTCAATGGGCGTAAAAGAATTGTCCAGCTGGCCGATGGCGGCCTGCAAGGTGTTGCCAGGATACCAAATATCGCCCTGCGACTCGGTATAAGCGCGGCTGGCGAGAATGCCCTGTTTTTCCCCGATCTCAATGCCAGTCAACTCGCCCAGTCCAAGCCGTTTTTGGTACTCGTTCATCCGATCAATCGTAAGAAGGCGGCCCACATCGAAGAAGAAATAGTTGCAGGAGTTTTTCAGCGCATCGGTGACCGTCTGGGTTCCGTGATAGCCCAGACAGGAAGGTGTATAATTGGAGGATGCATAAAAGGTATAAACCTTCGAGCAGTAGACGGTGGTATTGGGGGTAATGACCCCTTCCTGCAGCGCCGCCAAGGCCACCGCAGGCTTCATGGTGGAACCGGGCTGGAACCGGCCCTGGGTGGAACGATTAAAAATCGGATTGTCTTCCCGGGCCTCCAGGCTCGCGTAGTCGTTGATGTAATCTTGAATGTCATAGTTGGGGTAATTCGCCATAGCTACGACCCCGCCGGTTTTCACATCCACCACGATGGCAGAGCCCGACTTGACGTCGCCGCCCTTGCCGGGCGCAGCCGTCTGGCGCAGCTCGTCGATGATGTTGGCCAAGGCATCCTGCGCCGCCAGCTGAATGCGCGAATCAATGGTCAAAAACACGGTGTTTCCCGCCTGGGGCGCTTTGGTGATCTCATTATCGACCACTTTTCCCAGCTCATTGAGGGTTAGAGTCTTTTCCCCCCGCTGGCCCCGCAGCTGGGACTCCATCGCGAGCTCGATGCCGTTCTTTCCGATGACGTCGTCATAGGCATAGCCTTCGTTTTTCAACTTCTTATAGTCATCCGCCGTGAGCTTTCCCACCGTGCCGATCACATGGGGAGCGATCTCCCCGCTCTCATAGGTGCGCACCGCCTCGCTCTGGATGGATACGCCCGGAATTTCCAGCGTGTTCTCAGTGATGTAGGTCATGGTCTCTTCCGAAATATCGGTGGCAAAAGTAAAGGGATTGCGGTAGGAGAACTGCTTAAGCTCCATTTCGTACCGTACGCCCATGATGTCGCGCACCTGGGAGGGAGTCAATCCTTCTATCTTATCAATTTCGTATTTCTTCACCAGAGCATCATAGCAGTTCTGTGCGGTAGCGTAGCCCTGCAGCTCGTTGGCGCGCTTGAGCTTTTCAATGTCGTTGTCCCGTTCTTCGGCAAACTCGATTTGCGGCTGGGAATTGGCCGCAATCTCCGACTGGGACTGGCCCTCCCACACCAGAGGCAGAGAGTCGTTCCAGGTTTCCCCGTTTTCCCGCAGATGGGTGGTCAGGGTCAGGATGGTTTGGTTCTGGGTGTCCTTGGTCATGTACTGACGTAAAAACAAAACCGAATACCCGATGTGGTTGACCACCAGCGGGCGGCCGTTGGCATCGTAGATTTCCCCCCGGGCGGCGTTGGCGGGAATGGTGGTCTGGGTCTGGGAAGTGGTCTGCCGGACGAATTGCTCGCCCTTGACAAGCTGATATTCGGCCAAACGCACCACATACACCACCGCTATGGCCAGCACGCAAACAAGCATGATCATTCTTCGCGCCGTGTGTTTTTTTTCTTCCATTTCAGCCTGCCTTTCTGTACCTGGGGTACGATTATTGGGGCTCTATCGCCAGCCTTTTAGAAAGCTTTGAGGAGAGCCAGTAAAACAACGGAACAAACAGCATGGAATACACAATTCGAGGCAATATCACCTGGTAAAGAGCCTGGATTGCGTCCCCATTGGAGTGGGGGACAAAGAAAATGAGCCAGTCGATCAGCTCATAAACCAAAAAGCCGCCAAAGCAGTAAAGGAGCGCATTCAAGACGTTGTTGCGCATAAAATAGACGATCAATAGCCCGCATAGACAGGCGAAAAGCAGCAACAATATTGCCGAATATCCGAAGGGACGAAGGCGGCTTGTGTCCCACAAAAGGCCGGCTATTACCGCCAAAATACTTCCCCGGAATTCCCCTTCAAACATGGCCGCGCAAATGACCGCCGGCAGCAAAAACACCGGTTTTACGCCGAAGAGAGCGGGAAACACCCCGGGCGTCACCTGCAGCAGGAACAACAAGAGCAGATAAAGCACATAGCAGGCCCATTTTACGATCTGCTTTTTCTGTTCGGGTTTCATTGGGTTCCACCCCCGTCGCCGGTCACCGATTCGTCGGGAATGGGCGTGGCGGCAAATTCCTTGATGACCATGACGTTTCGCACGTTGCGGATGTCCGCCGCCGGCTTAATAATAGCATAGTTGGAAATGCCGTCGCTCTCCTGGAGGACTTCCTCCACCGTACCAATGATAAGTCCACGGGGATATCCTTTGCCAACGCCTGAGGTAATGACAATGTCCCCCCGGCTGATGGCGTTTTCTCTCTTGATGTTGTTCATGCGGCATTTGTCGTCTCTCGCAAGGGTCAGAGTGTTGGCGCTGATCTGGCCGCTCGTTTCGGTGTGGCTGTCGATGGCGCCGATGCCGATGGAATTGTCCAGCACCGTGCGCACGATGGACTGGGTCTCCTCCACCACGTCCACACAACCTACCAGCCCGTCCGGGGTGATGACCGGGTCTCCCCGCTCCACCCCATGGAGAGAACCCACGCTGATGGTAAAGGAAGCAAAGGGATCGCTCGCGTCCCGCTTGATGACCTGGGCGTCCTGGAGCACAAAATCCGGATTTTCCTTTTTCAGGTCCAGATACTGGCGCAGCTCCTCGTTCTCACTTTTGATCTGCGCATAATCCACCTGCTGCTCGCGCAGGGTGCGGATCTCTTCCTCCATGCTCGCCACCTGTTCCTTGAGCTGGGAAGTGAGCACAAATCCGCCGAACACATCATCGGCCAGGCCCGAAACCCAGGAGGCCAGCTGCTCAAACGGCTTTGTGACGGCGCTTACCAGGGAAGAGGGGATGGTCCCCATTCCATGGGTGGTAATCGAATATACCATAAACCCCGACAAGACCAGCACAACGGCCAGCAGGGCTTTGAATCGTTTTGTTTTAAAAAAGCTTTTCAAGGCGTTTGGGCCTCCTTCACATTGGTTCCGGCGGTCTTCGCCGCATCCGGTCCGCTCTTTTCATAAAAAACACCCTTCTTGGCTGCCCCCTATGAAAAAAACGGATGGCCTTTCCCGCCCCTTTTTTCTCCCGCCGTGTCGGGTAAGAACACCAATACGCAAAGGCTGCCGAAAAAAGAGTTTGCGGCAGTCTTTGCGTATTTCTTTTCCGTTCGCCTCTTACCGGCGGCGGTAATTGTTTTTGCTCGACGGGGGCGGGCCTTCCAGCCGCTTGCCCGTTCCGTCCGCCACGCAGTCGAGGGGACTTTCCGCAATGTGCACCGGCATGCCGGTTTCCTTAGAAATCAGCTGGTCAAGGCCCCGCAGCAGCGCGCCGCCGCCGGTGAGCATAATGCCGTGGTCAATGATGTCCGCCGAAAGCTCAGGCGGCGTGTTCTCCAAAGTAGAGCGGATGGCATCCACGATGGCGGCCAGCGGATCGGCCAGTGCCTCGCGGATTTCCGCAGAAGAAATCTGAATGTTCTTGGGCAGGCCGTCCATCAGGTTGCGGCCCTTGATGTCCATAGTGCTCTCTTCCTCGTAGGGGAAAGCAGAGCCAATGCGGATCTTGATGTCCTCCGCCGTACGTTCGCCGATGAGAAGGTTGTACTTTTTCTTTACATAGGAAATGATCGCTTCGTCCAGCTTGTCGCCGGCCACCCGCACCGAGCAGGAGGTCACGATGTCGCCCAGAGAGATGACCGCCACCTCCGACGTGCCGCCGCCGATGTCCACGACCATGGAGCCGGTGGCTTCCTCTACCGGGAGGCCCGCGCCCATCGCCGCAGCCATGGGTTCCTCGATCAGCTCCACTTCCTTAGCGCCCGCGTTATAGGAGGCATCCTCCACCGCCCGGCGCTCCACCTCGGTAACACCGGAGGGGATGCAGATGACCACCCGCGGACGGGAGAAGGGGCTGTTTTTCGCCGCCTTGTGGATAAAATGACGCAGCATGGCCTCAGTGATCTCAAAGTCCGCGATGACGCCGTCCTTCAGGGGACGTACCGCGTGGATGGAACCCGGCGTTCTGCCGATCATTTGCTTCGCTTCCGCGCCGACTGCCTTGACCGCATCGGTTCGCACATCTATCGCAACGACGGACGGCTCGCGCATGACGATACCCTTGCCCTTCATGAATACCAGCGTGTTTGCCGTACCCAGATCGATCCCAATGTCGTGGTTGAACATGATTGCTTTCTCATCCTTTCACTTGCCCGGGAACCCCGGCATTCCCCGGTTTTCCGCATGTAGGCGATACATCTAATATTATAATGGCGGGATTTTGATTACACAACACTTTTTTCAGAATTATGTCAACAAATTTGCAGGACCTTCCCGCCACTTTTTCAACCAAATTGCATGTTTTTTCTTCCGCTTGCTTTTTTCTCTGCTTTTGCGGCTATTTTCCTTGCTAAAAGCGCTTATTCCAGCCCTTCCAGCAGGCGCAGCAGCCGGGCAATGGGCAGACCCATCACGTTAAAGAAATCGCCTTCGATTCCTTCCACCAGCGCCATCCCTTTTTCCTGGATGCCGTAGGCTCCCGCCTTGTCCATGGGTTCCCCCGTCTTTACATAGGCGCGGATTTTGGCCGGGGTTAAAGGGTAAAACTTCACCTTCGTCTGCTGGACAAAAGAATGGGCATGGCCCTTGTGCACCACGCAGACGCCGGTGAGCACCAAATGCTCCCGCCCGGAAAGAAGAGTGAGCATGCGCACCGCATCCGCTTCATTCTTAGGCTTTCCCAAAATCATCCCGTCGAGCACCACAATGGTGTCCGCACCGATGACGGTGTTAAGCGGCTGGGCCTTCGCCACCTCCAGCGCCTTTTGCTGGGCCAGGGTCAGCGCCGCCTGTTCGGGCGGGGTCCCTTCCTCGATCACTTCCTCGCCTCTCGCCGGGATGCAATCAAAGGAAAGCCCGGCCCGTTCAAGAAGCTCTCTCCGCCTGGGGGAGGCGGACGCCAATATCAATGCCAATGCGATATCCCTTCCTCTTTTGACGAATGTGGTATTTTAATCCCTGCGCGCCTGATTAGATAGACACAAAGTACCCCATGCCAAAGGCATTTTCCTCATAAGGGTATTTCGCGTACAATTCCTCCTGATAGGCGGCTATCTTTACCGCTGTCAAGCTGGTGCGCACCTGAATGCGCCACATGGGTTCCCCGTCCATGACGAAGTAAAGCAGGTGAGCGCCCTTGTCGGAAAGAACGATGCCGGTATCTCCCGGCTTGCGGGACGCATCAAAGCACCAATCGTTGAGATTCTTCGACTGCTGGTACTGGTAGATGTTTTCATATAGGCCGCCGCTGGAAGCGGTGCCAGTATCCGTGCTGTATTTCGCGGCCAGCGCCCCGAAAGCACCCTCCGTCTGTTCGCCGCTCTGGTATTCCTTGAGAATCTCCTCAGCCTTTTGTAAAACCGCGTCCTTCTGACCCTGGGTCATGCCGGTCTCTTCCGAGACGCTGCCCTCGGGCGTAATGAGAATCTGGCGGACGTTGACGGTCTTGGTTTCCGGGCGTTCCCGGTTTTCGTAATACATTACGTAATATCCGTCCAGCCCATCGAGGACCGTTTTGTCCCCAGGCAGGCGGGAAGCATCTTTTAGCCAAGTTTTCGCGGTCGATACGGTCAGCTTGTCCAGATATTCCACCTTGCGGGTGGCATTGTCATCGGCATAGGTTTCCTTTTCGCCATCCTGTGCATATTCCCGGGCCAATGCGGCAAAACTCTGCGCATCCGTCACGGCGGCGCACATCTCTTCCGCCTTCTGCCGTTCCTCCTGGGCGCTTTGGGTGGGATCCCCCGCATTGTCGATGGGAACGAAGAAGGAATAATAGGTGATCATGTCCAGGGAGTCCTTATTTTTGTTATATTCGTCGAGCATCTGGGTCTCGGTAAACGTGTAGGACTCGGTCAGCTGCTGCTGGTACTTGCGGGAAAGCCGCTGGCGCTCCACCTCACCCCGCACCACATCCAAAGTCACGCCCTTGCCGAACTGGGCGTACAGATAAGAGCTCAAGCGGGCGTTATTCGTCTTGGCGTTGTTCTCAATGGAGGCGAGATACGAGTCAATGCTCTTCTGGTCCTCCTCCGAGAGGGTAACGCCGTTCTTCACCGCCTCGTCGTAAGTGGCGTAGGTGCTGACGATGTTGGTCATAGCCTTGGCCTTAAAATAATCCTCCCAGGTCATCTCGTCGGAAATCTTCTGCTCGGCCAGCGTCTTGGAGGTATCCAGGCCGTAAGCGCTGAGCTTGTCCTCATTTTCCAGGAGGAAGTCGTTGTAGGCCACGGAGAAATAGTAGCTGTACTGGGCGGCGGTCAGCTTATGGCCGCCCACCGTGGCTGCCGTAAAGGTCTGCGCAGGCAGGTCGGAGGAAAAGAAATAAATCGCAAAGCCGCCCAGCGCTACCAGCAGGCACACCACCGCCGTAACGGCGATTTTCGTCTTGTTCCAAGGTTTATTCGGCGTGTTGTTCTCCCGCTCCACCGTCACCTGATTTCTATTTTGCGCCGTTTGAGCCAACCCAATCCATCCTCTCAAAACTTCTTTCGATACCCTGCCGCGGCCGCCTTGCAAAAGGCCGCACATTTCCATTCATTTTAGCACAATTCACAGAAAAAACCATGAATTCCCTATGAATTTTCTCTTAGATCCGCCCGGTGGAACCAAACCCGCCGGCGCCGCGCTGCGTCGCTTTCAGCTCCTCCACCTCTTCCACCGGCAAAGGCAAAACCGGCATGACCACCAGCTGGGCGATCCGCTCTCCGGGCATCACGGTATAGGCTTCCTTGGAGGTATTCAGAAGACCCACCAGAATTTCTCCGGTGTAATCGCTGTCGATAACGCCCACGCCGTTTGCCAGCGCGATGCCCTTCTTGACCGACAGGCCGCTGCGGGCAAACACCAGCCCCACCGTGTCTTCCAAAAGGCCCACGGCGATGCCGGAGGGGATGAGGGCCCGTTCTCCGGGGGCGATGGTGACCGGTTCTTCCAGGCAAGCGGCCAGGTCTAAGCCCGCCGACCCGGCGGTGGACCGCACCGGCACCGCCGCATTTTCCCGCATTTTCTTAATCTGTAAAGGCTGCATATTCGTTTTCTCCTTTATCTTTCGTTATTCCACACCCCGGTAGGCAAACCCTCTGGTGAAGGTTCCCTTCTGCGGCGTACCGCTCCCGGTTTGGTACTTGTCAATAAGTTCGCTTACCTCTTCCTTGCTCTCCTCGAAAAAGAACAGGTATAGAAAAGAAACCCCGGTACATTCCGAAAGCCGGTCGGCCAGGAAGGTGGGAACGCTGTTATAAAGCTCCCCGAACCCGCCGCCCGCGCAGCGCACCGGGAAGCGGACGCCTTTGCGGTCCACTAAGGACGAATCTTTTTTGCATGCGCCGCACCGGCCGGAGGCAGGGCAGTTTCGCATGAGCATCAAAGGGAGCCTGCCGTAAGCGAAAATTCCCGTGGGAATTCCCGCCGTGACCGCCTTCGCCTGAGACAGGGTCAGCTCCGGCGAAAGGACCGCGAACTGGCAGCCACTCTCCCGGGCTTTTTCTGCCGCCTTCGAATTAAACAGGTTGAGAAAAGGCCCGCCTGCAACCGAGAATCCTGCGTCCCGTCCGGTTTTTACGTCCCCCAGGTTCTCCGCCAGAACAAGGGAAATCCCCGCCTCTTTCGCCGCCGCCAGCAGCCGCTCCTTTTTCTCCTCCGGGTAAAAGCCGAAAGGCCGTGCAATCCGCACGCCCAGCGGCACCCCCGCGGCTTTAAAGCTCTGGGCAGCCGCAATAAGCTGCTCCTTGGGCAGCTCCAAGGGCACAAACGCTCCCTGCAGCCGGGATATCGTTTCCCGGTCCGGCAGCTGCTCGAGAGAAGAGAAGGAGGCCACCAGACCTGGGCGCTCCGGGTTTCTTTTCGAGGTTTCTTCGGGAAAATCGCTTTCCTCATAAGGAATGGGGTTCCTTTTGGCGCGGGCTTCCAGCAGCTTTTGAAGCCCCTCCCGCCGAAGCCCGTTTATCGCTGACACCGGCAGGGTCATCCCTTCCTCCAGCGAAAGGGTTACGTCCTTAACGAAAAAGGGCGTTCCTCCGGTTTTGCGCAGCTGCTCCTCACACCGCTCCCTGGACAACGGCCTCGTTTGCACCGGCTGGGGCGGCGGGGCATATTCTGTAATCTGGTTTCCTTTCTCATCTCTTATGGTAAGGGAAACCGGCTGTCCGCCCTTCACGGACAAATCGAGGGTCACCGGTACCTTCGGCGTCTCCTTGGCGTAGAGGGCTTCCAGGGACGAGAGGACTTCCTTAGCCGCGGTCACGTCCTCCTTGCCCCGTACCCCCAGCATCTCCCGGCCCCGCCGGTTTTCGTAATACCCATCTGTAAATCCGCTGCGGGAAAATACCGACTGTAAATTCCGCTTCCATCCGGGCGGTACCTCTCCCTGCGAAAGGGAGGCCCGGCAGGCCCGCACCGCCGCCGCCACATACTCGGGCCGTTTCATCCGGCCCTCTATCTTGGCCGACGCAATGCCCATGCGCATGAGTTCCGGCAGTGCGTCGATTAACGACAGGTCTTTTAGAGACAGTACATGACCCACCCCGTCCTCTGCCTCAAAGGGCAGCCGGCAGGGCTGGGCGCACAAGCCCCGGTTCCCGCTACGGGAGCCGAGCATGGCGCTTAGGTAGCACTGGCCGGACACCGACATGCAAAGCGCCCCGTGGACGAACACTTCCAGCTCTATGGGGGAGTGCTTTGCCAGGTAGGAAAGCTCCTCCCGGGAAAGCTCTCTTGGCAGCACCGCCCGGCAAAAGCCCAGCTCCTTGAGGGTCCTCAGCCCGTCCAGAGAGGACACCGACATTTGCGTGGACCCGTGCAGCGGCAGGGAAGGAGCCTTTTTGTGAAGCAGGGAGGCAAGCCCCAGATCCTGCACAATCACGCCGTCTATGGATAAGTCGCAGGCCAAAAAAGCCGTCCGCATGGCTGCGGCCAGCTCCTGGTCTCCCACCAAGGTGTTGAGCGTCAGATATACCTTTGCGTCCCGGCCGTGGCAGTAGGCGACCGCCTCAGAGAGGGCGTCCCCGTCAAAGTTTTTCGCGTTCTGCCTGGCGTTAAACTGCCCGGCACCCAAGTACACCGCGTCCGCCCCGGTACGCACCGCCGCGAGCACCGATTCCATGGACCCGGCGGGGGCCAAAATCTCCAGGCCATTTTGTTTTATATTTTTCGTCATTTCCCCGGCGCAAGCTTTGCGCGCAGAAACTGGACTTCCCGCTGCAACCGGTCCCGCTCACGCTTGAGCTCATCCGCCTCATTGCGGGCCTTGGCCGCATCCGCCAAGTATTCCTGCAGCTGGGTGCGCAGATGGTCGCTGGTTTCCACCGACCGCTTGGCCTCGTCGCACAGGTCCAGCGCAATCAGCACCAGCGCCCCGGTGGTGGACACATGGGGATTTTCATGCATCAGCTCTTCCACCCGGTTATCCAGCTCCTGGCCCAGGGCAATCACATAGCTTTCGCTTTCTTCCGTGGCTATCAAATAATCGGCTCCCGCAATGCGAAGCCGCACCTTGCGTTTGGCGTTCATGGGCAATTCCTCCGATTTTTTCAATGAAAATATCCTTCTATCGTCCCATCTTCTGACGGGACACAAACATTCTTTCAAATTATTCTTATTATAATATAACCGCGTGCGGCTTTAAAGCCTTTTTTGCAAAAAGAAGCGCGGAATTTGCGAAATATTCACAAATTCCATTACCCCCGTCAGATCCCCTAATATTTGTATCAAAATAATAGAATTTCTATACAGTCACTATTTGTTTTGCTGTTTTTTACCAAATAAGTTGTAATTATTCCTGCATTGGTGTATAATGAGCAAACGACTTGGCAAAATTCCTGTGGATCACTCTTTTGTTTGGAGGTTTACCTATGAAAAACCCAATTTCTTCCGCGCAGATGACCGAAATCATTACGGCGAAGCTGTCGCACAATTTCGGCGTCACGCCGCAGGAAGCAACCAATGAACATATTTATCTGGCCCTGGCTCTGGTGGTGCGCGACCTGGTGCAGAATCTGCGCCGGGACTTCGAGGAGGACGTGCGCAAAAAGCAGGGGAAGCAGGTGTATTACCTGTGCATGGAGTTTCTCATGGGCCGGTCTTTGAAGAACAACATTTATAATCTGGGGCTGTGCCACGTGGTAGACGAAGCCCTCAAAAGCTTTGACGTGAAAACCGAGACCCTTTACGAGATGGAACCGGACGCGGGCCTTGGAAACGGCGGGCTGGGCCGCCTGGCGGCTTGTTTTCTCGACGCGCTTGCCACCGGCGGGTATCCGGCAATGGGATATTCGTTGCGGTACGAGTTCGGCATTTTCCGACAGAAAATCGTGGACGGCTGGCAGACGGAGCTTCCGGACAATTGGCTGCCGGGGGGTGACGTGTGGCTGATTCCCCGCCCCGAGCAGACCCGCATCATCAAGTTCGAAGGCCAGGTAAAGGACTGGTGGGACGGCAGCTATCACCAGGTGGAGCACATCAACTATACCTCGGTGGAGGCGGTTCCCTATGACATGTACGTGCCCGGCAAGGACGGGGAAGGGGTGTCGGTTCTGCGGCTGTGGGAAGCCAGGGCCCCGGGTCTTGACATGAACCTGTTTAACCAAGGCGATTACCTGCGGGCCATGGAGCAAAACTCCATGGCGGAGGCCATCACCAAGGTGCTCTATCCTTCCGACAACCACCGGGAAGGCAAGAGCCTGCGGCTTAGGCAGCAGTATTTCCTGGTGTCCGCCTCCATTCAGGATATTATTTACCGGCATCTGTCGGAATACTCCTCTTTGCATAACCTGCCGGAAAAGGCTGCCATCCAGTTAAACGATACCCACCCGGCTCTGGCCATCCCGGAGCTGATGCGCATCATGCTCGATGAATGCGGGTTCGGCTGGGACGAGGCCTGGGAGATCGTGACTAAGACTGTCAACTACACCAACCACACCGTTATGAAGGAAGCGTTGGAGGTCTGGCCGGAGGATTTGTTCGCTCAGCTTCTGCCCCGCATCCACCAAATCGTGCAGGAGATCAACAACCGGGAGGGCGCCCAGATGATGACGGCCACGGGGGGAAATACCCAGATGGTCAGCGATATGGCGGTCATCAGCTACCAGATGGTGAAAATGGCGAACCTGTGTGTGCTGGGAAGCGGTTCGGTCAACGGAGTATCCAAGCTTCACAGCCAGATTGTGAAGGACACGGTGTTCCATAACTTTTATGTGGTATCCCCGGAAAAGTTCAAAAATGTGACCAACGGCATCGCCCACCGGCGCTGGCTGTGCCAGAGCAATCCCGGGCTTACCAGCCTGATCAAGGAGCTGATCGGAGACGGGTTTGTCAAAGACGCCTCTCAGCTTTCGAAGCTCAAGGCTTTCGAGAAAGACGCTACTGTGTTAAAGCGGCTCGAGGAGGTCAAGCGGGAAAACAAGGAGCGGCTTGCCGCTTATGTGAAAAAGCAGAACGGGGTTATTTTAAACCCCGATTCCATCTTCGACGTGCAGGTCAAACGGCTGCATGAATACAAGCGCCAGCATCTCAACGCTCTGCACATTCTTTCCCTTTACCAGGACCTGAAAGACAATCCCAACCTGGACATTCAGCCCAGGACCTTTATTTTCGGTGCCAAGGCTGCGCCCGGATACTTCCTTGCCAAACAGATCATCCGCATGATCTGCAAGCTGTCGGAGGTGTTGGAGAACGACCCCGCTGTACGGGATAAACTTCGCATCGTCTATCTGGAGGACTACCGGGTGACTTTAGCCGAGCTTCTGATGCCGGCATCCGAAATCAGTGAACAGATTTCACTGGCGGGCACCGAGGCTTCCGGTACCGGCAACATGAAGATGATGATCAACGGTGCGGTAACATTGGGTACTCTGGACGGAGCGAATGTGGAAATCTGCGACGCGGTCGGGGAAGAGAACATGTTCCTCTTCGGGATGCGCACGCCGGAGGTGGAAAACCTGCAGCGCAGCGGGTACAATCCCCAGGTGTATTACAACAACAATCACCGCCTTCGCCGGGCGGTGGACGCGGTGCGCCAGGGCTTTGCCGGTTCTACCTTCGACGAGGTGGTTCACGCTCTGCTGGGAGCTGACCAGTACATGGTCATGGCGGACTTTGAGGATTACTGCCGGGCCCAATCGGCCATCGACGCGGTGTATGCCGACCCGGCCAAATTCAACCGGATGTCCCTTCGCAACGTGGCGGGAGCGGGCATTTTCTCCGCCGACCGGGCCATTGCCGATTACGCGCGGGACATTTGGCACGTAAGCCCCTTGAAATAAGGGAAGAGAAAAGGAAGGGGGAAAGATTTCTATGAATGTTGCTACGCGCTTATATCATAAGGCAAACAAGAGCAAAAACAAGATATATCGCTTTTTTGTGCGGCAATTTTTGAGCCTTTTCTTCAATTGCGACGTTCCCTTTAACAAAAATATCGCGTCTACCGTGGGATTTCATCATAATATGCGGGGTATGGTGATTAGTTTGGCCTGTTCCATTGGGGAAAATTGCGAGATTTATCATCATGTGACCATTGGCGCGGGGCCGGGAGGCTATCCGAAAATCGGCAATAACGTACTTATTTATACTGGCGCCGTGGTTGTGGGCGGAATCACGGTCGGAGACGGGGCAATCATTACGGCAAATTCCTGTGTTTATCACGACGTTCCTGCTAATTATGTGATGCAGGGCAATCCCGCGCAGGTTCGTCGGATCCGATCCAACCTTGCAGTCGGATCCGATCCAACCTTGCAGTCGGATCCGATCCAACCTTGCAGTCGGATCCGATCCAACCTTGCAGTCGGAT
>CATONX010000009.1 GCA_951801675.1 uncultured Eubacteriales bacterium | reverse complement strand
GATTCGCTTGCGAATCTTAAATATACTTTGTCCGTACTGCTTCATTTCTGAAACTTTACAGAATCCAGGGTCCGTTATTTTTCCTCACGTTGTTTAATTTTCAAGGTCCATTCACCGGACTTTTTGGCTATCTTGTCGCCCCTCCGTTCGGTGCTTGACTATAATATCAAATTCAAAAGGGCTTGTCAACCGATTTCGACAGCTTTTTTTGAATTTCTCCCGAAACCCACTTTTTACACACATTTACAGACTATTTGCCAGCCTCTTTTGTGTCCTTTTCTTGAAGAAAGTGGGAAATAGCAAAAAAACCCGTGGTTTTCCGTGCAAACAACCTGTCTATTGCGAAGTAAAGCTACCCTGATTTTTGCGAAAGTCCAGATAATCCTGCAAAATAATGGTGGCTGCCGCCGCGTCGATGGTTTGCTTGCGCTTTTTTCCACGGGTATCGGTAGCATTAAAATACCCAATGGCGGACATGGTGGTACACCGCTCGTCCCAAAGTTTGACCGGCAAAGAACACGCCTCATGCAGACGCTCAGCGAAGGCGGCGCACTTCTGGGCGCTCTCCCCCGCCGAACCGTCCATGTTCTTGGGATATCCGACCACGATTTCCTCCACCTGTTCCCCAGAGGCAAGCTGCGCGATTTTTTCGAGCAGCTTCTCCCTATTCCGTTCGGTGATGACGCACACCGGCGAAGCCAGCAGCTCCTGCCGGTCGCACACGGCGATCCCCGTGCGCACATCTCCCAAATCCACCGCCAGAATCCGCATGACGAGCCCTCCCTTATTCAAATTTGGAGAAGTTTTCCCCTCTCCACCAGCTCTGCCCCGCCAGAGTGGACATGCCGTGGGTCAGGTGCGCGGTATCGTTTTCCGCCACCAGGGCCGGCTGAAGGGCTTCGTCAAAGTCCAGAATGGTCACTGCCGTGTTGTCGCACCAACCCTGCCGGTTCATTTCCTCAATCCGGCCGAACTTGATGCGGGTAAGCAGGTTGCGGATGACGCCGCCGTGTGCCACCACCGCCGCGGTGTGCCCTTTCTGCTCCCGGGCAATCTCCGAAACCGCCCGCCAGATCCGTTCATAGACGGCTCGCATAGGTTCTCCATCCTGAGGGGCAAAATCCCAGGGGTGATTGGCCCAGGCGTCCGCTTCCTCCGGATAGAGCTTGGGCAGGTCCGCCCACTTGCACTTTTCCCAATGGCCGCCGTTGATTTCAATGAGATTATCCCTGCGCTCTATGGGCAGGCCGTGGTAGCGGTTGACCGCTTCCGCGGTAAACACCGCCCTGGACAAGGGGCTCGAATAGACCGCTTCAATAGCTATGTCTCGGAACCGCTCGGCCAGCAGCTCGCACTGCTCCTTGCCCTTTTCACTTACCTTTCCATCGGTATGCCCCTGAAAATAGCGCAGAATGTTTCCCTCCGCTTCGCAGTGGCGGACGATATAAAGTCTCGTCATGTTCCTTTTCTCCGTTCCTATGTAAGTTCAAAAAGAAGGGAACCGCCCGGCTCGCAGGCGTTCCCTTCTTTGCTTCGTTTTTTTGACTCCGTTACCAGGGCTGCACCTTTCCTACCAAGTCCCCGACCTTTTCGATACCATTGTCATCCAGGTACCGTTCCAGGCCCTCGAGCACCTTCACCGGGGTAAAGGGATCGGTAAAATTGGCGGCGCCGATCTGCACGGCCGACGCGCCTGCCAGCAGCATTTCCACCGCGTCCTGCCATTTGGCAATGCCGCCCATGCCCACCACCGGGATCTTTACCCGGTTGGCCACCTGCCACACCATGCGCACCGCCACGGGCAGCACCGCAGGCCCCGAAAGGCCGCCGGTGTTGTTGCGCAGGATGGGACGGCGGGTACGGATGTCGATACGCATGCCAAGAAGAGTGTTGATCAGAGACACGCAGTCAGCTCCCGCGGCTTCCACCGCCGCGGCAATTTCCGCAATATCGGTGACGTTGGGGGTCAGCTTGATCATCAAGGGCTTTTTGCTCACCGCACGGACCGCCTTGGTCACTTCCTCGGCCCCTGCGCAGGTGGCGCCGAACTGAACGCCTCCCTCCTTAACGTTGGGGCAGGAGATGTTCACCTCGATCATATCCACATCGGTGTCCGACAGAATTTCCACAATGCGCCGGTAATCGTCCACCGAGCTGCCGGCTACGTTGGCAATGATCGCCGTTCCCTGCTTTTTCAGAAACGGGATCGCCTCCGAAATAAAACGCTTAACACCGGGGTTTTGCAGCCCCACGGAATTGAGCATCCCCGCCGGGGTTTCCGCGATACGGGGCGGCGGGTTTCCAAGGCGCTCTTCCAGGGTGGTTCCCTTGCAGGAAACGCCACCCAGGCGGCTTACCGGAAAAAACTCGTTGTACTCCCGGCCATACCCAAAGGTTCCGGACGCGCCGATCACCGGGTTTTTGAGCGGTACACCGCACAGGTTTACACGCAAATCCGCCATTACCACACCACCTCCTTCGCATCGAATACCGGCCCGTTCTTACAGACCTGGGCGTACCGTTCCTCGCCCTTGGGCGTTCTCGTCTTTACCGCGCAGCCCACGCACGCACCCACTCCGCAGGCCATCCGTTCTTCCAAGGATACTTTACAAGGAATGTCCCGCTCCGCCGCGATGGCCGCCACTGCCTTGAGCATGGGCTTGGGGCCGCAGGCGTAGATCACGTCGCAGGGTCCATTCTCCAATCGTTCGAGCAGCAAGTCGCACACCAGGCCGCAGTGGCCGGCGGTACCGTCGTCGGTGGAAAGCATGACCTTGGCTCCAGCCGCGGCAAAGTCCTCGGTGAGGATGACCGCTTTTGCCGTGCGAAAGCCCAAAATCGCGGTGGCGTTTTTTCCGTACATGCTTGCTCCGGAGAGAAGCGGCGGGGTTCCGATGCCGCCGCCGACAAACACTGCCTGACCTTCCCCACTGACAATCTCAAACCCGCGGCCCAAAGGGCCGATGATATCCAGGGTCTCCCCTTCCTTCACCGTAGACATCCATTCGGTTCCTTCTCCGCGCACCTCGAAGACAAAGCGCAGCGTCCCTTTTTCCTTATCGAAGTCACAGATGGAAATGGGACGGCGCAGAAAGAATCCGTCGCAGGTAATCTGGGCGAACTGGCCGGTTTTCGCAAGAGCCGCCATCTGCGGGGCGGACACGGTGATGTCAAAGGCCAGTTCGGTAACCTGCCTTTTGCTCAAAATCGGGCATATCTCCTGTAAATACTTCATGAAACCCCTCCTGTTGCTCTGTTATACGCGGGCAATGGCTGCGGCGATGTCGTCGCGCATGCGGATGGCTTCCCTGCGGGCAGCCATAGCATAGTCCTCCGGCCGGCAGCCTTCCTTCTTGTACGCGCACATAAGTGCCCGGGAGGAATTGACCACCGCGCCCAGGCCCTGTTCATCAAAGGCGCCCACCACGTCCTTCGCGCCGCCGCCCTGGGCTCCGTAACCGGGCACCAGGAAGAAGGTGTGGGGCAGTTCCTTTCGCAGCTCGGTAAGCTGCTCGGGCCAGGTGGCGCCTACCACCGCGCCCACACCGGAATAGCCGTATTCACCCGGCAGTTCTTTTCCCCATTCCTCGCACATTTTGCCCATCACCAGGTAAACCGGTTCGCCGCCCTGGACTTCCTGGTTTTGCAGCTCGCTGGAGGAAGGGTTGGAGGTCTTGGCCAGCACAAAGATGCCGGTATCTTTTTCCTTGCAGACCTTTAAAAGCGGCGCAATGCCGTCGGTTCCCAGGTACCCGTTGACGGTCAAGGCGTCGCCGCCGAAGGAAGCGAAGCGTTCCCCCGCCACCTCCACCTCGCCCAAATGGGCGGCGGCATAGGCCTCCATGGTGGAGCCGATGTCGTTTCGCTTGCCGTCGGTGATGACGAACATGCCCTTTTCCCTGGCATATGTAATGGTGTCCTTTAATGCACGCATTCCCTGCCAGCCGTACATCTCATAATAGGCGCACTGAGGCTTGACCGCAGGCACAATGTCGCACAAAGCGTCAATGAGGCCCTTATTGAAGGTGAGCAGCGCCTGGGCCGCCCCTTCCAGGGTGCAGCCGTATTCTTTGAAGGCTTGTTCCTTGATAAAGTCCGGGATATAGTCGAGCTTGGGGTCCAGGCCCGCTACGGTGGGGTTCTTTTTGTCAAGGATGTTTTTGATTAGCCGGTCCAATGCCATTGTGTTTCTCTCCTTTGCCGCCCGCTTTTGACGGGCTGATCTCAAAATAGGTCTAAAGCATGCTTCTATGGTTCTATCTGATAGGGGACTCCGTTGATAACAAGTACCCGATCGTTTTCCCAATGAATAGCCATATGGTCGGATTCTCCCCATTGTCCGGTATAAACGCAAACCGGCTGTTTCACAAATTGTCCGATCCCGATGGGAATGACTGCATTTCTTTGCTGCACCTCTACAATCGTATGTCCACCCAACGCGCCTTCATTGGCGTCAAGCACCCGCGCTTCATAAGCTTGGCCGGAAGAGGCTGCGGTTTTGACCACGGTGCGTGAACCGAAGCCTTGCAGCAAACTCGTGACCAAGAGAACAAACGCCAGCAAAAGAACAAGCAGCGTCGCCGCAATGCCGCAGGCAATTTTCCATGGACGCGGGTTCGCGTATTGGACGAAGATAACCACCCCGCAGCCCAGAGAAACCGCGATGCATACGAAAGTGAGCCAATCCGCAGCCAAAAGGAAGAAGAAAGCGTGAAAAACGAGAACCGGCAATATGAGGGCAGCAAATGCTTTCCCGCAGGTTTTGGGCTGCACGTTTAACCAGTGCATGCCAGCTGTAGCAGCTACAAGCAACGCCGTCATTACCAATACGGTGATGGAACCGTGATACAAATGAAAATCACAGCCGAATATAAAGGCTGCCACGCTGCAAACCGGCACCAGCAAAAACACCGCGCTGAAAAGGATTGGCGTATACACCACGATCTTTTTCATAAGCGTATCTTTCCCGGTTCATGTTACAGCCGGCTCATGACCACCTTGCCCCGGCAGATGGTCAGCATGACCCGCCCGGTCAGAGTGGTGTTCTTAAAGGCGCTGTTGCGTCCCTTCGAGCAGAAGCCCTCCGGGTTGACCGTCCAGCTTTTGTCCGGATCGATGAGAATAAGGTCCGCGTTTTCCCGTTCGGCCAGCGTGCCCGCCGGGATCCCCAGGAGCTTGGCAGGGTTCGTGGACATCAGCTCAATGAGCCGCTCCATGGAAATGACGTTTTCATTGACCAGATAGGTGATGCCTGCCGCCAGAGAGGTTTCCATCCCCACCACTCCATTGGGCGCCCGCTCAAAATCCGCCTTTTCCTCGGGGGTATGGGGGGCGTGGTCGGTGGCGATGGCGTCAATGGTGCCATCCCGGATGCCGGCAAGGATGGCAAGCCGGTCGGCCTCTTCCCGCAGGGGGGGATTCATCCGGTAGTCGGCGTCCCGGGTCATGAGCATCCGGTCGGTCAAGGCAAAGTAGTGGGGTGCGGTTTCGCAGGTCACCATAACACCCCGGGCTTTTGCCTGGCGGATGAGCTCCACCGAACCCTTGGTGCTTACATGGGCGATGTGGATAGGCAGGCCGTAGTATTCGCTGAGCATAACCTCGCGCATGGTGGAAATGTCCTCCGATGCCCGATGGATGCCTTTGACTCCCAGAGCCTTGGAGACCGCCCCTTCGTTTAAAATGCCACCGTTGACCAGGGAAAGGTCCTCGGCATGGGAAATGGGTAAAAGCCCGTTTTCCATGGCCCGCTCCATGGCGTTTTTCTGCATGTAGGCGTGCTCCACCGGACGGCCGTCGTCGGTGACGGCGATGGCGCCCGCGCATTTGAGCTCATTAAAATCGGTCAGGACCTGGCCGTTTTGCCCCTTGGTGATGGCGGCGGACACATAGACGCGGGCATCGGCGTGCTCCGCCCGGTCGAGAATATAAAAGATGGTTTTGACGTTGTCCACCGCTGGGTTGGTGTTGGGCATGGTGAGCAGGGAGGTTACTCCACCGGACGCCGCCGCCAGGCAGCCGGTGACGATATCCTCCTTCTGGGTAAAACCGGGATCGCGCAAATGCACGTGCATATCCACAAGGCCCGGCGCAGCCAGTAATCCATTTGCCTGTATGGTTTCCGCGTCGGCGAGAATTTCCCCGCCAAGCGCTGCGATTTTTCCGTCCTCAATCAGGATGTCGCCCTTTCCGCCGCCGCAAAGCCGCAGGTTGGCTCCTTTGATCAGCAGTCGCACTTGGTATCTCCTCCTTATTTGTGGTATTTGCCGCCGGCATTGATGGAAAGCGCCCGGTAAAGCTGCTCGAGCAACAAAATCCGCGCCAGCTGATGAGGGAAGGTCATAGGAGAGATGGACAGTTTTTGCGTGCTTTTCGCCTTGACCTCTTCCGATAGCCCCCAGGACCCGCCGATCAGCAGCGCAATGCTGCTGACTCCCTCCACCTGCGCCTTGGCGAGCATTTTCGCAAAAGCAACCGAGCTTTGCTCCTTGCCTTCGATGCACAAGGCGATGGCCTTTGCCTGGGGCGGCAGCTTGGAAAGAAGACGCTTGCCCTCCGTGTCCAGTGCTGCCCGAATCTGTGCCGGGGAAGGCTGCTCGGGCACCCGGGCCTCCTCCACCTCGATCACCTCTATTTTACAAAAGGAAGACAGGCGTTTGCAATACTCTGCCGCCGCTTCCCGCCAATATTTCTCTTTTAATGTACCCACGCACAGCACAAAAACACGCAGCATCCTTAAAACACCATCACCTTTTCTTCACTTTTGCGTGGAGCCACCGTCAACAGAAAGTCCTCTCCCCGGCGAAGCCCCGCTTCCTCCAAGGCGTTGAGGGCCGTCTGCCAGGCAAGCTCAGGGAGGTTATTCTCCGCGCTTAAATGGGCCAGCACGAACCGGGTCACCCCTGTCTGCGCAAAGGCCGCCAGTTCCTTGGCACAGTCGTTGTTGGAAAGATGGCCGCTGTCCGACAGGATGCGGCGCTTGAGCGGATAGGGATAACGCCCGTTTTGCAGCATGCGCACGTCGTGGTTGGACTCGACCACCGCCAGGTCGCACCCGCAGACGGCGCTGCGGATTTCGTCGGTCATGTGTCCCAAGTCTGTGGCCACCGCGATGCGCCGCCCATCCGGAGTATGGATGCGGTACCCAAACCCTTGGGCACAGTCGTGAGGCGTGGGAAAGCCCCGCACCTGCATGCCCGCCTCCTCTACGGTATTCTGGTCAAGGACCACTGCCTCAAATTTTCCGTTGAGAATGTTTTTTCCCTCCAGTGCCTGCATGGTTCCTGCCGACGCGTATACCCGGGTGGCGTACCGGGAAGCGAACACCCGCAGCCCGGACACATGGTCGGAATGCTCATGGGTGACAAAAATGGCGCGGATGGACTTGGGATCGATCTCCCGTTCCAGCAGGGCGCGCTCAATCGCTTTGGCGCTCACACCCGCATCAATCAGAATCCCGCCGTCTCCCGCTCCTATGTAAATACAGTTGCCGCCGCTGGAGCTGAAAAGGGTACAAAACCTGGCCAATGGACTTCCTCCTGTCTTTCTCCACCTGCATGGATGTTCCCGGCGTTTGCGTCAAAAAGAGCAGCCGGATACAATTTCAGCCGTCGGCATCGGACCGGCGGCTGGGCATATGGTCGTATTTTATTGTGCCTTCGCGGTTACCGCTATCTGTACCGGCACACGGCGGATGTCCGCTCCAAGATCTTGCAATTTTTCTTCGATGTTTTCGTATCCTCGCTCGATATGGCAAATTTCTTCAATTTCGGTCACACCCTGGGCCGCCAGCGCCGCAATAATCATAGCCGCACCCGCCCGCAGGTCGGTAGCCTTGATGGGAGCACCCTGCAGGGCCTCCACGCCTTCAAACACCGCAACCTTTCCGTCCACCTGGATGTTCGCGCCCATCCGCCTCAATTCATCCACATAACGGAACCGGTTGTCCCACACGCCCTCGGTGATGATGCTCGTTCCCTGGGCCAGGGCCAGAAGCACCGCAAACTGGGGCTGCATATCGGTTGGAAAACCGGGATGGGGCATGGTCTTAATATTGCAGCGGTTGAGAGGGCCTGAACGGCTGACCCGCACGCTGTCGTCATACTCCTGCACATCCACGTCCATTTCCAGCAGCTTTGCGGTAATGGATTCCAGATGCTTGGGGATGACGTTTTTCACAAGCACGTCTCCTCCGGTGGCAGCCGCTGCCGCCATATAGGTGCCGGCCTCAATTTGGTCGGGGATAATCGAATAGGTGGTGCCGTTCAACCGGTCCACTCCGCGGATCTTGATCACGTCCGTGCCGGCGCCGCGGATATCGGCGCCCATAGAATTGAGGAAATTTGCCAGATCGACGATGTGCGGCTCTCTGGCCGCGTTCTCAATCACCGTAAGCCCCTTGGCCTTAACGGCGGCAAGCATGATGTTGATGGTGGCGCCCACTGAAACCACGTCCAGATAGATCTGGCTGCCCACCAGCTTATCCACCTTCACATCCACCATTCCCTGGTCCAAAGACCAAGTAGCGCCCAGGGCGGCAAACCCTTTGAGATGCTGGTCAATGGGACGCACGCCGAAGTTGCATCCGCCCGGCAGCGAAACTCTAGCATGCAAAAAACGGCCGAGCAGCGCGCCAATGAGATAATAGGATGCGCGCATTCTCCGGGCCATTTCATACGGTACCACCGCCGTGTGAATATGTTTGGGATCGATTTCAATGGTATTTTTATTCACCAGACGGATTTGAGCACCGAGCTCGGACAAAATCCGGCTGATCATGGATACGTCGCTGATATTGGGTATATTTTCAATCCGGCAAACGCCGTCAGAAAGAATTGCTGCGGGAATGATCGCAACCGCCGCGTTTTTCGCACCGCTGATGGTCACTTCGCCTCTCAGCGGCCTGCCGCCGGTTATCACAAACTTATCCAATCGCTTACACCCCTTCAAATTCGTACGTCGGTATTATAGCACCTTGGAATGAAAAATTAAAGTAAATATTTATTACAAATTTTTAATCTTTGCATCCAAAATCGCTACAATTCTAGTATGTAACACCGCTCGCTTTTTCATGCGAAACCACACGTTAAAAAACATGCCAAAATCCTCGTCAAATGGCGAGGATTTTGGCAAAAATCGCACAAAACGATGTTTCTTTTATTTAAATACCCAGGTAGGGTGCCGGGTTGACTGCCCTTCCGTTGATGGTGATGGTGAAGTGGCAGTGGTTGCCGAAAGAATAACCCGTATTACCCACATATCCGATCAGCTGGCCCTGGCTGACCTGCTGGCCCACCGCCACTGCTACGGAATTCATGTGATAATATTTCGTCATCACGCCGTTGCCGTGGTCGATAAAGACACAGTAGCCATAACCGCCTGCCTTCCAGCCGGCCTGCACAACCGTACCGCCGTCGGAAGCCACAATCTGGGAATTGGCGGGAGCCGCCAAATCCAAACCGTCATGCAAGCTGCCCCACCGGTATCCAAAGCCGCTCGAGAGCCTGCCAGCAGCCACCGGCCACATGAAGGTGCCCGTCGAAATGCCGTTGCCCTGGATGACCGGGACCGAAGCGGCGGAACCGCGGTTGACCGTTACCTGTTTTTGCTTGGTGCCGATTTCGGTTACCTCATTGACCGGCGCTTTGAGAAGCTCGGTACCGGTAACCGTACGGCCCGCTTCCACGCCGTTTACGTAAACCACCTCATAGGTGATCTTTTCTTCGCCGTTTTCGCCCGCCGTTACCACTTTTTCATAGCCTTTGTACTGGCGGCTGTTTTCCGTGGTTTCCTCTTCATAGGCAATGGAACGGATTTCTTCCTCGCTGCGCACCAGCTTGACGCCCAGCCAGCGCTCCTGCGCGGCCACACGCACCTGGTTGCCGGTGTACATCAGGTCGTCTAAATTCGGATTCAAAAGACGAAGCTGCTCAACGCTGATCCCATACTGGGTGGCGATGCCGTCCGGCGTGTCGCCGGTCTGCACGGTGTAAAGCTGCTCGTCGGAAACGTTGGAATTGAGCTTATTCTGAATTTCTTCTTCGGTGACCACGGTATCCTTGGGATACAGGCCATCCACGAACTGGATGTCCCGCATGAACTCCACCCGTTCTCCTTCGGTCCCGGTGGAATAGGAATCAAGCACCGACGCCAGGAAGGTTTCCACCTCGCCCCGGTTCTCCACCGCGCCGACAAAGGAACCATCCACAAACAGGCCGCTGGCGCTGCCCACCACATCACTGGAGGCTTCCAGGATTTTTTCGGTCAACGTGTCCGCATCGATGAAATCTTCGTCGGTTTCCACCTTTGCCAGGGTGTAATTCGGGAACTGGTTGAGGGCGAAACCCTCTTCCACGTTGATGATTCTCGCCTGGGCTTGTCCGATGGCTTCGTTAAACACGCTCTCGTCGGACACATATCCCAATACCTGACCGTCGTAGGTGACACTGAGCGCATAGGTCGCAGAGGACCACGCCGTAATCATCGGAACAATCAAAAACGCACACAGAACCGGCAGGGTGTAGTTGACTGCCGTAGCAAACATCTTGCGGTGACGGCGAAACGCCTTCTTCGCAAGCACTCCAAAGGTCTTTGCCACTGCCAGCTTGCCGCGCCCAGTCGCCTCCTTGAGGCTGCTCATAGCCACGCCAAAACCTTCGTGCACCTCTTTAAACTCGTCTCTCACTTTGCGCGCGTTGCGCAAAACCACATAATCCGCAACCGGATACAGCTTCTTACCAATCGGCTTACATGCCCGGCCTGCGGCGGCACCCGCCGTCTTCAGCCCCTTACCGGTGACAGCGCCGGCCTTTTTCGCCGCCTGCAGTGCGATCACTGCATAGGCCTTTGCCGACTTCTTCGCGGGCAGCGAAGCAAACTTTGCAATCGCCTCGCCCTTGACCCGGTACTTGCAATCCATTCGTTTTATCGTAAGTCTTTTCTTAGACTTGCCTTCCTCAAACGCTTTGTTGCCAGCATTCGTGGGCATCGAATCACTCCTTTCGGGAAGCTCGTAAAGGTTACATTTCTGTAACAACTACTATCTATTATATCCAAAGGTTACAGAATTGCAACCCTTTTGTAACCTTCTTGAAAATGTTTGTACGAGTTGCCCAGAAGTAATTCAGTATTTTTGTCGGATGCCTACAGTTTATGCCGGATAAGTGAGAGATTCTTCCTGCCAGCCTTCCAGAATGCGGCACATCTTTTCTCCCTCCGCCCGGGCGCCTTCCAGGTTTTGATCGGAATAATTGCCGCATTCGACGGGACTGGCACCCGGAATATCCCCCTGCCAGGAGGCGATTTGGGCGAAACACGCCTTGACAAGCGCAATCGCGTCGGCGTGGGGCAGGTTTCGCAGCAAGAGGTAAAACCCGGTCCGGCAGCCCATGGGGCCGAAGTAAATCACGTGGTCTGCCACCTTCGCGTTGCGGGCAAGGGTGGCGAAAAGGTGCTCGACGGTGTGAGCCGTGCCGGTATCCATCACCGGTTCCACATTGGGGCGGCGGGTGCGGATGTCGTAGGTGACAATGTCCCCGTCCACACGGGACACGTACATCCCGCAGGTCAGCTTGTTATGGTCGATCTGAAAGCTAGCAATCCGATTCATGGGTGGTTCCTCCTTTGATCTGCTCATTTATGTATTCGTACCTATCGGCCCTTTCTGCCTGACAGACCGCCTGCTCGAAAAGGTCGAACAGGCTTTCCTCCCGCTCGGTCTGCGGGTGTGAAGGGTCACGCCAGAGGGCGTGCTCTGCGTTGGCATAGTCGAACCCGTCCGGTTCGGTCAGCGGATGCATCCGGGCGGTGACGATTCCTTTGCGCAGCAAAAGCCCTTCGTATAAGCCCAGAGCGGAGCGCTTAAAGGTGGTGCGGTTGTTGAGAACCTTTACCCAACGCCGCCGATGCTCCATTGCATTGAGCACCGCTGTTTGTTCGACGGGCCCCGTCCATCCCTGCGCCAGGCCGTCGGCGTAAAACATCGAAACGCTTTCCCAGACGCCCGCTTCCCTGGGCCAGGTTTCTTTGAGGGAAACCTCAAAGGGAAGCTGCCCGGTCTCGTAGCGCAGCAGCAGAATGTCAAACACCGCTTCCATTCGGGCGGGGAGATTCTCGTCCAGTTCCATTGCCCGTGCCGGCTCATCCGTTTGCTCATAGGCGGACAGGGCGGCCCGAAAGAATGGGCCGATCGCTTCCCAATAGGCCCGGTGACATAAGAATCCCGCCAGGTAGGCGCGGATCAGATCCTTCTTTTGTGGATGGCTGTGTACAAAGGCGGTTCCCTGCGCCAGAAGCTCCGCGGCCGAAAGCGCATTCACATAATCGGCGAAGGCGCCCAGCGGCGCTTCCTGACGGCGAAAGGGATGCGGCGGATCCCGAAGGAAATCCTCCCCTTGGGCGCCCAAAAGGAAGGCCTGCCGTTTTGCCTCCTCCCAGTCCTGCTTAATAGGCAAGAGACGCCGGGCAAGCAGATGGTATCCCAGTATGGTCGGCATGAGTCATTCCTCCTGTCTCATAACAGCGAAAAGCGCCTGCATATCGGTGGGATATTCGCTGACGACGCGCACAGGCTCGCCGGTAACCGGGTGCAAAAAGCACACCCGGCGGCAGTGAAGCGCTTGGCGGGCAATCAAGGGGCTGGCGGTTCCATACATGGTGTCCCCCACCAGCGGCATTCCCAGGTGGGAAAAATGCACCCGAATCTGGTGGGTGCGCCCTGTTTCCAAACGGATGGAGAGCTTGGTCATCCCCTGCCCGCTTTCCTCCGCCTTCCAGTGGGTCACACACCGGTCTCCCCCTTCGCCCACCTCCCGCATGACGCCGAAGCCTTCCCGGCGGCGGATGGGCAGGTTAATGGTGCCTTCTCCTGAAAGCACCCCGCTCACCACCGCCACGTATTCCTTCTCCACATGCCCGTGCAGCCTCGCCGCCGCGTAAGCGTTTTTCGCCGCCACCACGATGCCGGAGGTATCCCGGTCTAGGCGGTTGATGGGGCGGAAGGCCCCGCGCTCCTCCTTTTGTGCTAGGTAAGCGGCCACGGCGTTGGCAAGGGTCCCGTCGTAATGACCTGGGGACGGATGCACCGCCATGGCAGGCGGCTTGTCCAGCACCAGAACCTGGTCATCCTCGTAAAGCACCTGAAAGCGTTTGTCCGGAATAGGAACGGCTGGACGGGGATCGTCGGGAATGTGCAGCTCGATGACGTCCCCCGCCCGCACCCGGTCGATAACCCGGATGTGCCCGCCGTTTGCCGTGATGCCGTTTTCCACATGCTTGAGGCTCACCATCAGCCGGTAGGAAAGGGCGCAGTGTCCCCGCAGGAACACTTTGAGCTTAACCCCGTCCGATTCCGGCGGGACCACAAAGCGCAGCGTCTGAGCCATAAGCGGCGTGTCTCCTTTCTTCCCGGTATTGGTGCTGACTTTTTATAAGTCTCGCTTTCCTTTCTTTCTTATCTTATAACAAAGCTCTGGCCTTTCCCCTTCCCGTCGTCTTTTCATTGGTTCGTTTCTTTTGAAAGAACCAATGAAAGGAACAAAAAACTCCGTTTAGGGGACCGTGAATAGGCAATCCAAAGCTATCATGAAATTACAGTCACAATATTTATTGAAATAGAATAATTATTTTTTATGATTGACTTAGGAACTTCTTTAATGTATCATTTAGAAGTTCTTAAGTGGGGTGATGAATTGGGAACGAAAAAAATGGGTCGTCCGACCGACAACCCGAAGCCGCACCAGATGACGGTAAAGTTCGATGACGAATGCAAAAGCATCATTGAGCAATACAGCAAGCAAGAAAACGTCTCCAAAATGGAAGCGGTGCGCAGAGGGGTTAAGAAGTTGAAAAACGACCTCAAACACTGACGAAATACCGGACGGCAGGGAAACCTGTCGCCCGGTTTCTCTTTTATAAAATTGAATTATATGTGAAACTTATTAATATTCAATTTATTTTTCTCAATTTTCTATTGACTTTTGTCGTACAACCCCCTATGTTTATTTTGAGCGGCAAAAGTGAGGTGATATTATGCCGTCCAAAAAAATGGGGCGCCCTACGGATAATCCTCGCCCTCACAAGCTTAACGTTCGCATTAACGACGAGAGCAAACGGATTCTCGAGGAATACTGTTCGCAGGAATCGGTTAATCGAACGGAAGCGGTAGAGCGAAGTATTAAGAAGTTAAAGGATGACCTCAAACACTGAGAAACCGGACGGCAGGGAAACCTGCCGTCCGGTTTCTCTTTTACAAGATTGAATTATATGTGAAATTTATTAATATTCAATCCATTTTATTGACTTTTGATATACACATATGCTAGTATTTTGAATATCGAAAAGGAGGTGAACCCTTGACAAGCTCCAAAATGGGCCGTCCTACGGATAATCCCAAAGATACGCCTTTGTTTGTCCGTCTCGATCAGGAATGCAGAGAAATCTTGACCGCCTACTGCGAAGAAAAGAACGTCAACAAAGCAGAAGCAGCCCGGCGCGGGATTAAGAAGTTAAAGGACGATCTCAAAAAATGAAGGAAGCGGCGCACTACTCAGCAAAGTCACCACCGCTTCCCCAACACCAACAACCGCCAAAAGGCAGATGCGGCGTAACTATTATATCATGCGCCGCCGCGCCTTTCAAGCGTTGTTGGATCTTAACCAGGAAAGGACGCATCCAAAATGAAAAAAGAATGGGATTTTTTCTTAGACGAGCTTTTGAGCCACGCGGCTACGGAATTCCGGCATACCAAAACCTATGAGCTTCTAGGAGAAAAGCTCGAGCAGATGGAGCGGGATTGCGATACCATGCTGACCGGGGACGAAAGAGCGTTCGCCGAAGAATGCTTCAAGCTGCTCTACGAGGTAAGCGGGCAGCAGGAAGAGCACGCCTACCGCTGCGGAATGCGCGACGGCATTGCCATATTAAAGCACTTAGGGGTTCTCGCTTGACCTCTTCGCAGGCTCGCCCAAAATCAAACAAAACCGCACCTATCAAAAACCGGGCGGCAGGTTTCCCTGCCGCCCGGCTCTTCTTTTTCTTTTCTTATTTCACGGTAACCGTCCAGCCGTACTTGTCTTCCGTCTTGCCCCACTGGATGCCGGTCAGCTCGTCGTAGAGCCGCTGGGACACCGGGCCGATCTCGCCGTTATTGATGTTCATGATCTTGGTGTCGCCCCAGTTGAGGTGGCCGATGGGAGAGATGACCGCGGCCGTGCCGGTGCCGAAGGCTTCTTCCAGCTTGCCGTCGTCATAGGCCTTTGCCAGCTCATCGATGGAAATGCGGCGCTCGGTCACCTTCATGCCCCAGCCGCGCATCAGCTCGATGGCCGACTTACGGGTGATGCCGCCCAGGATGGAACCATCCAGCGACGGGGTGATGATCTCGCCGTCAATCTTGAAGAAGACGTTCATGGTGCCCACTTCTTCAATGTACTTGCGCTCCACGCCGTCAAGCCAGAGCACCTGGGTATAGTTCTTCTCCTTGGCCTCGTACTGGGCCTTCAGGGAAGAAGAATAGTTGCCCGCGGTCTTGGTAAAGCCGGTGCCGCCCTTGACCGCGCGGACATACTTGGTTTCCACATAAATCTTCACCGGATTTAAGCCCTCGGGATAGTAGGGGCCCACCGGGGAAGCGATGACCATAAAGAGGTAGTGGTTCGCCGCGCGCACGCCCAGGTGGGGATCCACGGCGATGATGAAGGGACGCAGATACAAAGAGGTATCCGGGGCCTTGGGAATCCAGTCGGCGTCAATGGCCACGAACTTCTCCAGGCACTCGAGCATGAATTCCTCATCCACCGGCGGAATGCACAGCCGGTCGTTGGAAAGGTTTAAGCGCTTGAAGTTCTCCTGGGGACGGAACAAAAGCACGCGGCCGTCGTCGGCCCGGTAAGCCTTCATGCCCTCGAACACTTCCTGGCCGTAGTGCAGGCACATGGCCGCCGGGTCCAGGGAAAGGGGACCGTAGGGAACGATGCGCGCGTCATGCCAGCCCTGGCCCTCGTCGTAGCTGACGAGAAGCATATGGTCGGTAAACACGTCGCCGAAGGTCAGCTTGGACTCATCCACCGGCTTCGGCTTGGGGGATTTGGTCAGTTCCACTTTGATGTTAGACATAAATACCCTTCCTTACTCCATAGTCTATCATTTTTGATGTTATCCTTTATTATACTCGCGTTTTTCCCCTGACGCAAGGCCCGCTTTTCCGCTTTTTGGCGCAAAAGCGATGGATTCTTTTAGATAATCTGACGAAATCCCGTCAGTCACCCGCTTTGAGGTAATCGGCCACCCCGATGACCTTTCCATTCTTGACATACACCCGGGGCACCCGCTTGCCGATGAGACAGACGGTTTCATAAGGAATGGTGCCCACCGCGTCGGACAGTTCCTCAATGGGCAAAAACGCCTCCCCGTCTTGGCCGAACATGGTCACCGTCATTCCTTCCCGTGCCTGCGGAATGCCGGTCACGTCCAGCATCAGCTGGTCCATGCACACCCGGCCCACCACCTTGGCGGGCTTTCCGGCCACCAGCGCCCTGGTCTTTGAGGACGCAAGCCTTGGGTAGCCGTCGGCATACCCCACCGGGACGGTGGCCACACGCATGGGTGTTTGGGCCGCATAGGTGCGCCCGTAGCTGACGGTGGCCGCAGGCCCGATTTCCTTGACCATGGAAATCACGCTTTTGAGCTCCATGGCCGGACGGAGGGACAGCACGTCCTTGCACTTGCCCGAAGGGGCCAGACCATAGAGGATGATCCCCGGGCGGACCAGGTCCAGGTTCATCTTGGGGTAACAGAGCACTCCCGCGCTGTTGCAGCAGTGGCGGTAGCGAAACCGGATGCCCTTTTCACAAAGGGCGTCCACTGCCCGGCAAAACTGTTCGAACTGGCGCCGGGTAAAGGCTTCTCCCTCTTTTCCTTCGTCGGACACGGCGAAATGGGTAAAAATTCCTTCCGGAACAAGTCCCGGCAGGGTGCAGACCTGTGCCGCCTCGTCGATGGAGGCTGCGCAGTCCTCCTGCTGGCAGAAAAAACCTAAGCGGCTCATGCCCGTGTCAATCTTTATATGAATGTTTACCGCCACGCCCGCCTCCACGGCCCCTTTGGACAAGGCCTCGCCGTAAGAGGTGGAGAACACGGTCTGCGAAATGCGGTGGCTAGCAAGCTCTCCGGCAAGCTGCGGCGGGGTATAGCCTAAAATCAGCACCGGCTGGGAGAGCCCTGCCCGGCGCAGCTCCACCGCTTCCTCGATGTTCGACACCGCAAACCAGTCCGCCCCGCAGTCCGCCAGTTCTCTGGCTACGTACACCGCGCCGTGGCCGTAGCCGTCCGCCTTGACCACCGCCATCATTCCCGCCGCCGGGCTAACCGCCCGCCGGATTTCTTCATAATTATGCCGGATGGCATCCAAGTCCACCTGCACCCAGGTACGCCGTAAAAATTCGTCCATCTGCGCCTCCGCCGCATACCTTTATAGAACGGCATGCGTTTCATTCATTCGTAAATGTAAATTTTACCCCAGTTATTCTTGTTTTTCAAGTGCATTTTCACCACGCAAATCGCCGCTTTTGCGCCAAATTTGTGAACGCGGTTTGAAATCTCGATTCTTTTGCGTTCCAAAGCCTTTTTTTCACGCTATATTTATGATAAAATAGAGCAGTACATGCAATCCGTCCCAATACGCCCGCCCGGCGGGCAAAGAAGTAAGGAGTTTGCGATATGTCAGATGTAATCCGCGTATTCGTGGAAAAGAAGCCCGGCTTCGACATTGAAGCGGGCCACATTTTGGCCGATCTGAAAGAAAACTTAGGCATCAAAGCCTTAACCGGCCTGCGCTTTGCCAACCGTTACGACGTGCAGGGCCTCAGCCGCGAAGAGTTCGACGCGGCCAAGGGCACCATCCTTTCCGAGCCGAACCAGGACATCGTTACTTTGGAAACCTGGCCGGTAGGTGAGGAATACCAGGTCTTTGCGGTGGAATATCTGCCCGGCCAGTACGACCAGCGGGCGGACTCCGCCGCCCAGTGCGTGCAGCTGCTCACCCAGGGAGAACGGCCCGAAGTGGCCAACGCCCGGATGTACGCGGTCAAGGGCGACCTATCCCAGGACGACCTTCGCAAGATGCAGGAATATCTGGTCAATCCCGTGGAGTCTCGCTTAGCTTCCCTCAAAAAGCCCCAGACGCTGGACATGGACGTGGAAGTACCGGAGAATGTCAAGCGTGTGGAAGGCTTTATCGAAATGAGCCCGGAAGAGATCGCCGGCTATTGGAAGCAGATGGGGTTTGCCATGAGCGTGGAGGACCTGGAGTTCTGCCGGGATTACTTCGCTACCAAAGAGCGCCGGGACCCCACGGTAACCGAGCTGCGGGTGATTGACACCTATTGGTCGGACCACTGCCGGCACACCACCTTTTTAACGAGGCTGGAAAAAATCGAAATCGAGAAAGCACAGATCACCGCCGCCGTCGAAGAGGCGTTGCAGGCCTATTATGACGCGCGCAAGGAGGTCTATGGCGACCGGGACAAGACCGTCTGCCTGATGGACATGGCCTGCATTGGCGCAAAGCTTCTCAAAAAACGAGGCATGATCCCGGACCTGGATGAGTCGGAGGAAATCAACGCCTGTTCCATTGAGGTCCCCATCGAGATCGACGGGGAAAAAGAAACCTGGCTCGTGCAGTTTAAAAACGAAACCCACAACCATCCCACGGAAATCGAGCCCTTCGGCGGCGCGGCTACCTGTCTGGGCGGCGCCATCCGCGACCCGCTTTCCGGGCGCGCCTATGTCTATCAGGCCATGCGGGTGACCGGTTCGGGCGATCCCACCGTGCCCATAAGCGAAACGCTGCCCGCCAAGCTTCCCCAGCGCAAGATTACCACCAGCGCCGCCCACGGTTATTCCTCCTATGGAAACCAAATCGGCCTTGCCACCGGCCAGGTGGTGGAGCTCTACGACAAAGGCTATATCGCCAAGCGCCTGGAAATCGGCGCGGTGGTAGGCGCTTCTCCCAAGTCGAATGTGGTGCGGGAGGTTCCCGAGCCCGGTGATGTAATCGTCCTTTTGGGCGGGCGCACCGGCCGCGACGGCTGCGGCGGCGCCACCGGTTCCTCCAAGGCCCATACCGATGAATCCTTACAGACTTGCGGCGCAGAGGTGCAAAAGGGCAACCCGCCCACCGAGCGCAAGCTCCAGCGCCTCTTCCGCAACCCGGACGTATCCAGGATGATCAAGCGCTGCAACGACTTCGGCGCAGGTGGCGTGTGCGTGGCCATCGGCGAGCTTGCCGACGGGCTTCGCATTACGCTCGACAGCGTGCCGCGCAAATACGAGGGCTTGGACGGCACCGAGCTTGCCATTTCCGAGTCCCAGGAGCGCATGGCGGTGGTTCTCGACGACGGGGACGTAAACGCCTTCATCGACGCGGCGGATGCGGAAAACCTGGAAGCCACTCCGGTGGCGGTGGTCACCGCCGACGAGCGGCTGCGCATGCTCTGGCGGGACGACATGATTGTGGACATTTCCCGCGCTTTCCTCAATACAAACGGCGTGACCCAGAAATCCGAAGCTACCATCACCGCCCCCAAGGCGGAGGACTGCTATATGGATCAGCTTCCCGAAGAAGTGGTGGGCAAAGACTTTGCCGGCGCCATGCAGGCAAACCTTTCCCGCCTGAACGTCTGCTCTCAGAAGGGCCTTTCGGAACGGTTCGACTCCTCCATCGGCGCGGGTACCGTGCTGATGCCCTTTGCGGGCAAGTACCAGCTGACGCCGGAGGAGGCCATGGTGGCAAAGCTTCCCCTTCTCCATGGAGAAACCGACGACGCCACCGCCATGAGCTATGGCTTTATTCCCGGCATTTCCGAGTGGAGTCCGTTCCATGGGGCAGCCTGGGCGGTCACCGAGTCTCTCTCCAAGCTGGCTGCGGTGGGGGCCGATCCCCTGTCCGCCCGCCTGACGTTCCAGGAATATTTTGAACGCCTGCACGACATTCCCACCCGCTGGGGCAAGCCCGCCGCCGCCCTCCTGGGCGCTTTGCAGGCCCAGCTTGCCTACGGCACCCCCTCCATCGGCGGGAAGGACTCCATGTCCGGCTCCTTCAATGAGCTGGATGTGCCCCCCACCCTGGTGAGCTTTGCCATCGCCGCCACCAAGGCGAGCAAAACCGTGTCCACCGCTTTCCAGAAGGCCGGCTCCAAGCTGGTGTTTGTAAAATTGCCTGCGGCTCCCTCCAAGCTGCCGGACTTTGAGAAGGTCAAAGAGGTCTATCGCAGCATTCACGCCGCCGCGCAAAGCGGCGCGGTGCTCGCCGCGGGCGTTTTGCGCGAGGGCGGCCTTGCGGCGGCGCTTGCACGCATGGCTTTGGGCAACCGCATCGGCGTCAAGCTGACGGCAGACCTGTCGGCAAACGACCTGTATACCCCCAAGGCGGGCTCCTTCCTTTTGGAAATGAACGAGCCGGAGGCTTTGGGCTGCATTACCTATCAGGTCATCGGCGAAACCACCGCTTCCCAGGACGTTGTCCTCGGCGGCGAATCGGTTTCTCTTGCCCAACTGCAGAACGCCTATCTTTCCAAGCTGGAGCCGGTCTTCCCGGTAAACGCGCCCGACGCGCCTGACTACGGCATCCAGGTCACTCCCTACGCCTTCCCCTCCGGCGCGGCGCCTGCTTTGAAAACCGCCAAACCGAAGGTGTTCATCCCCGTCTTCCCGGGCACCAACTGCGAGGTGGACTCCGCCCGTGCCTTTGAAGAAGCGGGAGCCAAGGCGGAAATCCTGGTGGTCAACAACCTGACCGCCTACGGCATTGAGAAAACCATCGAGCGGATGGTCAAGGAGATCGGGGATTCCCAGATCATCATGCTGCCCGGCGGCTTCTCCGGCGGCGACGAGCCGGACGGCTCGGGCAAGTTCATCGCCACCACCTTCCGCAATCCCCAGGTGGCCGAAGCGGTGCGCGCGCTGCTTTACGACCGGGACGGCCTGATGCTGGGTATCTGCAACGGCTTCCAGGCGCTCATCAAGCTGGGCCTGGTGCCCTTCGGCGAAATCCGCGACCTAAAGCCCGAGGATCCCACTCTGACCTTCAACACCTTGGGCCGCCATGTGTCCCGGATGGTGTATACCCGTGTTTCCTCCGTTAACTCCCCCTGGCTTACCGGCGTCAAACCCGGCGACGTGCATGCGGTGCCGGTGTCCCACGGCGAAGGCCGGTTTGTGGCGGACGAAACCACGGTCAAGTACTTAGCGGAGAACGGCCAGATCGCCTTCCAGTACTGCGATCCGCAGGGCAACGTTTCCAATTCCATCGAGTGGAACCCCAACGGCTCGGTCTGCGCCATTGAGGGCATTTTAAGCCCGGACGGCCGCGTCCTCGGCAAGATGGGCCACTCGGAACGCAAGGGCCGCAACCTATATAAAAATGTCCCCGGTGAGAAAGAACAGCGCATCTTTGAGTCGGGTGTGAAATACTTTAAATAAAGGCCGATAAGGATGAGCATAATAACAAGGATTGCCAAAGAACGGCATCGTGTTGTTATGCTCATCTGCCGTGGGGCGGCTACGCCCTGGGGCGAGGGACCGATCATTTTGATTAAGGTGGTGTGCGTGTGCCTGTATGGAAAACCGTGCCGTCGGTGGATGACGGCGTGAAGCTCTTGTCCCTGCCGGATTCCCGCTTTAAAACCAAGCGGGCGGCCGTATCCTTTTATGTTCCGCTGCATGCGGAGTCTGCGGCCGCCATGGCGATTCTGCCCTATCTTTTAAGCCATTCCTGCCGGGAATATCCCAACGTTACCCTTTTAAACGAGCGCCTTGCCTCTCTTTACGGCGCAAAGCTGTTCGGGTCGGTGGAGCGCCTCGGGGAAAGCCAGGTGCTGACCATTTCCGTGTTCGCCATTGGCGACGAATATACCCCTGACAACGAACCGTTGAGCCGGGAATGCATGTCCCTTCTGCGTGCGCTGCTGTTTGACCCGGTTTTGGAGGACGGCTGCTTTCCCGCGTCCTCCATTGAGCAGGAAAAACGCTGCTTAACGGAGCTCATCGAAGCCGAACAAAACGACAAGCGCACCTATGCGAGAAACCGGTGCGAGCAGATTATGTGCGAATCGGAAGGGTACGGGATCAATAAGTACGGCACCGTGCAAACGGTGACCGCCCTTTCGCCCGCCGACGTGACCGCCGCCTGGAAAACCCTTCTGAAGACCGCCCGAGTCTGCCTTTCCTTTTTGGGAATGGAGTCGGACGGGACGCTGGAGGAAGCCTTCAAGGCTTGTGGACGCACCCAGCCGGTCTCCTGTCAGACCCATGTGATTGACAAGGCCCAGAAGGTCAAGGAAGTCACCGACCGGCTGCCTGTCAATCAGGCAAAGCTGGTGATGGGCTTTCGCACAGGCACGGCTGAGCCGGACCCGGCGGTGATGGCTACCCGGATGATGGTGGCTCTCCTGGGAGGAACGGCTCATTCGAAGTTTTTCCTAAACGTGCGGGAAAAGCTCCATCTGTGCTACTATTGCTCGGCCCGGTTTGACCGGCACAAGGGAATTATGCTGGTGGAGTCCGGCATCGAGCAGGAGAACTTTGAGAAGGCCAAGGCGGAAATTCTCCGTCAGATTGAGGCGGTCCAGGCGGGGGACTTTACCGATGAAGAGCTGTCCGCCACCGTCATGAGCATCCAGAACTCGTTTTGCACCGTGTCCGACCGGGTGACCGGCATCGCCACCTGGTACGAAAACCAGTATTTTGACGATACCCTTGTGACCCCGGAAGAAAGCGCCGACGCAGCCGGCAAGGTTACACGGGAAGAAGTGGTCGCCGCGGCAAAGCGGCTGACTCTGGATACCATTTACCTGCTGACCGGAGAGGAGGATGGACAGTGAACGTGGTAAAAAGCGCCCTGCTGGACGAAAGCTATTACGAGTACGACCATCCGTCGGGGCTGAAAATCCTGGTATACCCCAAGGAAGGGTACCAGTCGGCCTACGCCATCTTCGGCACCCGCTACGGCTCCATCGACACCCGTTTCCGCCTCAAAGGCGAACAGGAATGGACGGTGGTGCCCGAGGGCATTGCCCATTTTCTCGAGCACAAGCTCTTTGAAAGCCAGGATGAGGACGCCTTTGCCCGCTATGCACGCACCGGCGCCAACGCAAACGCTTTTACCTCCTTTGACCGGACCTGTTACCTTTTCTCCTGCACGGAGAATTTCGGCGCGTCTCTGGAAATCCTGCTGGATTTCGTCCAGTCCCCTTACTTTACCAAGGAAACGGTGGACAAAGAGCAGGGCATCATCGGCCAGGAAATCCGCATGTATGACGACGAGCCCAACTGGCGGGTCATGTTTAACCTTCTGACCGCCCTGTACCACACCCATCCGGTGCGCATCGACATTGCGGGTACCGTAGAGTCCATCGCCAAGATCGACGCGGACCTTCTTTATAAGTGCTACCACACCTTCTATAACCTCAACAACATGGTGCTGGCTGTGGCGGGCAAGGTGGATCCGAAAGAGGTCCTCGCCATTGCCGACAGGGTACTCACGCCTTCTGCGGACGCGGTCATCGAGCGTTCCTTTGAGGAGGAGCCGGAGGGAATCGTAAAAGATCATGTAGAGCAAAAGCTGTCGGTTTCCGTGCCTCTTTTCATGTTCGGCTACAAGGAAACGCCCAAGGCGGAGGGAATGGATACCCAAACCTTGGTGGAATGGGAGCTTCTTTTGGAGTTGATTGCCGGCAAAACCTCTCCTCTCTACCGCAGGCTTCTGGACGAGCAGCTCATCAACGAAAGCTTCGGCACCGAGCTCTTTGAGGGCCGAGGATATGTCTCGGCCATGTTCGCCGGGGAGTCGAAGGATCCCGAGGCGGTGGCACAGGCCGTCAAAGCGGAAATCGAGCGGCTCAAGAAGGACGGCATTGACAAGGATGCCTTCGAGCGGGTCCGCCGGGAACGGTACGGTTTGTCGGTCATGGCCTTCGACAGTGTAGAGGGCATCGCCAACAATCTGTCCTCCGCTCACTTTACCGGCCGGGGGCTCTTTGACACGGCGGAGGTTTTGAGCCGCGTGACCTGCGAGCAGGTGCAGGGGCTTTTGAAGGAAAGCCTGCGCCCGGAGCGCAGCGCTCTTTCCACCATTCTTCCCGCTTAAACGTAAGCCAAGGACTTTGCCGGGCTCTCCGCCCGGCCTACATAACACACAGGAGGACCTACGCGAATGACGAATACCATTGAATTTCCGAAGCTGGGATTTCAGATTGACCTCAACCCCATCGCGTTCTCCATTGGCGATTTCCATGTGTACTGGTACGGCATCATCATAGCGCTGGGCATGCTGCTGGCCGTTCTCTACGTGATGAAAAGCTGCAAGCGGTTTGATGTGAACCCTGACCGGCTCATCGACGTGATTTTGGTTGGCGTGATCGCCGGCATCGTGGGCGCCCGGCTCTATTATGTGCTCTTCAACATGAAGGAATTTACCGACGTCTGGTCCATTTTCGATCTAAAGTCAGGGGGCTTGGGCATTTACGGCGGCCTCATCTTTGGTTTGGGCGCGGGGGCGCTGATGGCCATGTGGCGCAAGGTGGACATTCCCAGTGCCTTTGACTTGGCGTCCTTAGGCTTTCTCATCGGTCAGGGCATCGGCCGCTGGGGCAACTTTATCAATCAGGAGGCCTTCGGGGTCAACACGGACCTGCCCTGGGGCATGACCGGCAACCGCATTTCCGCCTGGCTTTACGCCAATTCTTACACTCTGGCGGATGAAGGCATCTTCGTGGATTATACGCAGCCGGTGCATCCCACCTTTCTTTACGAATCCCTGTGGTGCCTCTTAGGGTTTTTGCTGCTGCATTTCTTAAGCAAGCACCGCAAGTACAAAGGTGAGATTTTCCTTTTGTACTCCGCTTGGTACGGGTTCGGCCGCTTCTTTATTGAAGGGCTGCGCACCGACAGCCTTTACATCCCCGGCACCTATATCCGGGTATCCCAGGTGGTGGCGGCAGTGGCCTTTCTCGGCGCGCTGATCGCGCATTTTGTGATTCTCCACCGCATCAAGAAGAAAGAGCCGCTGGAGCCGGACTATGTGCCGGTCTTCGGCAGCTTAGACGAATGGTCGCCGGAGTCCCTGCGGCTGCGGGCGACTGAACTGAACGCACAGGCAAAAGAACTGCGCGAGCAGGCGGAGCATTACCGTCTCCTTGCCCAGGAAGACGGGGACCTTTCCGAAGAGGAAGACGAGGACGGCAGTACTCCTCAAATCGCAGAGGATGCCTCTGAGCCGGAAAACACAGAAGCCGTCCAAACAGAGGAAGACCGCGACGAGGACGATTACCGTGAAAGCGCCGAAGAGGCGGAGCGTCAGGCAGCAGAGCTGGAGGAGCAAGCGAAGGACTGCATCCGGAAAGCCGAGGAACTGGAAGCGCAGGAGGAAAAAGAGGCCGACCGCACCGCGTTAAAAGCGAAGGCCCATTCTCTGCATGTCCGTGCCAAGGCGCTCGAAGAGGAGATCGCCGCTTTGAGCGATACCGAGGAGGACCTGGAAAAGAAAAAAGCGCTGGAAGCGGAGCGGACGGAGTGCGAGGAAACGGCCGCCGAATGTGAGCGGCTCCTTCGTGAGCAGGAAGCCCAGGACAAGGAAAATGCCGACGGCATCCAAGAAGCGTCCGGCGACGCAGATGCACAAGCCGAACACACCGGCTCGCAGGACGAAGAAAAATCGTAAGGTTATGCTGGGAAGGGGCCAAAGAGCGCTCCTTCCCATTCTCTGTACATAATGCAGGGCCGGGGGAAACCCGGCGGAAAGGATGATGAGAGCAATGGCAACGATAATCGACGGCAAGGCGGTTTCCGCCAGCGTAAAGGAACGGGTCGCCCAGGAGGCAGCGGCTTTGAAGGAACAAAAGGGGATCACGCCGGGTCTGGCCGTGGTCATCGTGGGAGACGACCCTGCCTCCCGCGTCTACGTCAACAATAAGAAAAAAGCCTGCGCAGCGGTTGGATTCTATTCGGAGGAGCACGCCCTTCCCGCAGACACCACGCTTGATCATCTGCTTGGCCTCATCGACGGCCTGAATAAACGTGCGGATATCCACGGCATCCTGGTCCAGCTGCCGCTTCCGAAGCACCTGGACGAACAGGCGGTCATCCACGCCATCTCTCCGTTAAAGGACGTGGACGCCTTCCTGCCCGAAAACGTGGGGCGCATCATGATCGGTGATTTTCATTTTCTTCCCTGTACCCCTGCAGGCGTCATGGAACTGCTGGACGCCGCCCATGTGGACATCGACGGCAAACGGGCGGTGGTCATCGGCCGCAGCAACATTGTGGGCAAACCCCAGGCCATGCTGCTGATGCACAAAAACGCCACCGTCACCATCTGCCACTCCCATACGAAGGACCTGCCGGCTGTCTGCCGGGAGGCGGACATTCTGGTGGCCGCCATCGGCAAAGCGAAATTCGTCACGGCGGACTTTGTCAAGCCCGGCGCCGCGGTGATCGACGTGGGGATGAACCGGGACGAAAACGGCAAGCTCTGCGGCGACGTGGACTTTGCTTCGGTGGAGCCGGTTGCCGGCTGCATCACGCCCGTGCCCGGCGGAGTGGGACCCATGACCATCGCCATGCTGATGAAGAACACCCTCATGGCCGCCAAGCTGCAAAACGGCCTTTGTTAACCGACTTTTTGTTTGACTTTTTCCATGGTTTGTGCTATACTCGTTAAGCCGCATATTCCGGGCTACGACAAGCGGACGTCCTGTCCCGCCTAGGAACTAGCGAGTCTATTGTAAAGTAGGTGCCATCCTTTCATGTACGCAATCATTGAAACAGGCGGAAAACAGTACAAGGTTTCCGTGGGCGACGAGATCTTCGTAGAAAAGCTCGGCGCAGAAGACGCGTCTGAGTACAGCTTCACTAAGGTCATCGCCATCGGTTCGGACGACGGGATCAAGACCGGCAGCCCTTATGTGGACGGTGCGACCGTTTCCGCGAAGGTCATCAAGAACGGCAAGTCCAAGAAGATCACCGTCTTCACCTATAAGCCCAAGAAGGGCGAAAAGCGCAAGATGGGTCACAGACAGCCCTATACCAAGGTGCAGATCGAAGCCATTAACGCTTAAGTTTTTATGACCAAGGTGCGTTTTACCGATCGGGACGGCAAGCTGTGCGGGTTTACGATGCTCGGCCATGCCGGGTATGCGCAGGAAGGCGAGGACATTGTCTGTGCCGCCGTTTCCTCCGCCGCTTATATGGCGGCCAATACCATCACCGAGGTGCTTTCTTCCCCGGCGCAAGCGGAGGTTTCTGACGCTTGTTTCCGGTTTTCCCTCCTGTCGGCCTGCGATTCGGCGGTGGCAATTCTGGAGGGGCTGAGGCTCCATTTAAGCGAGCTTCAAAAGCAATATCCCGCCTATTTAACGATTGATATTACGGAGGTGTAACACACATGCTTACCATTAACATTCAGCTTTTTGCACATAAAAAGGGAATGGGTTCCACCAAGAACGGCCGTGATTCCGAGTCCAAGCGTCTCGGCGCCAAGCGTGCGGACGGCCAGTTCGTCCTCGCGGGCAACATTCTGGTCCGTCAGCGCGGCACCCACATCCATCCGGGTACGAACGTCGGCATTGGTTCGGACGACACGCTGTTCGCGCTGGTCGACGGCAAGGTCAAGTTCGAGCGTCTCGGCCGCGACCGCAAGAAGGTCAGCGTTTACGCGGTGGAGCAGTAATTCTTTTTCGTTTCTTGATTTGAAAATCCCGGGCATATATGCTCGGGATTTTTGTATATTGATATTGCTGCAGGAATGCCTGCATTTTAAAGGGAGGCAGATTTTATGGGAATGACCATGTCGCAGAAAATCCTGGCGGCGCATGCCGGTCTCGACGAAGTGAAGGCCGGCCAGCTGATTGAAGCAAAGCTGGATCTGGTGCTCGGCAACGACATTACCACACCGGTGGCAATCAATGAGTTTGAGCGCTGTGGGGCTACCGGTGTCTTCGACACCGAGCGGGTGGCCCTGGTCATGGACCACTTTACTCCGAACAAGGACATCAAGGCGGCGGAGCAGACCAAAAAGGTGCGCACCTTCGCCCGCAAGTACGACGTGCTCAACTACTTCGACGTAGGCGAAATGGGCATTGAGCATGCCCTCCTGCCGGAAAAGGGCCTGGTTGGGCCGGGTGACCTGGTCATCGGCGCGGATTCCCACACCTGCACTTACGGAGCGCTGGGCGCTTTCTCCACCGGCGTCGGTTCCACCGATATGGCCGCGGGCATGGCTACCGGCCGGGCCTGGTTCAAGGTTCCTACCGCCATCAAGGTGAACCTCACCGGAACCTTGCCGGAGTATGTGTCGGGCAAGGACGTGATTTTGCATTTGATCGGCCTGATTGGCGTAGATGGGGCACTCTACCAGTCGCTGGAGTTTACCGGTGAAGGTGTGGCGGCTCTCAACATAGACGACCGGCTGTGCATCGCCAACATGGCCATTGAGGCGGGCGCCAAAAACGGCATCTTCCCGGTCGATGAGGTAACCATGGCCTATTGCAAGGACCGGTTCCAGCGCAGCCCGGTGAAATACGAGGCCGACGCAGACGCCGAGTATGACCGGGTGGTGGACATTGATCTGAACACGCTGCGTCCCACCGTCGCCTTCCCTCACCTGCCGGAAAACACCCGCACCATCGATGAGGTGGGCAAGATTAAGATCGACCAGGCGGTCATCGGCTCGTGCACCAACGGCCGCATCACCGATCTGCGCGCCGCCGCCGACATTCTGCGGGGCCGCAAAGTGGCCAGGGATGTGCGCTGTATCATCTTCCCCGGCACCCAGCAGATTTATCTCGACGCGCTGCACGAGGGCCTGATTGAGGACTTTATCAAGGCCGGCGCGGTGGTTTCCACCCCCACCTGCGGCCCCTGCCTGGGCGGGCACATGGGCATTCTCGCCAAAGGCGAGCGCGCCATCTCCACCACCAACCGCAATTTTGTGGGTCGTATGGGCCATGTGGAGTCGGAAGTGTACTTAAGCAGCCCGGCGGTAGCGGCTGCCAGTGCGGTGACCGGTTTCATCACCGACCCGGCGAAAATATAAAGGAGGCGCGTCAATATGAAGGTTCAAGGCTTTGTCCATAAATACGGCGACAATGTGGATACCGACGTGATTATCCCCGCCCGGTATCTGAACACCTCGTCCCACAAAGAGCTGGCGGCTCACTGCATGGAGGACATCGACAAGAACTTTGTCTCCAAAGTGAAACCAGGCGACATTATTGTAGCCCAGAAGAACTTCGGCTGCGGCTCCTCTCGGGAACACGCCCCCATCGCCATCAAGGCGTCCGGCGTTTCCTGCGTCATCGCCTCCAGCTTCGCCCGCATCTTCTATCGCAACGCCATCAACATCGGCCTTGCTATCCTGGAATGTGACGAAGCGGTGCAGCAGATCAGCGCCGGCGATGAGCTGAGCGTGGACTTTTCCACTGGCGTCATCACCGACCTGACTACGGGCAAGACTTTCCAGGCGGAGCCCTTCCCGCCCTTTATTCAGAACATCATCGAAAAGGGCGGCCTGCTCAATTCCATTTCCGACCGGCTGCATAAATAGAGACGAATAAAACCGTGCAAGCCCAATTGGGCTTGCACGGTTTTTGCTTTCTATAAGGCAACCTGAATGAGATGACTCTCGTTACACAAGGCTAGCAAATAAGCCTTTTTGATCTTTTCATCGTCTGGCCAATTGTTTGTTTGGTTTTCACATTCGGCCGGCCAGACATTCCTTCTTTGGGGCTGAATATGGTTTGGAAGCTTTTCATTTTGTTCGGTGATTGCGTTTACCGGTCCCTGCCATTCGATTTCTAGCTGACTTCGTGTTCCTTTCTTTCGCTCGGCCGTGGGTGTGAAAATATTCACACCCAATTTTACCGGTTGACGGGATTCTGTAACTGTATTTTCAAATAAACTTATTCTCTTTCCCCCTACCCTCCTCCGGCAAGAGGGGGATTTTCAAGGGGGAAAAATTTGTGTCCCCATTCCTAGCGTCTTTTCCCCCCTCCCGCCGCCTTTTCTTTCGCCTCTTTCTTTTGGCAGAGCAAAAGAAAGAGCATTTTGGCCTGATAGGGCAGGATCAGGACACTGTGTTTCATGAAAGGGGCTGCGCGAAACGAGGCCTTTTCATGAGCAAAATATCAGAAAAAGAGCCGCAAAGCAGATGCTTCGCGGCTCTTCCTAGTTTACTCTTCGTTTTTGCGTCCCTTGCGGTCTTGCCTATCCTCTTGGTCCGGCGTTTCCTCCGCCTTCGGCTCAGGCAGCTTCTCCACCCGGACCTTGGCAATGCGCCGTTCCTCGATTTTCTCCACCGTAAAGGAATACCCGGAAATCTGCACCACCGGATGCTCGTTCTCCTTGGGGATATGGCCGAAGCTTTCAAGCAGCATACCGCCCACCGTGTCGTAATCTCCTTCAGGCAGCTCCACGTCAAGCTGCTCGGACAGCTCGTCGATGTCAGTGGTACCGTCCACGGTAAAGGTGGTGTCGGACAGTTTAACCACGTCCTCTTCCTCGTTGTCGTACTCGTCCTGGATGTTGCCCACGATGGATTCGAGCAGGTCTTCCATGGTCACGATGCCGGCGGTGCCGCCGTATTCGTCCACCACCACGGCCATCTGCACCTTGCACCGCTGCAAATCCTGCAAAAGCTCGCCGCACTTTTTCGCTTCCGGGATGTAAAGGGTCTGGCGCATCACCGAAGTCAGCGGCAGCTTTGCCGGCAGGTTCTTGCCCACATATTTGAGCAGATCCTTGACGTAGCAGACGCCCACAATGTTATCAAGCCCCTCCCGATAGACCGGGATGCGGGAATACCCTTCCTCTATGGCGATCTGGAGCACATCCGCAATGGAGTCCTCCTCGTCCACCGCCGAAATCTCGGTGCGATGGGTCATGATCTCGCCAGCGGTAATGTCGTCAAATTCAAAGACGTTGGAAATCATTTCGCTGGTGGCTTCTTCGATGACGCCCCGTTCCTCGCCCTCGTCCACCATCATGAGGATTTCCTCCTCGGTCACGCTTTCGTCCTCCGCGTTAGGGTTGAAGCCCAGCAGCCGGAGTACACCATTGGTGGTCTTGGACAAAAGCCAGATAAAAGGCTTGGTCACCACCGCGATGCCGCGCAGAATGCCCGCCACCTTATAAGAGATGCCCTCCGCCCGCTGCATGGCGATGCGCTTCGGGACCAGCTCTCCGAATACCAGCGTCAGAAAAGACAGCAGCAAGGTAATGACTACGGTGGCGATGCCGGAGATGACGCTGGCCGGGATGGGCAGAACGCCGTCGAGCGCCGCGGTGATCTTTTCCGCAAAGGAGGTGGCCGCCACAGCGGAGGCGAGGAACCCGGAGAGGGTCACGCCCACCTGAATGGTGGCGAGGAAGTTGGACGGGTTGGAGGTCATCCGCATAAGGATGCCCGCTTTTTTGTTGCCGTCCTCCGCGTCTTTTTTGAGCTTGTTGTCGTTGAGGGTGATGATGGCGATCTCCGACGCGGCAAAGAAGGCGTTGAAGAAGATCAGGAGCACCAGAATGAGCAGCTGGAGCAGCGTACCTCCGAAATCGCCTGCTTGCTCGGCGGCGACGGAAGCGGTGAGCAGTATTCGACTGCCGTCAGGATCCATGATGAGTCCCCTTTCCAATTGGTCCGTTTTCTGTTTTATCCGCTTCGGGTCCTCTGCTTACCCGCCGAAACCGGCGAAAACGGCATAGGTCCCGCCAAAGCGTTTCCCTATCATAATAATAGAACGCCGTGCCTCTGTCAAGGGGCGCAAAACCGCGTATTCAGCCGGTTTATTGAAGAAGCCTGCGTTTTCGAAAACCAGTTTCTTTTTGCTTCTTTTTTCATTCCGTTACATTGTTAAAAAAAGAACCCCTGAAAATTCATAAATTTAACGATATTTAGGCTTTACAGGTATCTGTAAAAATGCTACACTTTTTAAGGTCGGGGAAAAGGACAGATTTCGTCTTTTTCCGCCCCTTCCGATTACCGGATTTGCCGTTTTGCCCGGGCGCGGAACAGCGGCATAAGGACAGCTTCGCGTAATCGAAATCGCCGACAAAGGTTTAATAAGACCTTGAAAAGGGAGGAAAAAAATAAAAATGGCAAGAAAAATGAAAACCATGGACGGCAATAATGCCGCCGCGCATGTATCCTATGCGTTTACCGACGTAGCCGCCATTTATCCGATCACGCCGTCATCCGTTATGGCGGAAGAGACCGATAAGTGGGCCGCTGGCGGACGCAAGAACGTCTTTGGCCAGGAGGTCAAGGTCGTGGAAATGCAGTCTGAGGCTGGTGCCGCCGGTGCGGTGCACGGCTCTCTCGCCGCGGGCGCTCTGACCACCACCTATACCGCTTCGCAGGGTCTTCTCCTGATGATCCCGAACATGTATAAGATGGCCGGTGAGCTGCTTCCCTCCGTCATCCACGTTTCCGCGCGTGCCCTTGCTTCTCACGCCCTTTCCATCTTCGGCGACCATTCCGACGTGTACGCCTGCCGCCAGACCGGTTATGCCATGCTCTGCTCTTCGAGCGTGCAGGAGGTTATGGACCTGGGCGCTGTCGCCCATCTGGCCGCCATCAAAGGCCGCGTTCCGTTCCTGCATTTCTTCGACGGCTTCCGCACCTCTCATGAGGTTCAGAAGATCGAAGCGTGGGATTACGAAGACTTGGCGGAGATGCTCGACTGGGATGCGGTTGACGAATTCCGCCGCGGCTCCCTCAATCCGGAGCATCCGGCACTGCGCGGTTCTGCCCAGAACCCGGACGTGTTCTTCCAGGCCCGCGAGGCCTGCAACCCCTACTACGACAAGGTCGTGGACGTGGTTGAGGAGTACATGAACAAGGTCAACGCCAAGATCGGCACCAAATATAAGCCCTTCAACTACTATGGTCCCCGCGACGCCGAGCGCGTCATCATCGCCATGGGTTCCGTGTGCGATACCATCGAGGAGACTGTGGATTACTTAAATGCCAACGGCGAAAAGGTCGGTCTCGTCAAGGTCCGCCTGTACCGTCCGTTCTCCGCGAAGCACCTGATTTCCGCGCTGCCTTCGAGCGTCAAGAAGATCGCCGTGCTCGACCGCACCAAGGAGCCGGGCTCCATCGGCGAGCCGCTCTATCTGGATGTGTGCGCAGCGGTGCGCGGCACTGAGTTTGCCGACTGCACCATCCTCACCGGCCGTTACGGCCTGGGCTCTAAGGACACCACGCCGGCCCAGATCATCGCCGTTTACCGCAACCTGGAGGCCGCCCGTCCGAAGAAGCGCTTCACCATCGGCATTGAGGACGACGTGACCAAGCTCTCCCTGAAGATCAAGGAGAACCCGGACACCACGCCCCGCGGCACCCATTCCTGCAAGTTCTGGGGCTTGGGCTCTGACGGCACCGTCGGCGCCAACAAGAACTCCATCAAGATTATCGGCGACAATACCGATATGTATGCGCAGGGCTACTTCGCCTATGACTCCAAGAAGTCGGGCGGCGTCACCATCAGCCATCTGCGTTTCGGCAAGAAGAAGATCAAGTCTACCTACTACATCAGCAAGGCGGACTTTGTGGCCTGCCACAACCCGTCCTATGTGGATAAGTACGACATGGTCGAGGACCTTAAGCCCGGCGGAACCTTCCTGCTTAACTGCGACTGGGAGGGCGAGGAGCTTTCCGAGCGCCTGCCGGCTAAGATGAAGCGTTACATCGCCAAGAACGACATCAAGTTCTACACCATCGACGCGACCCACATCGCCAAGGAACTTGGCCTGGGCGGCCGCATCAACACCATCCTGCAGGCAGCCTTCTTTAAGCTCGCCAAGATCATCCCGGCGGACACGGCCGTCACTCTGATGAAGGACGCGGCCACCAGATCCTACGGCAAGAAGGGCGAGAAGGTGGTTGCTCTCAACCATGCGGCCATCGAGCGCGGCATTGACGGCGCGAAGAAGGTCAAGGTTCCCGCGGAATGGGCCAAGGCCGAGGACGCTGCGGTGGAAGCGAGCGCTACCACCACCAGCAACCCGAAGCTTTCCAAGTTCGTCGATACCATTCTCCATCCGGTCAACAAGCAGCAGGGCGACAAGCTGCCGGTTTCCGCCTTCTCCGATGAAGTCAACGGCGAAATCCCGCAGGGCTCCGCGGCTTACGAAAAGCGCGGCATCGCGGTGGATGTTCCGGAATGGAATCCGGCGAACTGCATCCAGTGTAACTTCTGCTCCTACGTATGTCCGCACGCGGTCATCCGCCCGGTAGTGATGAACGAGGAAGAAGCGGCCAACGCTCCGGAGATTCTCAAGTCCAAGATGGTGGATATGACCGGTATGCCGGGCATGAAGTTCGCCATGACCGTCTCCACCCTCGACTGCACCGGCTGCGGCTCCTGCGCATCCGTCTGCCCGGGCCGCAAGGGCGAAAAGGCCCTGGTCATGCAGCCCATCGACACCCAGCGTGAGGGCCAGAAGTCCTTTGATTACGGCAGAGAGCTGGCTCCGAAGGCAGAGGTCTTCGAGAAGTTCAAGCCCAACACCGTCAAGGGCAGCCAGTTCAAGCAGCCGCTGCTGGAATTCTCCGGCGCCTGCGCGGGCTGCGGCGAGACTCCGTACGCGAAGCTTGCCACCCAGCTCTACGGTGACAAGATGTACATCGCCAATGCCACCGGCTGTTCTTCCATCTGGGGCGGCTCCTATCCGTCCACCCCGTACACCACCAACTATAAGGGCTTTGGTCCGGCCTGGCAGAACTCTCTGTTTGAAGACAACGCTGAGTTCGGCCTCGGCATGGCAGTGGCCCAGGGTGCTATCCGCAACCGTCTGGCCCAGTATGTGACCCGCATCGCGGAGATCTCCTTCGGCGACGTACAGGCGGCGGCCAAGGAATGGCTGGACACCTATGCCGACACCGCGTTAAACGGCCCGGCGGCTGACAAGCTGCGCGCGGCTCTTGCCGAAGTCAAGGACGACGGCGAGGTCGGCCAGCTGACTGCTAAGGTTCTGGCGGACGCCGATTACCTGGCGAAGAAGTCCACCTGGATCTTCGGCGGCGACGGCTGGGCGTACGACATCGGCTTCGGCGGCCTGGATCATGTCATCGCTTCCGGCGAAGACGTGAACATCCTGGTCTTCGACACCGAGGTGTACTCCAACACCGGCGGACAGGCTTCCAAGTCCACCCCGATCGGCTCGGTTGCCCAGTTCGCGGCTGCCGGTAAGGCGATCAAGAAGAAGGACCTGGCCGGTATCGCCATGAGCTACGGCTACGTTTACGTGGCACATGTGGCCATGGGCGCCGATTACAACCAGTGCATCAAGGCCTTCAACGAGGCCGAGAGCTATCACGGCCCGTCCCTCATCATCGCCTACGCTCCGTGTATCAACCACGGCATCAAGGGCGGCATGGGCATCAGCCAGGCCGAAGAGAAGAAGGCAGTGGCCGCCGGTTACTGGAACCTCTTCCGCTTCGACCCGCGTCTGGCCGACGAGGGCAAGAACCCCTTCACCCTCGACAGCAAGGCTCCGACCGCCAGCTATCGCGACTTCATCATGGGCGAAGTCCGTTACAACTCTCTGACCCGTTCCTTCCCGGATCGCGCGGAGAAGCTGTTCGGCGAAGCCGAGAAGGTCGCGGCCGACCGTTACGAGCACCTGCTCAAGCTCTCGAAGCTTTACGAATAATTCATCCGGTTTTAAGAGCGCCGGGCTTTCCATTTGGAAAGCCCGGCGCTTTTTTTATTGCTCTTTTGGATTCGTTATCCCCTCTAAAAACAGCTTTTCACACAAGCGGAACCCGTCTTTGAAGGAATCCAGAGAGGAAAGGGCGATTGCATCCATACAATGACGGAGCAGCTCCTCCAGGAGCCGCTTTTCTTCCCCTCTCGCCCGTCCCAGCAGGCAATCGGAGATCTCATAGACGGATTGCATGGCCTTCTCCAGCGCTTCATCCTTTTTTCGTTCCCGGTTGCATTGATCCAGTTCGCCCCAATAAAGCTGATCCAAAATATTTTTCATCTTGCCCTCCTTATATCACACCTGTTGTTATATAATTACCATTTGTTTTTCTTTCTGTTAAGATATAGATGTTCATTTCTTTCGCGCCGCCGAAAGAAATGAACCAAAGAAAGGGCGGCTTAAGGGAGAAAAACGACGTAAAAATCGGGGACAAGGTTTTTCTCCCTTAAGAATCCCTCTGGGCATTCAACCGGGAATGTTAAATGGATTCACAACCGAAGTTACTGGTTGACGGGGTTCTGTGAATTCATTTCACCAAATCTTGTTTTCTTCCCCCTGCCCTCTTCCGATAAGAGGGGGATTTTCAAGGGGGAAAAATAAGTGTCCCAGATTCTAGTGTCTTTTTCCCCCTTGAACTGCCTTTTCTTTGGTTCGTTTCTTTTGGCAGCCCATTACCCGTCATATGTACACCAATATGCACGGTGCAAGACCCGTCTGGATTAACGTATATTTTTTGTACCAGCTCCCGCACTGCTCGGCGCGGCTCAAACTCCTCCGTGATATCCCTCAATGCCGCGACAACATCCTCTGGCTTGACCCTCTCCCCCTTGTAGGCGCTCTTTTCCGCGATGATGTTTTCGAGCTCGATCTTCCGCCCGCGCAGCTCGTCCATCGCTTTCATAAGCTCTGGGAAAACGACCCCAGACAGGGCCGCTTTCGTTCCGTTGACGATCTGCGCGTCTACATCGGCTAGCTCGCGTTTTTCGGCCTCGCAATCCGGCGCCGCGCCGTTGATTTGGTCAGCATAGTCCCGCGCGATCTCGTCGAAGTCCCAGTCCAGTATTGCTGCCTTGATATGGGATACGACAAACAATTCTAGTTCGTCAGCGTTGATGCTGGCGCTCTGGCAGGCGCCTGACCGGTATTTATTGCCGCATCCATAATAGCGGCGCTCCCGGATGCTGCCGTCCTTGCGCTTGTTGGTGCTGCAGTGCCCCACATAAGCCGCGCCGCAGCTGGCGCACTCGATCAGACCGGACAACAGGTATTCGCGTTTGGCTTTGTTGGCGGCATTCCGTTTGTTGTCTTTCACGCGTTTTTGCACCCTTTCCCATGTGTCTTTGTCAATAATCGGCGGGATAATCCCGTCAAGGATAACTGGGTTGTCCGTCTTTTTCCCGCCAGCCCATTTGCGCATAATATGGATGTTGTATTCGTTCCATTTGAAAACGCCGATGTATCGCTCATTTTGTAGGATGCTGTGAAAACTGTTTTTGCTAAACGCCCGGCCTCGCTTGGTGGTTTTACCCGCCAAACGCTGGAGGATTTCCGGGTAGCTTTCGCCGGCGGCGTAGGCTTGGAAGATCATGCGAACGATGCGGGCCTCGCTCTCATTGATGATATACTGCCCGTCCTCGACGTTATACCCCAGTGGTATCCGCCCGCCGCAATAAAGGCCTTGTTTTGCACGTTCCATCATTCCGGCCATGGATTTTTTGCGAGTGTCCAGGACCATGTGCTGACCCAAGCCTGCTGTAACAAGCTCAGTCAAAAAACTACTGGGGTCCGTGATGTCCCCCAGCTGCTGGGTGGTGGATATGACCTGCACCCCGGCGGCCTTCATGGCCTTGCGAAACGCGAACCAGTCCACCACGTCGCGGGAGCCGCGCGAAATGTCATAGACCACAACGGCGTCAAATTCATGGCGCTCTGCAGCCCGCACAAGCGCCTGGAAGCCTGCCCGGTTGGTGTTTGTGCCTGTCTCCGCCTCATCGCTGTACGTGGCGCACAGATCGATATTGCGGTCAAGGCAGTATTTGGTGATTGCGCTCATTTGGTAGGCGATACTGTTTTCGGTTTGCTTGTCGGTGGAGTAACGTGCGTAGGCTGCGGCTTTCATTTTTTTGATCCTCCTCTTGATAATAGGAGGCCGAACTGGTACAATATTTATGCGTTATATTGTATCTGTTGGCCTCGCTGACAGGGACCGCTCTCTGGTGTTGGTAGCACCAGGGGGCGGTTTTTTATAATTTTTGGAGTTTTTTAAAACTCCGATGATCGTAATTTTTTCGTGCTTATTCATCGAATTTCAGTATGAACTTAACGATATTTGGAAATAGTTGCAAAAAAACCGTTTTCGTACTACTATTTATTGAAAATCGCTATTTCCTAAAAAGTTGCATGATTCTGAAATGTGGTCCAGCGTCACTTGATTTTAGCTATTGTGTGCAATATAATTTATTTAGAGACAACAGCTCAATATAATTTGCACAAAAATTGGCATTGTTTGGGGTGGTAACAACGGATAATATAACATTGATTGCGGTGGAAATATTGCGGGATAAAAAACCGGAAGAAATCACTAAACGATTAAAGCTTGCCTTTATTGCGGTAAGTTTGGATCGTATGGATCAGCCCGATAACAAACGCGGTGTCCTCGTCGCTAAGATCGTCTCCCGGCTCAATCATGCCGAAGGCTTCTAGCAAGCTAGTCACCTTTGCAACCATATTGTTCAGCGCCTCTGGACTCACATCAGTGGGAATAGAGGCGCTTTCTCTTTTGGACGCAACGGAATCACTTGTTTCCGTAAAGCCTGTTTCTAGTAAGAAATCCCCGGTGGTATCAAGTATGGCGGCGAGACGTTTAATTTTTTCAACATCTGGTTGCCGTTTTCCGGTTTCATACCCGCAATAAGTGCTGTTTGATATCCCCATTTTCTCCGCGACTTGCTGTTGAGTTAACCCCTTAGCGAGTCTTGCTAGTTTTAATTGTTCTGAAAAGGCCATAAACTATCACCTCAGTTGTATCATAGCATCAACTTGGCGTTTCGTCAATATTTCTTTAAAAAAGTCTTGACATATTGGCGTTTCGAGAATATAATGAGCTTGAAAGGTTGGCGATACGCCAATAAAAGGAGGTGAAAGTAATGTATCCAAATCTTTTGGGGCAAAAGGCTTATCATCATCTCACTGACGAAGATATGGGCAAAATTATTGGAGTAAGCCGCAATTCATTTAGTCAAAAAATCCGAAGTGGGCGTTTTTGGCCTAACGAATGCCAACTTTACTGTCAGTATTTTAAAAAATCCTTCGATTATTTATTCGCAACAGAAGATCCACCGCTTGGCAAGCTGCAAAGCGATCAAGCCAGCTAAAAAAAACCGCCCAAAGCGGGCGGAAGGCGAAAAGACATTTTACAAAATTGTCATTATGAAGAAACTGGGCTATAACCCTGCCAAGCAAAGAAATACCGCCTGCGGGGGGTTCGCAGACGGTATCACTCCAAATTTGTTCACCTGAACGTATTGCACACGCCAAACAATACCAGGGCACCCGGCCCTGTTAATGTACCATTAGCTTCCACTTGGCGCCTGGCCACAGCGGATTAGCCCTAATGGCATGACGCACAACCCCCGTACGCTTCTGTCACACGCGCGTTACTTGGGCGGTTTTGGTTCCGCTCGTGCCTTGGGCAATCAGCATTATTCAGGAACCCGCAAAGTCAAAAGTTTGGTCAATAAGACCACGCTCCTTTCTTTGCCAAAGAAGGCGGGTAAATTATAGCCTAGTTTCTTCATAATGACAACGAGATTTGTCTAAAAAGTCAAAAAACTGTCCTTTAAAAGTCAACTAAAATCTGATGAAAGGAGGCCCCCATGGAACACAAGGTAATAATCTCACTCCCCAGCAAGCCACCGCCTGAACTACTGGCCCGGCTGGCCGGGAAAACCCAAGCGGAGTTTTTGGAATACATACGGGCGGAAGCTCTAAAACTAAGGAGAAAGGAGGAAACCCCATGCAAACGTTCCTAGCAATCATTGGCGTGGCGTTTTTGACGGCCATGGCTCTGCGCGGGTGCTACATATCCAAGCTCGATCAGCGGGAGCAACGGGTCAGGCGATATGTCAGGCAGATGGACAAAATTAACGGGTAAAAATGAGAGGAGATCAAAATGGATAACGTCAAAAAACTACGCCTTGCCGTACTGGGAGCCTTACCGGAAAATGAGGTCTTTACGGAGGTCCTGATGGACTACTCGAAAAAAGTGTCTGCAGCAATACAGCCTCTGTCCCGGGAGACCGCGCCGTTTATTGTTGTAATCCTGCGTAATTATGCGGATGAGGTAGAAAAACTACATCCAGACCTCAAGGAAGCCGCCGAAGAATTGATACAGGCACTGAAAACAACAGTAATCGTGCAGCAAGAAAAAGCGCCCGACGCGGCAGACCAAACGGGGTGTCAGGCAGATGGATGATATTGATAGGAGAAGGCGATGCAGCGTGCAGCCGTGCAATAGAGACTGCGAGTGTTGTCCGTATCCAGACTGCATATTGAGCGACGCTGACCTCTGCGAGGAGGATTTAAGGGAATCCGAAAGGATTGACCAAATGATCGCCAGCGATCCAGAAGTGATACAGAGGGCCAAGCAGCGAAAACGCTATGAGGCAAACAAGGCCAAGTATGCAGAGCGAAGCAAGGCTTATCGCGCGAGGAATAAGGAGAGTATCAAGGCGCAAAAGCACGCGCATTATTTGGCCAACCGGGAACGGATCCTTGCGCGTAACCGAGCTTATCGGGCAAGGCAGAAACAAGAAAAAGCGCCCGACGCGGCAGCAACCGCAATCGAGCGCACGAACAATAAACCATCGTTATTGTAAACCAGATTAGGAGGTTTGTCAAATGTATGAGCCCAGTGAGCAAGAAATCCGGGAAGCAATTACATTCCTCGCGTTAGAAAACATAAAGCTGAAACGCCGCCTGGAAGAGACGGAAGTCTTACGCAAGAGCAACCTGAACAATTGGGTACTCGAAAAAGAGAGAGCTGACGGTCTGCAGAAAGAGCTTGACGAAATCAAGCGGGCACATGCGACGCCTGCCGTTTTGGCATAGGAGGCCGCCATGGACAACGAGAAATTTGAGGTAAAGGACGACCTGACCGCCAAATGGGCGGCTGATAAAATCCGGGAGAAAAAGGCGGAACTGGCCCAACTGAAACGTTGGTACGACGCCCAGTATGCGTCCGCCGAAGCTCGTACCACATCGGAAATCGGGTATCTGGAGGGGCTGCTGTTTGAGTATTTCCAGCAGGTCCCCCGACGCAAAACCAAAACCGGCATCGAGAAGTACAAATTCCCAGGCGGGGAACTTGTGCTGACCCCGGCAAAGGTTACATACAAGCATGACGACACTGCTTTGACCGCTTGGCTCGATCAGCACCGGCCCGACCTAATCAAGGTATCAAAAAGCCCCATGTGGAGCGAGGTAAAAAAGGCCATCCTTGACACCGGCGAAATTCCGGACGGCGTGACGCCCGAGGAAGTTGCCGAAAAGTTTGAAGTCAAGATATCGGAGGCACAAGATGGAGAACCTTAAAATCTATGAGGCTGCCCGAAAGGTCCCCAATGAAGCCTTGAAGCCGATCCAGGCCGGGCGGCTGAAAGGCAAAAGCGACATCAATCCCATGTGGCGGATCAAGAAGCTGACGGAGATTTTCGGTCCTTGCGGGATTGGCTGGAAATATACCATCGTCAAGCAGTGGACGGAACCCGCAGCTGATGGAGAAATCGCCGCCTTTTGCGACATCGACCTGTATGTAAAAGAGGACGGCGAATGGAGCGAGCCTATCCCCGGCACCGGCGGGAGCATGTTTGTAGCAAAGGAGAAAAGCGGCCTGTACACCAGCGACGAGTGTTACAAAATGGCTCTTACCGACGCGATCTCAGTCGCCTGCAAGGCATTGGGCTTCGCAGCGGATGTGTATTGGGACAGAGACCCAACCAAGTATGATCCTCTGCCGCCGAAATATCCCGGCCACCCTCTGGAGTGCGACACCTGCCACGGCCCGATTAAGGGTATGGCAGTAGGCGGCAAGCGATTCACCGCCCAGGAAGTGGCGGAAACCTACGGCAAATGCGCGAAATGCCTGCAAGCGGAGAAAACCCATGGAAATCCGGTTTGATCGGGCGAAATGGATGCAGGACAGCGAAGGGGCTTGGCTGAGCCTTCGCGTCCAGGACTGGGGAGCGGCTAAAAACTTCGCCGCCAGTATGAAAGACTCGCCATATATTGCCCGGCTCTCCCAAAAGCGGGAGCATCGTTCTCTAGATGCCAACGCATACCTTTGGGTATTGTGCCAGAAAATCGCGGAGGCGGCCGGTACGACCAAAGACGAGGTCTATCTGGACGCAGTGCGTCATGCTGGACAGTTTGAGTACCTGCCGATCCGGGCCGACGCCCTGGAAGCGTTTAAGCGTCGCTGGAACGGGCGTGGGATCGGCTGGCCGGTGGAAATCGTGGACGACAGCAAGCTCCCCGGCTACAAGAAGGTCATCGCTTATTACGGGTCATCCGTCTATGACACCCGCGAAATGTCCGTGTTATTGGACTATGTGGTCAACACCGCAAAGGACATGGAGATTGAGACAGCTACACCCGACGAGCTGGCACGAATGATGGCGGGGTGGGACAGTGCATAAGCGGACCAAAGCCCTAGATATCCCCAAAAGGGTCAAAGACGAGGTATGGGAGCGAGACGGGCATCAATGCATCCTGTGCGGGTCAGTCTGGGCTATGCCGAACGCCCATTACATTGCCCGGTCTCACGGAGGGCTTGGCATCCCGGAGAATATCGTGACCCTTTGCTTTGCCTGCCACGACCGATACGACAACAGCTCGGACCGGCCCTGGATCCGGGAACGAATCCGGGAATACCTATCCGACCGGTATGAGGACTGGAACGAATCGAAGCTTATTTATAACAAATGGAGGTAATCACATGACCGAAGTACAAAAACAATCCATCCTTGACATGGCGCGTGGCGCGATCAAAGAGCGCACTGACTACGAAATGGCCAAGATCATCGACAACATTCTGGACCCAAACACGGCGGCCGCCAAAAAGCGCGCCCTCTCTCTGACGGTGGAATTTTTACCTGACAGCGAGCGAGCGCAGGTCGGCGTGAGGGTTGTCGCAAAATCCAAGCTGGAGCCCACCAATCCGGTCACCACCTCCCTGTACATTACAGCGGACGCAAACGGAGAGGTCGCTGCTGTGGAAATGGTGCCCCAGGTACCCGGCCAGCAGGCGCTCACGGAACCGGAACAGGAAGAACCCAAGGTATTGAGACTCGTTAAAAACGCTTAATTTAGGAGGATTATTATGGACATCACCAGAGACGTGATCACAAAAATCGAAGAAATGGCCGCCCCCAAAACCTATGAAATCAACGGCGAAACATATTCCAACGGCTGCCTCAGCCGAATTGATCCGGTGTATGACTCTCCCAGCGTACTGAATGTATCCAGCCTGGAAAGTATCGTGAAGCTTGTCACCAAAGAGCACAAAAGCATCAACCAAACCATTTTCGTCCACGTGGACGATTACGAATCCGTGTCGGTTTTTACCACCTACAATGAGCGGTTCGAACGCTTTGACCTTTATCGATCCCGCTTTGATGCACCGCGTCCGGGTTTTGGGTGGAAGGACTATGAAAATGCAATGATCGCGTTTCGCAGCCAATTTATCCCGAACGTTGGCGTCAACTACCTCTTAGACATCCTTTCCCGCATCACTGATGAAAACAGCGTATCCTCCAATGACAACGGCATGACGCAGACGGTGGAAGCGAGAAGCGGGATCTCTTTGAAGACCAAGGAAAAGATTAACCCCCGCGTTAAGCTCCGCCCGTACAGGACCTTTTTGGAGGTAGAGCAGCCGGAGAGTGAATTCCTGGTCCGCTTAAAGGAAGGCGGCCAGATCGGCTTGTTTGAAGCGGACGGCGGCATGTGGAAGCTGGAAGCGAAAAGCAACATCCGGGCGTATTTCGAGGAGAAGCTTGCTGCCTTGATTGAAAGCGGCAATGTCATTGTTATGGCATAGGAGGCGCAATATGTTGAATAACGTCACGCTCATGGGTCGGCTCACCGCCGACCCAGAACGGCGTCAAACTCCAAACAATGTCCCCGTCACCCGCTTTACCTTGGCGGTGGACCGCAATTTTTCCTCCGGCGGCGAGCGCCAGACAGACTTCATCGACATTATCGCATGGCGGAAAACGGCGGAGTTCGTCTCCAATTACTTTCACAAAGGCATGCTGGTAGCGGTGCAGGGTTCCATACAGACCCGCAGCTACACCGACAATCAGGGCATTAAACGCAAGGCGTTTGAGATTGTAGCGGACAACGTGTATTTCGCAGAGCCTAAGCGGGACAGCAGCCCTTCTTACTCCCCGCCCGATGTGGGAGACTTTGAGGAGATTTCGGACGATCTCCCTTTCTAGGATGGTGGTGGCATGAACTACATAACCGAGATTCTGGGGTTCAACGATTCCCTGCTCACTAAGCCGCTTGCCGCAGGCCAGATTGCTTTATGGTACGCATTGATGTACATAAACAACAAGTGCTCATGGGCAGAATGGTTTACAGCGCCGAATCGAACGCTAGAATCTTTGACAGGGTTAGAGCGGTCATCCATCTACCGGGCGCGCAACGAATTAAAGCTCCGTGGGTTTATCGATTTCCGATCAAACGGAACCAAAGCTTGCAGCTATAAGATGCTCCCTTGTTGCACAGAGCAACAACCTGCGCAACAAGGGACGCAACAACCCACGCAACAACCTGCGCAACAAGGGACGCAACAACCCACGCAACCATTAAATAAACAAAACAAAACGAAACAAAAACAATGCGCAAATGCATTGTTCGAAGAACTCTGGTCTGCTTATCCGAACAAAAAGGGAAAGGGGCAGGTTTCCGACGCGAAGAAGCTTGCCCTTCTTTCCGTTGGCCGGGAAGAAATGCTCCGGGCTATCCGCCGGTATTTATCCGACCTGAAAAAAGACGAATGGCGCAAACCCCAGAACGGGAGCACCTTCTTCAACTCCGGCTATGTGGATTACCTGGACGAAAACTACCAGATAGGCCAAAAATCAAGCTACGAAGGAGTGCCGTCGCTATGATGACCTTATCCCAGGAAGCCGAATGCAATGTGATCGGCGGCCTGCTGCTATACGGGGATGATTGCACTGAGGCGTTGGATGCCCTTAGCCCGGACGACTTCGAGGAGGAGGCCTACGGGCAGATTTTTCGGGTCGTGAAAACTCTGTATCTCCAGGACCGGGCCATTGACTGCCCAAGCATCCTGGCTGAGATCAAGGACCAGGAACTAGAGAAGGTGGCGAGGCTGGCAGCCGTGAACCTGCCCAGTGTCGCGGGGTATTCTGGGTATGTCCGGTTTGTAAAAAACAGCAGCCGGCAGCGCCGCATCCGCCAGAAGCTCTTCGACCTGGTGGACCTGGAGCCCGATGACATGCTGGAGAAAATCCGGAAACTGCTGGACAGCGAGGAGCAGCCGGAGGACGGAAGCTTTGACGATAAGGCTGTGGCCTTTATGACCGAGCTCTACACACCGCCCGAGCACATCAAGCGGGTACGGACCGGGTTTCGCAGGCTGGATGAAGCTCTGGGAGGGCTTCGGCGAAAAACCATATCCTACATCGGCGCCCGGCCTTCCACCGGGAAAACCGCACTGGCGCTCAATATCCTGAGAAACCAAATGAACACCGATAACCGGGTCACCATGTTTAGCCTGGAAATGAGCGCCACGCAGATTCTGGAGCGGCTCCTCTCCGACTTGTGCTCTGTGCATTACGGGCGGATCAACCAGCACAACACCCGCAACGAAGAGAAAACCGACATGTGCACACGGCTCAACGCTATCGCGGACTCAAAGCGGCTGAACATCCTGGACGATGCCTACACTATCGAGGATATTGCACGGGGCATTGCCCAGACAAAGCCGCAGCTTGCCATTGTGGACTTTATCCAGTGCGTGCGAACTACCCAGCGGTTTCAAAATCGCCGGAATGAGATCGACTACATATCCCAGGAATTCAAACGCCTGGCGCGGCGGTACGACTGCCATATCATGGTCTTATCCCAGATCACCCGCAACGGGTCGGAGGCCCCACGCATGTCCGACCTTAAAGAAAGCGGCGGCCTGGAGCAGGACGGGGATTACATCATGATGCTCCACCGGCCTTATGTCTTGGACAAGGACGCCTCTGTGAACCCGGAAGAATCCTATATTCTGCTTGACAAAAACAAGTACGGTAGGACCGGGAAGGTGGAACTGCGTTTTCAGGGCGAATTTCAGCGGTTTACAGAGGTGGCGGTATGATCACCTTTACGATACCAGGGCCCCCAAAGGGAAAAGCGCGGCCGCGAATTGTGCGTAACCACGGGAAGGTCCACAGCTATACCCCGGATGCAACAGCCGCCTACGAAGAATTGGTCCGGATTAAATACCTGCAAGCTGAGGGCAGTGTAATCAAATTGCAAGGCCCAATCGAAATCTTAATATTTGCTGGATTTCCAATTCCAAAGAGCGCAAGCAAACGCAAACGGGAGCAGATGCTGCGCAGAGAAATTCTCCCCGCCAAAAAGCCAGACTGTGACAACATCTGCAAAATCATCTGCGACGCCCTAAACGGGATTGCTTACAGGGACGACGCGCAAATCGTCGAGGCTCACGTGAGCAAGGCGTATGTGGACGGACCAGGCGAAACCACGGTAACCCTGACGGAAATCGAGGAGGCAGAGTAATGGGAGAATACGCAAAAAACACAACAGTATCCAGCGAGTTATCACGCCTAGAGATCGAGCGGGTCTTGATCCGATACGGCGCGGATAATTTTGCATATGCCACGGCAAATGGCAAGGCTCTCATAGGGTTTTGCATGAGCGGGAGACAAATCAAGTTCATCCTTCCTCTCCCGCGCAGGGAAGAATTTGAGCTTACGCCTACAGGCAGACAGCGCACCGAAAAAAGCCAGTATGATGCGTGGGAACAAGCGTGCCGGCAACGGTGGCGGGCGCTGAAACTGGTCATCCAGGCCAAATTAGAGGCAGTGGAGTGCGGTATTTCGGAGTTTGACACCGAGTTTATGGCAAACATTGTCCTGCCGGGCGGTCAGACCGTAGGTCAGTTTATGATACCGCAAATTGAGCGGGCATACACCGCCGGAGAAATGCCAGCTATGTTACCGATGCTGGAGGGATAATAGCAAAAAACGCCCCATAAGGGGCGCTAGGCTAAGGCTTAATGGGTTTTGACTTCTCTTTCCCGGTTTTCACTTTGCCCTGGAGCTCGGGAACCGGCTCCACTTCGTTCCTGGGTTTTACATGAGTAACCTCAGCCCGTTTCATACCCTTCTTTGCCATAATATCACCACCTTTCATTTTAGTATGTCCCAATCAGGAGGATTGACTATGGAAATCTTACAAAATCGATTGACCGATTTGCGTCTCAAAGAGGGTTTGCTACAACGGGATGTAGCTGACGCCCTGCACATCCACCGCAGCACATACAGCTACTACGAGCGCGGCAAGACAAACCCACCCCTGGATATCCTCATTAAGCTGGCGGATTATTTTGGGGTTACGACGGATTATTTGCTGGGAGTGGATAACATAGCATCCAGGACGAAGGACGTTGTACATTGTGGAGAATGCGGATATTGTATACACCAGATCAATTCGCCGCCGGAAGTCGAATGGATATGTATCGAAAGCCACAACTATTGCGAGTGCGGGGCGAAGATCGTAGCGCCAAATAACTTCTGCGGCTACGGGAAAAGAAGGGGCGGAAATGATTGATTGGATCAGGAGATTACTTTGCAAGCACAAGTGGGAGCAAGCCGGAAATATAGCAGTGTATGATTGCTGGTCAGAAATGCCGATGAAGCGTCGCAAGACGTATATTTGCCGGAAATGTTTAAAAGTGCGACGCATTAAACTTTGATTGGAGGATCAAAAATGAACCTAACCGAATTCGCGAAAGAAGTACACGAAAACGCCGTCACTCACGGCTGGTGGGACGATAAACCTAGCTTCGGGGATGTGATCGCCCTTTGTCATTCTGAGTTGTCCGAAGCGTTGGAGGAATACAGAAAAGGTCATCCGTTAGAGTGGTTTGAATGCTACGACTGCTACGCAGAAAATGCCCTGGAAGGGATTATTACCATCTGTGGTAGCGAGGAAACGTCAGAGTGCGCGCAAAAAAATGCGCTGCACTGCGATTATCGTAGCAAAAAGCCCGAAGGCATCGCCGCAGAACTTGCTGATTGCATCCTGCGCATCCTGGATTATTGCGGCAAAGCGGGAATCGATATTGAGGACATCATTACCCGAAAGCACGAATACAACAAAACCAGACCATATCGGCATGGCGGCAAGGTCCTATGAATGGAGGTAGAGCCATGATTTTTCTCGCTGGCCTTGTAGTAGGTGCATGTTTCGGGGTCTTTGTTATGGCTGTATTTGTGGGAGGGCGGCAAGGATGAACAAAGTGCTATTATCAAGCGGCAAAGACGACTGGGAAACGCCTCAGGAGTTTTTTGCTAAGCTTGACCGAGAATTTCAATTTACATTAGATCCATGCGCAAACGATAATAATCACAAATGTAATAGATACTACACAGAGTTAGACGACGGGCTATCAAAAAGCTGGGGCGGCGAAACGGTTTTTTGTAATCCGCCATATTCCGCCGCTCGCAAAGGCAAACCCGGACAAGCGGATTGGATTAAAAAATGCTATGACGAGTCAAAAAAGCCCGGAACGACAGTGGTCATGCTCATACCGGCAAGAACGGATACAGCTGCATTTCACAAGTACATATATGGCAAGGCGGAAATCAGGTTTGTCAGAGGACGTTTAAAATTTGTCGGAGCGAAATATAGTGCGCCGTTTCCGAGCATGGTTGTTGTTTACCGAGGAGGGCGGCAAGGATGACGACATTCGCGCAGAGGCTGAGGGAGCTCAAAAAGGCGAAAGGGGTCTCCTATTCCCGGATGGAAAAGGAAACAGGGATTAGTATCGCCATGTTATATCGATATGCATCCGACAGAACAGAGCCGAGGTTGCCCTACCTCATCTGGCTGGCGGATTACTTCGGCGTCTCTCTCGATTATCTAGCTGGGAGGGACGACACGTGAAGGTGATCTGCATGGTAGACGGGTGCGAATGGCTCAACGGCTGTATGTGCCGGGCAACCTGTGAGCATATGCGGGTCATCCGCACGCCGTCGGAGGTCGAGGCAGACAAGCGCCGGGAGGCTGCCCGCCGGCAGAAGGCCAGAGCAAAGCAGGCACGGCGGGAAATGAAGGCGTTTGAGGAGGAGCACGAGTGACAAAACACGAACTTTCACAGCTTTATTATCTCAACCGGGAGATTGAGAGGCTGCAAAAACGGCTGAAAGAGCTTGAAGATGCCGCACTTTCCTCCACGGCCAAGATAACGGGGCTGCCGTGGGGTTCCGGGGTGTCTGATAAAGTGGGAGCATGCGCAGCAGAAATCGCAGACCTTCGGGCGTTAATTGAATTAAGCATCCAAAAATGCTGGTATGAGCTCAATCGCCTAAACCGGTACATAGCCACCATAGAGGACTCCCAGATGCGACAAATCCTATCATTGCGGTACGTAAACGGCATGAGCTGGACCCAGGTGGCTTTTAGTATCGGTGGAGGGAATACGGCTGACGGGGTGCGAATGGCGCACAATCGATTTTTGGAGAAAAACTAAACTTGTTCGCTTCGTTCGGTCGCTCTATGGCATAATGTAAGCAGTGGGAACCGAACAACAGGAAATCCCACCTCTCGCCAGCACCGGGCGGGCCGATTGGACAATACGGTGCCACTCCTCTTCATCTCCTTCTTCACCCGTTGGCCGTCCGGGTTATGACGGTCACCAACAGAGTATAGGGTGTGGGTCAGTCAACTCTGTACAAAAACGATGGGACCCTCTGGCAGCCGGGAATAGACCGGCGACCGAACAGCCCCATGACGGTAACCGCCCCCACGATCCGGAGATCAGGTGAGTTCACGGGGCACACGCTTTCTTAGCGTCCTGCATTGCGGGGCGCTTTTTTGATACACCACGAAAGGAGGTGAGCAAATGCCTACAGCTATCCAGAGACGGATAAATCGTACAACCGGTGTAACTAGGCGAAATGTGAACACGAACAGACGCCGCAGAGAAGTAAGAAATGTCTACCGCAGAAAGTCGTCCGGCGGCGGAGGGGGTTAAACGTGTCAAATGTGCTGTTTGACAGCATAAAGACACAAGCTAAAATTACGGACACTGTCCTTGTTGCCTTTTCAGGTGGCAAGGACAGTGTTGTGACTTTGGATCTATGCTGTCGGTATTTCAGAAAAGTTATCCCGTTTTTTATGTATATCGCACCGGGTTTATCTTTCCAGGAACAACTTCTAACCTGGTATGAAAACAAGTACGGTGTAAAAATTATCCGGCTTCCTCATTTTGATACGTCCAGTTTTATGCGGTATGGAACTTTCCGAAACTACGATTTGGAAGTTCCGATTATCTCTATTACAGATATCTACAATTACTTGCGCGAAGAAACCGGCGCCGTATGGATTGCGGCCGGCGAACGAATCAATGATAGCATCGTCCGGCGCGCCATGATAAAAAGAACCGGAAGCATCGACCGAAAACGCGGTCGCTTCTATCCGGTGGCGTATTGGACGAAACGCGAAATATACGATTACATCAAATACAAAAAGCTGAAATTGGGCCAGGACAGCAAATCAATGGGGTTCAGCTTCAAAAGCTTGGAAGGCAGAGAGCTCTCCATGGTGAAAGAGCGCTTCCCAGAGGATTATGAGCGGATTCTCCGTGTGTATCCTTTTGCTGGGGCCAGTGTGGAAAGGTATGTGAGATATGGCGAAAAGTAAATATCAGGCGTATGATACAGAAACCATAAGCCGCAAGGATATTAAAAACGCGCCATATAACCCGCGAATCATGGATCAAGGCGCAAAAAGAAGGCTGAAATCCGCTATTAAGAAGCACGGCTTGGTTTCGGCGCTTACCTGGAACAAGCGAACAGGGAATTTGGTCGGCGGGCACCAGCGCCTGGAGCAGCTGGATGCCTTGGAACGATCCGATGATTATGAGCTGACCGTATGCGTGGTGGACGTTGACGAGCAGGAAGAGGCTGAACTGAACGTACAGTTAAACAATCCATCCATGCAAGGCGACTGGGACTTGGATAAACTCGCTTCCATGGCCGAAGATTTCGACTTAACCTTTGATGATATGGGCTTTACCCAAACGGACATTGATTTCATGTTCGATGGAGATGACCGATTTTCGAAGCTCTTTGAAGAGCCTGACGCTGCGCAAATGAAGCAGGATATTGAGAAGGTTAAAGAGGCAAGAAAAAAAGGCGCCGAGCGCCTTCAGGAAAGAAACAACATCAACTGGTATGCGGTTGTAGTGTTTGAGAACGAACAGGACCGCACCGAGTTTTTCAAGGAAATCTCCGTGCCACGCACGGAAGAATACATAACGGCTGACGAAATCAGGCGTATAGCGGGTCAAAGATAGCGCAGAGTTCTTCGTCAGATATGGATTCCGGTATAACCGTCGGGGCAATATCGAGATCAAACAAATGCAGTTTACCTTTTACGGGTACGGGGTATATTACACGCATATCATCCAGGATCCAAGCATAAGACGGCTTTTCCGGCATTTCTTCCATACCTGCTTGTTTCAGATGCTTTTTTGTGAAAGGCTCGATGGATACGAGCTTGCAAATGAGCAGCGCGTGCCCTGAAATACATCCAGGCTCTCGTTTTGCGCTAGAACAGATAATCAAGTCGCCTCGATAATCGGTTTTCCATGCACGGCACTCGATTGTTTTGTTTCCGCACAGCATTTCCGTTGCCCAATAAGGGCGTAGCGACAAGGCTTTCAAGGGTTTTCGCCCCCTCAATATATTTTATTAATTATATCATATTTTGTACAAAAAATCAATGAAAATAACGGATGGTGGTGATCGTTGGCAAACGAAAAGAACTTAATCCCGTTCAATGAGCGAACAGAGGAAGAACGGCGAGAAATTGCAAAAAAAGCCGGGCAGGCAAGCGGCAAAACGCGCCGTAAAAAGAAAGCCATGCGAGAGGCCGCACAGATGCTGCTGGGTTTACAGGTTAAAAACCCCAAGGTTACTGACTTGTTAAGCGAGCTTGGGATAAAGAAAACGGATATGAACAACCAAATGGCGCTGTTGGTCGCTGCCTTAAATAAGGGGCTCAAAGGCGATATTCGAGCCACGGAATTTCTTCGCGACACCGCCGGCGAAGGCTTACAAGCTGCGCTGCCGGTCAACGAACGCGAGGACGATCCTCTTACCGCATCCATTTACAACGAGGTGGAAAATGGGTTTATCGAAGAAACAGAAACAGATACTGACATTCCCGAGAACCAATAAAACCGCGCTTATTTGCGACGGCGCCGTTCGCTCTGGCAAGACCAGTGTAATGGCGCTGTCGTTTCTTTTGTGGGTCATGCATGAGTTCGACGGAACGAATTTTGCGATCTGCGGCAAGTCTGTAAAGAGCGCGGAACGCAACGTGATTGTCCCGCTGATTGGAATGACCTATTTCCCCAAAAATGGGTTCTCGCTAAAATATTCGGCCTCCAATCACCTTATGACGGTGACGAAAGGAAGCAAAACTAATTACATATATGTGTTTGGCGGCAAGGACGAATCCTCCTATCAACTGATCCAGGGTATCACCCTTGGCGGCGTCATGCTTGACGAGGTAGCGCTCATGCCCCGCTCGTTTGTAGAGCAGGCGCTCGCCCGGTGCTCTGTGGATGGCTCGCGGTTCTGGTTTAATTGCAACCCGGAGAATCCCGCTCACTGGTTCTACGAAGAATGGATTGTGGACAAGGAGAAGAAAAAGAGCAAGCAGTATCTTCATTTTCTCATGGAGGACAATCCAAGTCTTTCACAAGAAGTGCTGGACCGGTACAAGACGCAGTACACAGGCGTGTTTTACGAACGCTATGTACTTGGCCGCTGGGTTATGGCGGAGGGCCGCATTTACGACATGTTTGACCGAAGCCTGCATGTTGTCGACGCGCCGCCGTCTGGTTTTTGTATTAAGCGATATGTTTCGATGGACTACGGAACGCAGAACCCCACCGCCGCACTGGCCTGGGAGAATTACAACGGCGTATGGTATGCCGTTAACGAGTATTACTATTCCGGTCGCGAAAAAGGGCAAAAAACCGATGAAGAGCACTATGCATCATTGGAAGAGCTAACGGACGGGCGGGCGATTGAGGAGGTCATCGTCGACCCGTCCGCCGCGTCTATGATAACAACCATTGACCGGCACGGCCGATTTATCGTTGTCCCTGCCGATAATGCGGTGCTGGATGGAATCCGCGTAACTGCAACCGCACTCAAGAGCGGAAGAATCAAGTTTTGCCGCAATTGCGTAAATACCATCCGGGAAATGGAGTCCTATGTCTGGGATGAAAAAGCGTCAGAACACGGCGAAGACAAGCCGTTGAAGGTAAACGATCACGGGCCGGACGCTACCCGCTATTTTTGTATGGAAGTATTTGGGCGGGAGTCAATCGGCCCGGTTATGATTGGAGGCAGGTAATTGCTTATAAACCTTGATTTTCTGAAAACGGGAGCGGCCTGGCCGCCACCGAGTGAGCGAAAGCGGCTGGAAACGTACAGGGCGAACCGACAGCTGTTCGAGGACGAGCACGGCAGGGTCTATGCGGAGCAGATGAAGCGAATCGAACGGGTTATCGGTAATTTCTCGCGTGTAGTTTCCTTTGCCACGATCCTCAATTATCAGAAGCTCATGAGCTTGAAAATCGCGGACCTGATCTTTGGGGAGCCGCCGAAGTTCACAGCAGCGAAGGAAGACCAACAAAAGGTTATTGATTCTGTGCTGTCAGACACGGGGCTGTTGGATACCGCCTGGCATGCTGCTATTGATGTAAGCCGTTACGGGGATGGGCTGCTGCTGTTAAGTAATCAGAACAATTACCCTACGGTAGAAGCAGTGAGCCCCGCATATTGGTTTCCTGTGGTCGATCCGGCCAGTATCAAACGCACCAAATACCATGTGTTTGGGTGGCAGTATCCGATTGACCCAGACGGCAGAGAGTGGGAGCTCAAAGTGCAGATACATAACCCGAAGGATCCTCTTAGTTGCGAGCAGCATACCTATAAGCTCAACGGCGCAGCCGGCGCCTGGAGCATCGGACCAGAAATAACGCAAGAGCCGGAACGCATGGTGGAAACAAAGCTGCCGGCCTGCCCGGTATTTCGGGTGTCGAACGTGACAACCTCTGACCGTGTGTACGGGATCGACGATTATCAGAGCATTGACAGCATTGTGTCGGAACTGATTATCCGAGTATCGCAGGTAAGCCGGGTACTTGATAAGCACGCGAATCCATCTATGACCGGGCCAAAAAGCGCGCTTGAGGTTGACCCAAATACCGGAGTATGGAATTTCCGGGTGGGTGAGTATTTCCCACGGAGGGACAGCAGCGAGCCTCCTCTTGAATATGTCACCTGGGACGCGTCTATGGACGCAAATTTCCGGCAAATTGAACTCCTGATTAACCAGCTTTACACCATCAGCGAAATGGGCAGCGCCATCTTTGGAGATTTGTCCAACAAAACCGGGGAGGTTCCCAGCGGCTCAGCCCTGCGCCGGTTGATGATGTCGCCCCTTGCCAAAGCGCGGCGCATTGCCAACAAATTCGACGGCCCGCTGAAAGCGCTGGTATCCGCCTGCGCAGCGATTCGCGGCGAGATCATCCCGGTCCAGGATATCAGTATCAAATGGAACGACGGCCTGCCGGATGACGAAGTGGAGAACGCCAATATTATGTCGGTCCGCACCGGCGGAAGGGCCACCATCAGCCAGCACACCGCTATCCAGAGGCTGGACGGCATGGGTGATAAGGACGCGGCCGCAGAGCTGGACGAAATCCGCGCGGATGAGGCGGCGGAGGATATGGGGACCTCGCCTGCGGAAGAAGTACCGCAGGACGAGGAGGAGCCCTTGGAGGATAATGACGAATGACCGCAGCAAAGGAGCTCGTCAAGCTGTATGAGCAGGCGCAGCAGAAGCTTGTGGACATCATCACCCGAAAGGCGTCTGGGGGATCCCCAGCCATTTACGAGCGTCGTATCCTCAAACAGGTAACAGCGGAATTGAAAAAGCTCAAGCAGGCGACGCCGGAATTGGTCCGACAGCTTGTCTTGTCCGGGTATAAAACCGGTCTGGAAAGCGCCGTGGAGGATATCTTGAAAGCGGGCGTCAAAACGCCGCCTGCTTACTCCATGTTTTCTCGCGTCAATACCGCGCAGATCAATTTGTTGGTGCAGAATACCGTGAACGACCTGGTCAAAGCGGTCAACGTAGTAGGCCGCCGAATGGAGGACGAAATCCGGCAGGCGGGAGTACGGGCGGCAGCTATGAAGGCGGCTACCGGCGGCACTGTGCGGGACATGCAAAAGGACCTGAAAACCCGCCTGCTTGGTCTTGACCTTAAACAGCCGGACGGGCGCATCGGCGTGCGGTACAAAAACGGCAAAGTAGTCAGCATTGATACCTACACCAAGATGGTAGCGCGAACCACCCCGGCAGAGGCGCAGAATAAGGCAAAGATTGTACAGGCCCAAGATTGGGGGTATGATCTTGTTCGCTGCACCTCCCATTCTCCCACCTGCGAGGTATGCGCCCAGTACCAAGACCGGGTATATGCTCTGACGAGAGAGGCGGCAAACGGAAAGTACAAGGGGCCCAGCGGCAAGCCTTTGCACTTTCCGTATCTTTACGATACGGCCCTTGTTCATGGGTATGAAACCATTCATCCCAACTGCCGGCATCGGTTTAGCATCCTTCCTGCTTGGGCTTATACCCCAACAGAGCTGGCGGCCATGTCCCGCAAGAGCATGCAGCCTTTCCGGGATACCCGCAGTGATGCTGAGCGCAAGGCATACGCAGCCGAACAGACGTACAACCGCCGGCGTAACGCGGACCTGCGGGAATGGCGGAAGTATCGGGCGGCGCTGCCAGATGAAACGCCCACTACTTTTTCAGGCTTTCGCAGCATGAAGCGCCATAAATCCAAAAGATATCAGGAGTTAAAAAAGAGTCTAAGAAAAGTCGCGGGAGGTAAAACGCAGTGAAATGTCCTTATGCTGTACACCGGCGTATTGTATCCCAGACGAAGTTTGAGTACAACGAGGATGGTACAGTTTTGTGCCAGACCACTGTAGACAACAATACCGCACAAATGCTCGAATGTGCGCGAGAAGATTGCGGAGCTTGGCAAGGCGGGCGCTGCAACTATCGCGGCGTTGAATAGATTTGTCAGAAAGCGTTGCCCAGGAGGCGGCGCTTTATATATTTTACGCGGCAGAACCGCAAAGGAGGAAACAGCCAGATGCTGTACCCGTATATTCAACTTTTTGCCGAACCGGCAGATCCGGTCACGGCAGAACACGTATCCGAACCCACTGCCCCGGCCGCAGAGCCAAAAAAGGGCGGCAGGCTTTTTTCGGAGGATTATGTCCACACCGTCCGTAGCGAAGCCGCGGGATACCGAACGGCAGCAAAAACCTATGAGGCCGCCCTGCGCACCGTGATGGGCCTGAAAGAAGGGGACGAACTGGGCGACCTGAACGCCCGGGTATCCGCTTATCAGAAGTCTTTATCCAAGCAGCGCGAGGCTACCTTACAGGCGGCCAATCAACGCCTGATTTGCGCGGAACTGCGCTCTCTGGAAGGGTATAACCACAAGCTCTTAGAGCGGGTGATTGACCTGTCTGGCGTACAGGTGGACGATGAGGGCAATGTAACCGGCGTGAAAGAAGCGGCGGAAGCAGCACTCAAAGAGTTCCCCGAGGTAAAGGCGGAAAAGCGGCAGCAGTACGCGCCTTTGAATCCGGCCGGTACCAACATTCCCGCCAACGAAAACCAAAAAATGAACGACCTCATACGAGGCCGGAGATAAAAACAGTAAAGGAGAATACCGATGGCATATAACAATATGATTTCCCGCAATGATGCGGAAGCGCTGATCCCTGTGGAAACCACCCAAGGAATTATCCAGGCGGTCACGCAGCAATCCGCCGTATTATCCATGATGAGGAAGCTCCCCAATATGTCTACAAGGCAGCAGAAAATGCCTGTGCTTTCCGCTCTGGCGGTAGCGGGCTTTGTGAATGGGGATACCGGGCTGAAATCTGTGAGCAAGTCGGCCTGGAAAAACAAGTTTATCACGGCCGAAGAAATTGCGGTCATTATTCCCATTCCCGAGGCCGTATTGGACGACGCCTCCTATGACATCTGGGGGCAGCTCAAGCCTCAGATCGAGGAGGAATTTGGCCGGGTGATCGATGGTGCCGTCCTGTTTGATGTGGATCGTCCAACCTCCTGGCCCCAGGGCATCGTAAACGGCGCCTTGGCGGCTCAAAAGACGGTGGCTCTTGGCACAGGCGTAGACATTGCCGAGGACGTGAATCAGCTTATGGGGGCAGTTGAAGCGTCCGGTTACGATGTGAACGGCTTCGTCGGAGACGTGGCGGTGAAATCCAAATTCCGAGGCCTCCGCGACGCGAATAACGCCCTGATTTTCCAGCCCAGTCTTTCCGCCGGAACCCCTGAAACCCTATACGGGCACAGCATGCGGTCTTTGAAAAACGGGGCTTGGGATGCTTCTAAGGGCCTTATGCTGGGCGGCGACTTCTCGCAGGCGGTGTACTCCATTCGACAGGACATCACCTATAAAGTGCTCGATCAGGCTGTTATTTCCGATGGGGAAGGCAATATTGTTTACAACCTGGCACAGCAGGATATGGTTGCTTTGCGCTGCGTCATGCGCCTGGGCTGGCAGCTGCCGAACCCGATCAACAGACTGGACACAAATGACAGCACCCGGTATCCTTTCGCCGTCCTGACCGGTTCTGTGGCCGGTGCGTCCACTCCACTAGTCATTCCTGCGGCGTCGCTGCCGCCTACGGGCCAGGTAGGCAAAATCTATGTCCTTACAGCGGCGGTTTCTGAGGTTGGAGAAATTGGCGATATGTTTACCTGGGACGGCACGAAATACAATGCCTATGGAGCGTAAAATTCGGATGCTGGTTTCCACCTGCTTAAATGGGAAACGGTACACGGCAGGGAACGAATATTCTGTTCCCTGCCAAACGGCGGCCCGTTGGGAAAGAAACCGCATAGCAGAAGTCCAGAAGGAGGATACAGCATGCTCATCCTTGGAGAAAACACCTATATCTCCGCAGAGGAAGCGGGGGAATTTCTCAAAGGGGAACCAGGGGCAGAACGCTGGGGAGCTCTCTCAAGTGAAGAGAAAGAGGGGATCCTGAAAAGAGCCGCCCGGCATGTGAATTCCCTTTGGTACTCTGGATGGAGACGGACCCCGTGTCAGGTCATGGAATTCCCCCGAAACGGCTCGGAAACCGTGCCAGAGGCGGTCAAACTCGCCCAGGCTTTGGAGGCGCTGGCTTTGTCTGATACACAGGCGGCCTCCAGGCGGCAGCTCCAGGAGCAGGGGGTTGCCTCTATCAGCTTGGGCAAAGCATCGGAGAGCTACAAAGCCAACGCTGGCGGCGGTGACCTTGCGAGCAGCGAGGCCCTCCGCCTGCTTCGGCCGTATTTGTTGGGAAGCGCGGTGATGGTATGAGCATCTGGTCGGCTCAGTTTGTCGAGAAATGCTTTTTGTGGCGCTGTACAGGCGTCAATGACCGGGGAGATACCGAATATACCCCCGGCCTAAATAAGCCCGGAGAGCCAATCACAGCCCGATTTGAGCACACCCGCAAAGAAGTGCTGGACAAAGCGGGCAATCGTGTTTTGAGCGACGCAGAGCTTTACACGGACGCAAAGCTGCATCCGCTGGATAAGGTGCAGTGTCACGGGCGGGTCTGGACGGTCAAAAATGTGTCCCCCATTTATGACCTGGCCGGGCGGCTGGACCATTACGAGGCGGTGCTGTAGATGGGAAAACGGATAGAAATCCCGGAGGATAAATACCTGACGGGGCTAAAAGAAGCAAACGAACGCTTGCAGGAGGCCATTGACCAACTGGAACGAGGCAGCGCCCAGGGACTGGCAAACGCCGCTTTCCGCATTGCTACAGAAGCTCAGCAGCGGGCGCCGGTGGAAACTGGCGATCTGCGCGGCAGTGTGTTCGTGGATTTGGATGGGGATCAATACGCCATGGGCAGCGAAAATGGTAAGAGCGTAGAAATTACCGGGAAGGTACCAGAGGGCGCCACAAAGGCACTAATTGGCTTTAACTGCCCCTATGCGGCCGATCAGCACGAGCACACGGAGTACAGCCACCCATCTATGGAGCGGATTCGAAAGATGCGAAGCGGCGGGGCTACCGACTTATCTTTCATGGGCTCCGAAAACGGGCAAGCAAAGTATTTGGAATCGGTCTTGGTGGAACAGTCCGACACATTACTGCAAATCATTGCCGCCGCGATCGGAGGGGACTAAATGCTGGATGCGCTCAAAGCATATCTGACGGCGAAAGGGTACAAAGACATCTGCCTGGATTACATGCCCGACCCGTCCAAACTGCTGGACGTGATCTATTTGGGCGAATGGAGCCATACAGTGCCGGCGATCAACGACGGGACCGGTGTCCATTATATCCAGGTGCAGGTCCGCAGGGCCACGTACAGCCAGGCGCGGGAAGCTTGCTTCTCCCTCTTCTTCCTTCTGGACAGCGGCGTAAATGAAACGCTTATCCCCTTGACGGACGAAGTATCCTGCATCCTTCGTCCCCGGCGGGGGCCAACTATTCTGGAACGCGGGGAAACCCCGCATGTTACATTTTATTTTGAACTGGCCCTTTGGGGCTGATTGGAGGTACTATGGCTGGCAAAAAGAAGTTTTTGAAGGGCTTTGCCAATCTGGGGATTTTCCCAGAGTTAACCGATGAAACGGATTCCTACAAAACCACGGCGGAATCAAAAATTAAGTTTGACGGGGCTGTATCGTGCTCGGTTACGGACAACAAGTCCACGAACAACATTCCCGGCGACGACGATCCCGCCTGGTACGTGGAAACGCAATGGTCGGATACGGATTTGGAGATTACGGTCAGAGGTGTGGAGCTCTCCACCCTTGCAGCCATGCTGGGCGTAGAGCTTACGGAAGATGCGACCCTGGAGGAAACCATCAACCTTTCATCCCCGCGCTTTGGCCTGTCTTTTAGCGCCTTGCGCAGCGACCTTGGATATCGGTTGTACCGGTATTACAGCTGCAGCCTGACCGGCTATTCGGTCTCTCACCAGACGCGGGCGGATACGACGGAGGCCCAGGATTATACGCTGCAAATCAAAGCAACGCCGCGCAAAATCGACGGGGCAATTCGCGGAACCAAGGATATTGCGAAGGGCGATTCACTGGGGTGGCTCGACACGCTTCCCACCTTGCCCGTATCCGACACCCCGTAAAATACGTAAATCCGGAGGGCGGCTTATGTCGCCCTCTATACGTTTGGAGGAACTATGTTTCGAGACAAAAGCTTAAAAATGAGCCTGCCCAAGGCCAAAACCCTTTACGGCGTGACGGTCAAAAAGCTGACGGTAGCGAAGTTTTTGCAGGCCATTCAGCTCACCGAGGGTTTACCGGAGCTGGTCTTGGATCGCCTGTTTCCTGGCAAGTCCGCCATGGACATCCTGGCCATGCTCAGCGACGCAAAAAAAGAGACGCTTCTGGGCATTGCGTCCCGTTTCCTGTTCTCCGCGCCGGAGGAAATCGCGGGAATCCTCTCTTCCCTGCTTGACATCCCCGCCGAAAGACTTTTGGATCCGGAATGCAAAGATGGCCTGAGGCCTTCGGAGCTGGCGGAAATTCTGGTGGCATTTTATGAGGCAAACGATCTGTCGGATTTTTTCGGCAACGTGCGCCGGTTGAAGGAACTGGGCGCACAGAACTTTGGTTTCAACGCTGGCTTGCCATCGGCAAAAGCATAGGAATGTCCAAGTCGGAAATGCTCAACGACTATTACTTCGATGAGCTGCTGGCCATGTTTGATGAATATGGCGACATCAATGACCCAAAGAAGGAACAGGCCGTGGAGGTCTACGCTGACGAATTGGACGAGGAATGAGAAAGCCCCAGGCGTTGGCCTGGGGCAAGACTACTTATCAAGCACGTCATTTTTAATGTTGGCATTGAGGTCTTCCATCAACTCGGCAACGCTGTGAAATGTCTTGCTTAAATTGCATTCAGCGTTAATATCCTCAATGGCCTTGAGCGTTTCTGCGTTGAAAGGAACTTCCTTAAAATCGCACTCTGCTTTCGTTTTGTTCACCTCACTCATGGGGGTAAACCATCAGTGATGCGCCCAGTGCATCGACGATCCGCTGAAACGTGGCCAGTGTCGGGACGGATTTCTTGCTTTCGATCCGGCCTATGACTGACTGTGTTAATCCGGATGCCTTTGCAAGCTCATTCTGGGTCATCCCCTTGGCTTTACGGAGCTCTACAAGCTGGTCAATCAAAGCTGCGCACTGTTCAGGCATTTACATTCCCCCGTTCACCGGTCGGCTGTCCAGATAGCAGCTGTCCGGGCTTATATCCACTTTGTTGCTCCATACCACATCACTGTCTACTTTTGGATCAATATCCCATGCAACGCAGTGCGTATCATCCAGGTATACCCGGCGGAAATTCTCATAGTCGGCAAACGGCTCAAATACCGTACCTGGCTCCAACAACGGCTTTGCGTCGTAAAGACGAATTTCACCGTTGTCAAACCATAAAGTCAAGGTAAAATCTTCATTTGGCTTTACCGCGGTCAACGTTTTCCGGCCGCCCGCAAAATACTCTGCAGATTCCTGGTCAAAACCTTTGGAAAGGTAAAACTTCACATCTCTATCCACTCTATCACCTCCACAGGGTAGAGGCCGCTGATTATCTCAGCGGCTCTATCGGGAACAGTTCCTGCCTTTGCTCGGCCAGTGCCCAGTTTTCAATCAGCTCGTCCTGGTGGAAAGCTGCCCAGCCAAGCAACATTTTAAGCTGTTTACTTGGGAGGCTACCTTCCAGCACTTCCAGGTCATTGATTGAAACGATGACCTCTTTCCCGCCGTAGGTGGCATGAAAGTGCGGCGGCTGATGCTCCCTCCAGTTAATGTACACCTTGATTCCGCGAAACATGCATATCGTCGGCATTGCTTCATCCCCTTTCTGTGAATATATTATAGCATAATCGCTATAATAAATCAATAGCTTTTTCGCTATATTTCAAAAAAATATGTCCGGATACCTGTTGTAAAATCAGGTAGATTGTGGTAATATTTTATCGAAATCAGTCATTTTGAGGAGGATGGGGTATGAAAACATGTCCAAAATGCGGTACGGAGATCGAAGCCGACAGCAAGTTTTGCCGAAATTGTGGCGGAGCGATTGCCGAAGAAAATCCACTGATCGAGAATGAATTATATCCTACGAATGAAGCTGAAAGCGTTTCGACGCTATCAGAATCGACTACCACAAAAAAGAGCCACAAGAAAGCTTTAATTGCGGCTATCGGCGCAGGAATACTTGTTATAGTGGGGGTTATTATTGCTTTTTCGTTGCTAAGCGCAAAACCTTTAAAGGTAGAGGGCAACTTATTTGCTATGACGGTGAGCGATTTCAAAGAGCGGTACAATAACCATATATCTGGGGCAGCGGGAAGAATCGGCACATTCGATGAAGATCTCGTTGCCGGTGATTATACATACACCGCCCAAATAGGGCATAATGTGGAAATATGCCTATGGGGAGAAGGCTATACAAAAGACTATTTCAGCGCTATATCGCTTTACATTACCAGAGCGAACTCAATCGGCGATCTAGATACGTTTAAAAATTATGCCGAATGCATTTTACTTACATGCGACCCAACCGTTTCACAGAAAGACAAGGAAGAATTCATCTCTATAATAACTGATTTTGAATGGGTTAGTGACAAAGCTAGCAAAGCATCGACTGGATATTATTCAAAAAACGGGATGACATATACTGCGAATTATGAGATCGGGTTTAATGAACCAAATAAATTCACTCTATACGTGTTTCCAAGAGAAGGCTAAAAATCTATATAAAAACCACGCTTCTTTTTTGAGGCGTGGTTTTCTTTTGGAAAATTTATATTTGCCTCTAGATAATATTCCCTTCCACGTGAGGGCGTGGGTCAAACAAGAGTAAGCGTACTCCAATTAGGAGTGCGCTTTTCTTACACCCAAAAGGAGGAATCTATGGCCGAATTAGATGTTGGATCAATATATGCAACCTTGGAACTGCATACCCAGCAAGTCAATCAGGCGGCAGACGGGGCCATCCAAAAGATCCGTGAGGTCGGCACTGCTGCAGGGCAAGTCCCTATGAGCATTCAGGAAGAAAAGATTGTCGCCAAAATACAAAAAACCTCCACGGCCCTGGAAGACCAGCGAAGCAAGGTTGCCAAGCTGGGGGCGCAGCTGGACGCCATGGCGGACCAGTATGCTGCCCTGGAAAAAGGGGCGGGTCGTTCCGGGGACTTTGATCTTGCGAAGGTATTCCCGGATTTAACCGCGCAATATGACAAGGAACTCTCAAAAATGGGCCAACTGCAAACCTCTCTGCGCACATTAACCCGCGAGCGGGAGCAGGCCGCGCAGAAAGCGGTTGCCGCCGCCCAGAAGCAGGCCAATGCAGCCGAATCAGCCGCCCAGAAGCAAGCTGTCCTTAATCAAAAGGTAGGCGACAAAACCGCGTATGCTAATATGCGAGTTGGAACTAATATCGCCATATCGTCCTTACGCACGCTTTCCACCACCACCGGCGGGGCGATCGGAAATATATCCGACCTCATCAGCCAAATTGTTATGATGAGGGAAACGATGCGCTCCGCCACTTCAGCCGGGGCTATGCTTGGCGCTGGAATTGCAGGCGCAGTTGGTGTTGTAGCAAACCTTGTGGTGACTGGAATCAACCAGATACGCGAAGCGGAAGAAAAACGGCAGCAGCGATTTGCGGAAGCTATCGAGAATACCCAGAGATACGCCGAAGAATTGGCATCCATCGAAAAAAATGTGCGGGTTATGAATGACGCTACATCGACAACCGAAGAAGTCACACAAGCCAAAAACGCGCTGGCAAGTTCTTTGGATGGGGTTGTAATCGGGTATGATAACGAAGGCAACGCTATCCTTGCCAGTAACAAGCTTTTGGATGAGCAAATAGAGAAGCTGAGAACAAAAATTCAATTGGAAGACCAGGCTGCAGCTGCCGAGTACGACACGGAGAAAAAAAGCTTGGAGAGCAAGGAAAAGGAAATTGACGATAAGGAAAAAGAAATCGAACGTTTACAACGCGCGATCGATGGGCAATTAGGCGCAGTTTACGACGAAAGGACGAAAAGCGCAAAAAAAGCAGAAGCGGAGTGGCGGCTTCCGGAGGCCGAAAAAGAGCTTATCAAGCTCGAAGGTGAGCTTCTAACCGCACAAAGCGACTTCACCAAAGCCTTCCTCGCCGAATTCAAACAGATGTACAAAGGCTTCTATGATCTACCAATGGAATACCAGTCCGCCGTAACGTCCATCATCCTTGAAAACGAGAATGTTATGCGGTCAGAAAACGGTCTTGCACAGATGGTGGAACTTGTAAACGCCCAGTTAGAGGATCGAGTTGCTTCCGATGCTATGATAGCCCAACAGCAGGCCATGCGGCAGGCGGCAGAAGAAACCGCAGCATCCTTTAGCAGCTTTATGGGCTCCCTAAATGATATCAACAGCGCGTACTCGACTCTCCGGGAAGGGGAGGAGTTGTCTACCGAAGCCCTGTACAAACTAGCGGCCGCTTACCCGGAAATCAGCCGATATATTGAGCAAACCGGGGATTTGACGCTGGATTATGGGCGTATCTTGGAGGAGGTTTTCAGCCAGCGTCAACAGCAAGCGGAACAGGACCGGCAAGACCGCATTGGTGAACTGGAAGATCTGAAGATTAAAGCGAAACAAAAAATCGCAATGATCGAAGAAGAAGCGCGAACCTACGACGCGTTGACAGACGCCAAGTTTCGGTCGCACATAATGGACAAATTGGCCGATGCAAAAGCGGATCTAGATAATATCCAGAACACTATCGATCAGTTAAAAGCAGCGTCTACGATTGCAAAGCAGATTTCTTTTGGCGGCAGCACCAAAAAAACCGGCTCCTCCCGCAACGAAGCCCTCCAAAATGAACTAAAGCTCTTGGAGCATCGAAAAAAGATGAACCAGCTCACCAGTGAGGAAGAACTCGCCTGGCTCAACCGGCTCATGAAGCAATACCGTTTAAGCGCAGACGAAAGGCAGGACCTGGAGTACCGGATTTATCAAGTAAAACAAAAAATGCGGGAGGAAGAGGAAAAGGCCCTGCAAGAGCAGATCAAGCGGCTTGACGATTTGGGCGCCGCAGTGGTTTCCGCCTTGAAAGCCCGGTACGAGGAACAAAAGAAAATCGAGCAAAACCGCATCAATGACAGCATAAAGAGCTGGCAGAAGTGGGAGGATGAAACGGTTTCCGCCATTCAGGGGCAAATAGACGCCCTTGACGATCTGGAAAAGCAGCAGGATTCTGCCGACAAGCGGGCGGAATACGAGCGCAACAAGCAGGCTCTGGAGCTGCAAAAGGCGTATGAAAAGGACCTGTATCAGCGGGAAATGATCCAGAAGGAGATCAACCGCCTAGACGCCGAAGAGCAAAAACGGCTGGAACAGGAAGCGCGGGACCAGTTACGGGAACAACTCCAACAGCAGATCGAGGACACCCGCAAAGAATCCAGCGCCAAGCAGGACGCCTTGAAGGAAGAACTGAACAAACTGGACGACACCTACGCAGAGCTGACCAAGACCGCCGCTTTAACCGCAGAGGCCGAACGAACGATGATGCAGGCGAGCCAGGAGGAAATCCTGCAGCTGCTGCACAGCTATGCCCCCGAATATGAGGTGGCTGGGCAATCACTGGGCGAAAAGCTTGTTGCGGGGTTCACCGCGAAAATGGGGCCGCTGGGAGCCTTCTTCGATAACTTACAGGCCAGGATCACGTCGTTTAACAACCAGGTTGCAGCCGTCGCCAATCAAGCGGCCGATAACTTCTGGGCCAACCGCGCCGCCGAGGAAGCTCGCATTGCCGCGCAGGCGGCTCCGACCAACATCCAGATGACGGTCAATTTCAACCAGCCGGTGGAAAGCCCCATCGAAATCCGCCGGGAGCTTGAAAAGGTCATGCAGCAAATGGCTGTCAAAATTCAACAGGGAGGATGATGTATGCAAATATTAACCTATGTGCCGCCAGGAGAATCCATTACCCGGCCGGACCGGTGCGCTGTCTTCTCCCTTTCGCCGCCGTACATTCTCGCTACAGTTGCTGGGGTGGGCGGCGCTGAAACCTCCCTGATTCAGGACACGATTCCGGGTATCGACGGGGCGTATGTCTACACCACCCGCACCGAATCGCGGGAGGTGACCGCCACCATCTACGTCAAGGGCGATACCCGGCAGGGCATGTACGAGAAACGCTTTTCACTGATCCGCAAGCTGGCCCCAAGCAAGGAGCCAGGAACCCTGTACTACCAAAACGATCATATCCACGTCCGAATTGCCGCATATCCTGCCAACGCTGCCGAATTCGCTATGCGGATTAACAACTGGAATTCAGCCCAGCTGTCATTTCGCTGCCCGTATCCATACTGGGAGGCAGTGGATGAGGTTCCTCCGTCCTACATGGCGTACATCGACGGCGGGTTTGAATGGCCGCTGGAATTCGCGCCGGAAAACGACAATCTGATCGAGTTTGCGTCCAGGTCGAACCATTGCACCGTTCAGAATTCCGGCTCGGTACCAACGCCCGTGCGGCTTACCATCACCGGACCCGCCAACAATCCGGCTGTCCTGAACATAACCACCGGCGAAACCATCCGGGTGAAAAAGACGCTGGACGAAGGGGAAACCTTGGTGATTTACACGAAGCCGGGGGCCAAAAGTGTGACGCTGACCGATGCAGACGGGCTTGTTACCAACGCTTTTGCATACATCGATTTGCAGAGCACCTTCTTCCAACTTCAACCCGGGGCCAATGAGCTGCAATATGAAAGCGGAAACGACAATGAGCAAACCAAAGTCATCATTCAGTACCGCGAGCAGTATGCGGGGGTGTAAGCCATGAAAATACCTGCGGTGAGAATTCTCGACACAGACGGGAACTTTTTGGCTGAAATTGACACTTACACGTCCCTTTACCTCAAGCGCAGCTGGCAGGGCGTCGGGGAATTCCAGCTGGTGGCGCCGGCCAATGCCCCGGGCGTATCGGAACTGAAGCTGTACCGGTATATCATGCTCGACAACGACGGGCACCGGGCAGGGATAATCCGGAGCCTGCAATACTCGGAGGACGAACGCGGAGCAGTAGTATCCGTCAACGGTGTTACGCTCAACGGCCTGGCTGCCCAGCGCATCACCGTACCGAGCAACGATGCTTATAACGGCGGTTATGACAATATCCCGTCCCTTTCCGCTGAGGTCACGACGCCTGAACCGGTAGCGGCGGAAACCATTTTGAAAACCTATGCGGCCCGCCATATGGCGCAGCCGGAGGACTCAACACGGCTCATTCCTATGACGGTAATCCCGGATCAGGAACGAGGTATGAAAACTGTTTGGATGAGCCGGTATGAGCGGCTGGATACGGTGCTGCAGAAGGCAGCGGAATACTGCGATATGGGCTGGGAGATTTATCTGGACGAAGCCGGCGGCCTTTGCTTTGACATAATCCCTGGAACGGATCATTCCGCTTCCCAAAGCGAAAACAACCCTGTTTTGTTCTCCCTCGACTTTGAATCCATCAAGAGCCTGGACCATTCGCAGGACCTGTCCTCATACTTGAATCTGGGCTATGCGGCCGGCGCCGGCGAAGGACATGACCGTACGGTGATGAAGGTGACCAATGAGCAAACCGAACCAACCGCTTTTACACGGTTTGAAACCTTCCTCGACTGCGGCGATCTGGCGATTGTGGAATCCGATACCGCCATGAGCCTGACAGAAGAGGGAAAGCATCAGCTCAAGGAATTCGAGAAGCAGGAGAGCTTGACGGCGGTAGTGGCGCCGGAAAGCTCTTTTTCTTACGGCGTGGACTGGGCTTTAGGCGACTTGGTTACGATTATCAGCCGGCAAGGCGCGTCTCTGGATACGCGGGTCACTGAGGTGGCCGAACGGTACGAGAGCACCCAGATGGGTATTGACGTAACCTTCGGGACCGCCCCTTTGCATTTAGGCCGGGTTATCCAAAGCCTAAAAAATATACCACGATAGGAGCGATACCATGGCAGAAACATCGATGTTTTTTGACTCTACGGCGGAGGACCGGCGGCGGTATTCGTCGGCGGCCTTTGCCAAATTTATGCGGCTGTTTTACTCAGATGGAGTGGTAACGAATGGAGGCAACAGCTTGCAGGTCCGAAAAAGCAGCAGCAATCTATCCGTGACAGTAGACACCGGCTCCGCCATTGTGCGGGGCTACGCCTATTTTAACGAAGATGCGCCATTATCCCTGCCGGTAACCGCGGCCCACGCATCCCTGCCCCGGATTGACCGGGTGGTGCTGCGGCTGGATTTGACTCTAAGCGCGCGAGACATTTCGGCCACTATCTTAACCGGAACGCCCGCTGCCTCTCCGACTCCGCCTGCGCTCACTCGAACAGAAAATGTCTGGGAACTATCGTTGGCCCAGCTGCGCATTCCGGCAAATTCGGTAACGATTCAAACCGTCACCGACGAACGGCTTGATGCTGCTGTGTGCGGCATTTCGGAGGGCTTATATACTTTAGACGCCTCTGAGTTCGAAGCACGGGCGGAAGAAATCTTGAATGAGCTATCTTCGCAAGGATACGTTACGCTGACGGAATACAACAGCAAGGTCAACCAGAATGTGAAAACGACCGCTTCACCTACCTTCTCGAACATAACCGTCACCGGCGCGATCAACGGCAAGGCCAGTCTTGCGACCAATGCGGACAACGCGTCCAAGCTTGGCGGGATTGCCCCGGGGGGATATCAGAAGAAGGTGACGGTCGGAACTTCGGTGCCCGATTCACTGGCGGAAGGCGAAATCTTTGTATTGGTGTAAGGAGGTGGGAAAATGGCAAGTAACTTTGAAGCCGTAGAAGGCACGCAGCATAAAGATTGTATGCGCGGAATTCTATATTGGAGCTCCATCCCAAACCCCGACGCCAACACCAGCACCCTGAACGTCCAGTTACTGGTTGACCAAAACAAAATACAAAGCAACGGGACCCCCTACTACAACTGGAACGGAAAGGTCAGAGGGGCCTACATCGGAATTGACGGAGACACACAGCATTTCGGAGAATTTAATTCGGATACCACAGATGGGAAATGGGACTACTCACCGAGCACATCACCTACCGAGCGCTGGGCAAAAATCATTGTTACCCGAAACGGTTATGTGATCCCACATAATCCGGATGGAAGCAAGACCGTCACGCTGACGGGCGAATTTACCCTTACTTCCGGCGACAAGGGCCCCGGCGAAATAACGCTTACCGCATACGCAACTCTTGACCCCATTCCCCGCACCCCGTCCGCGCCTCCTTATCTAACCGCAGATATGCGCCGGGATGGTAGTATACTGCTTTCTTGGGGGGCTTCCTCCGGATATGTAACCGGGTATGACCTGGAATACTTGTATTCCGATCCCAATACAAACGCATATAGCAGCTGGATTCCGCTCGCAACCACCGCATCCACTTCCTATATAGACGGATCAGAAAAATGGGCGGCAGGTACCGGTTTTACCTACCAAGTGAGAGCGAGAAACGGAACCCTTGCATCCAATTGGACTTATACCGGCTGGGTGCACCGCAAGGGCGGGCTTTATGTAAGCAGCGGCGGGGAGCGCAAGTTTGGAACCGTTTATGCACCAGGAACGCCGCCTTTAAAAGCAAAAGGCGTTTTTATCGGGAATGCGAACGGGACCTCAATCGAATCGATCCGAATCACATCGGAAAGGACATAGCAGCGAGGTGAACCTATGACAAATCTCCAAACAATAACAGTTGACCTGAACCCCCGCCCGGAAGCGCGGGATAACATCATTTTTTTGAAGCGCGGGGACAAGAACAGCCGCGAGGTGGTGGTGAAACTGCGCGATAACGGGGAGATATATCAATTACCCGCAGGAATAAAGGCGCGGTACGCCATGTGCAAGCCCGACAAAACGCAGGTTTTGGAGGATGTCCCGTCTAGCGGGATCGTTGGCGATACTGTGCGCTTTACCTTGTCAGAGCAATGTATGACCGCGACCGGCGTCTTTCCCGCAGAGCTGTGGCTAATCGAGGACGACCAGGTTTTGAAAACGGCATCCTTTAAAATATGCGTGCGGCCGACTGCGTTTTCGGACGGCCTTGCAAGCAGCTCGGACGAATACAAGGGTATTGCAAATGCGCTGGCAAAGCTGGATCATATTTGGGGTGCATATGAATCCGGGGAATTGGTCGGGGATGTGCCTCCGCTGCGTGATGCAATGACAGCTCTGGCCGGGCAGGTATCAGCGGATAAGAACATAGTGGAAACGGCTTGCACGGATATATCCTACAAAATTGAAGATTTCAACAGCAAATTTGATGCCGGGGTCATATCCCCGGATATGGTGGAATTTTTGGACCTTACGCAGCGCAGCGAAAACCTGTTTGACGCGTCTCAGCCTGTGGCTGTAGGCCAGGTATACGGCGAGACCGGCGAGCTGACTGCCAACGCCAACTACGACAGTACCACAAAGTGCATCTATGCCGGGCATGTGGCGGGACACACGATCTACGCCTCAGACAGCATCCGGACCTTGCTGGAATACGACAACACCTATCAGCTCTTGGCCCACACGATGTACGTAAACGGCGCAGTAGGCAAGCAATTGGCCGCCGATACCCAGTATCTCAAAATCTCCATCCCTACCGGGCAAGCGGAAAGCTTCGTGCTGAAAGCGGATTCGCCGGTTACCGAGTACATCCCGTATCAAGATGTTTACTCCTTTTCGGACGACGTAGATATTACTGCGCTGGTAAGCGAAAACGTCTCGGAACCCGTCGGGTACGGAATGAATGTACTGACCCCGGACCTCAGCTGGAACGCCGGCATCCTGACCGACACCGGCGCAATGAATCCCAGCTACAGTGCCTACAAGACTGCGGGATACATCCCGGTCAAGCCGTCCCAGATATACACCATATATCACTGGGACGAGAGCCGGCAGGCGTGCATTCTGAGCGGATTTCGGGCGTATTGCTTTTTCGACGCCCAGAAGGAATTTATCTCCGGCTGGTCCCAAGGGTCAAACCTGCCCTACCAGATCCAAACGCCGGCGGATTGCTGTTATCTGCGCATATCGGTGCTGGCCGCCAATCTCCCCAACGTGTTTTTGGCCGAAGGCAATTACAAGCAAAACGTGATCCCGGAATATCAGGAGGCGCAAAGGATCGCCCCTACATTTTTGACACCCCTCCCCGTCTTTGCAAACACGCTGCAAGGCAAGACCATCCTGGGAATTGGCGACTCCATCACTCAAGCGGACGGCTGTGAGGCTGGGTGGATCATGCGCACCGCAAACAACCTGGGCATGGTTGGAATCAACAAGGGGATAAACGGGAGCACCATCGCGGTCAAAGAGTCCAATCCCGACGAGAGGGCCCCCATGGTCACCAGGTATCAGGACATGCCGGACGCGGATGTGGTTGTCGTCCTGGGCGGGTCCAACGATTGGTATTATGCTTGGACGCCGATCGGGGAGTTTGCCGACCGGACGAATTACACCTTTTACGGGGCGTTGCACAATCTGATCCAGGGCCTGATGCAAAAGTACGCGGATTCGCTGATCGTGTTTTGTACGCCCATTAAGCGAGGCAATACGGCGAATCTGACCAACAGCAACGGCAAGACTTTGGACGAATACTGCGACATTATCAAAGAGGTATGCGCGTATTACGGCGTTGCCGTTCTAGACTGCAACCGCGATGTGCAGCTCGCCCCGTTTGTTCCGTGGCAAAACAACAAGTATTTCCTTGTCCCGGGCGGACAGGAGGAAGCGGATTACACCCACCCGAATGATTTTGGCCATACAAAAATCGCTGCCTACATCACCGGGCAGATCAAGGCATTGGTCCCCTGAACCACATATTTCATACAACAAGGCGTGCTCTTCGGGGCGCGTAACGGTGCAAAAAGCGGAGGCAGAATTAACTGCCTCCGCCCAGACCGCCCACAGTATTGCGCTACAAAGTAAGCTCGTGGGAGAAGTCGATTATAGTATATGCTCGATAATATAATTTATCACAATACCTTTTTCCAGTCATCCCTAAATCCGTAATACCTCATCTTTACAAAAGGATATTTTATTGTTAACTTTTCGATTTCAAGCTTCATTAATGCGAAATTGCTTTTGGGAAGCAGCCTTTTCATAATCATAATAAATCCGTATAGATGCTCGATATCTTTTGTTCCATTCGGCTTGATCCGCAAAAGCGCTTCTTCATCTTTGCTTAGTTTAGGCTTTTGTTCAAATAAACGGTTAAACAATCTGCCTCCATGCGCGCAAAGATTTCGAAGGATTGTCATTTTATGCAGAAAACCGCCCAACAATTTTGCTCCGCTGTGCTTGATTCCCATTGACAATGCAACCGTGTCTTTTATTGCTTTCGGAGAAATCATATATAAAAAAGAAATATCTGCAATTGTTAGCAAATCAACATATGCCCACAAAGGAATATCTTCATGGAGATCGTCTATAAAATGCTTCAGATACGCCTCGTGTGGATGACGAGAATTTTTTTGCTCTTCTGCTTTACTGATGGTTTTTCTATATATTTTTTCACTCGTAAAATTTGATAAATCTAAATAGCCGTAAGGGCCATAAACCTTCGAAAATTCATATGCATATATCGATTTTATAGTAACTTCTATATTTTCGATATATTTAAGCAACACATTCCGTAGCTCATGATCAAACTCATAAATGTCTATTATATTTTGAAAAGTAGCATTCTTTGAAAATTCATCGTGGCGACGCAAAGTGAGCGAATACCCGCTAACTCGGTAATAGTTATTTTGTAATAAAAATTCAGCAGCTTGCTCTCGGTTTGGAATTGATAAACCACGCTCTATAAGGATATCTAATTGTTCATCAATAGTTTTAAACCCCTTATCACGCATATATTTTCCCTCCAAAAACAGAACGCCCCCAAGTGTGCATATACAGCCGAAGCTGTACAGAGGCCTGGGGGAGATGTTGTATAAAGTATACCTCAAATACGTTCAATTGTCAATAAAGTAACACAACCTTGCATCAACTTTGCTTAAAACCGCACCTTATCTTTGAGGTGCGGTTTTAATATACCTATTTTTAGGAGGTTATTTTATGTTCAAGATTTGCATTGACCCCGGCCACGGCTCCCGCACCAATGGCTATATCGGGCATCCTGGTTTCTGTGAGGGGGCCCAGATGTTCAAGCTCGCCCAGTACCAGAAGGAGGAACTGGAGAAATATGCAGGCGTGGAGGTAATCCTCACCCGCAAAACCATCACCGACGACCCGTCCCTGGATGCGCGGGGAAAGATGGCGGCGGGCTGCGACCTGTTTTATTCCGACCATTCCAACGCCGCCGACAGCTCCGGAAATTGGAGCTCCGCCAGAGGGGTAGACATCTACTCCAGCCACCGAAAGCCCAATGCCGACCTTTGCGCCCGGATCGGCGCCGCCGTTTCCGCCGCCATGAGCAATTCCTTCCGTGGTACCAAGTACCGGGACTACGATACCGGCGCCACCACCACCGCCCCGCAGGCGGGGGCCCTGGACTATTACGGGGTGATCCGTTCGGCGGCGGCCACCAGCTGCACCACGGCCATCATTGTGGAGCATGGTTTTCATACCAACCAACAGGACGTATCTTTTTTGGTTGACGACAACAACCTGCGTGCCCTGGCCAAAGCCGAGGCACAGGCCATTGCCGACTACTACGGCCTGACCCTGGCTGACAATCCGGCTCCTTCCGGGGATACCTACACGGTACAGAAAGGCGATTGCCTGTCGGTCATCGGCGCGAAGCTGGGCCTTGACTGGCGTGATATCGCGGCTGTCAACGGTATCACAGAGCCCTATACCATCTACGCCGGCCAGATCTTGCAGCTTTCCGGGGGCCAACCCGCCCCAGCGCCTGCGCCCCAACCTACCACCGGGTACAAGATCGGGGACCATGTGGTGTTTTCTACCTGCTACCGCTCGTCCACGGCCCCCATCGAGGAGCACCTGACCGCCGCCCGGATGCTGCGCAACCATGGCGTGATTACCCGCATTGTGGATGGTGCCCGCAACCCTTATCTGCTGGACGATAACCTTTGCTGGGTCAACGACGGCGACATTCGGGGCTATTATCGGGGTTAAGCCATGGAGTGGCTGATTGACATTTTCCCCAGCCTGTTCACCTGGGCCGTCACCGCAGCACTGGCGGCCCTGTGCGGGTGGCTAAAGGGACGATTAAAACGCCAGGATGCTGCACGCCAGGCCATGGAGGCGGAGCAGGAGGCCATGAAATCCGGCCTGCAGGCCATTCTTCATGATCGCATTTATCAGGCCCACCGGTATTACACCCAGCTTGGCTTCTGCCCATTAAACGACAAGAAGAACATCGAGTACCTATTCCGGCCTTACGCCGCCCTGGGCGGCAACGGGACCGGCAAACAGGCATTTGACGACATCATGAACCTGCCCACCGAACGGTTGGGCGGAAAGGGGTAATTTATGGACATGATCGATAATATCCAGAGCTTTATCCGACCGGAATTGCTGGTGCTTGTCCCGGTACTGCTTATCCTGGGTGCATTTCTCAAGCACACCCAGGCCGTACCGGACAAACTCATTCCCGCGATCCTTGGCTTGGTCGGGGTCGTCGTGGCGGGACTGAGCGTCTTTGCAAACAGCCCCCTTGGCACGGCAGGCGACTGGCTGACCGCCAGCTTGACCGCCTTTGTGCAGGGCGTCTTATGCGCGGGCGCGGCGGTGTATGTCAACCAGATTGTAAAACAAAAAAATAAGAGCGAATAAAACGAATAGCCCCGGAGCCGTAGCTTCGGGGCTTTTTTCTTTACCAATCCAGGTCCCTAATTTTTTTGAGCGTGATCGGCTCGCGCGCTGACTCGTCAACGGTGCCTATGACAAGCACCGGGAAATCATCACCGCCAAGGGCTTTGCGGCCGGACACCAGAGGGCAACGATTGCCCTTAGCGTCATATATCGTTGGCTCACCGACGGCGTTCTCGGCAACCTCGTATCCGTCTGGTAACTCGTACTCCGCCTTTGTGATCCACTCCCTAGATAGGCTGTGCGGCTCTTCCAGCCGGTAGCTTGCCGGCCATCCGAATTGATAGCAGTCGGCGGTTTTGATCGCGAAGATAGTAACAGGGCTTGCCATGATTATTGCCTCCTTAATATTGTCATCTCCTTGGTACATTTATATTATATGATAATATCGTCACATTGTCAAGAGGTTTTCGCAGATAAAATGATAATATTATCATTTTATCTTGACGACAGGTCCACAAAGGTGTTATAGTATAGACACCAACAATACGGGGGGCGAAAAAAATGACCAAGCCATTAGACTTGACGGGCAAGCGATTTGGCCGCCTTACCGCAAAGCATTTGGCCAAGCCATACGTGTCTCCAGCCGGCAAGTCCGAACGGAAGTGGTTGTGCGAATGCGACTGCGGGAAAGAAGTGGAGGTACGGCAACGGGACCTTGTGTCCGGCAGAACTCGCAGCTGCGGTTGCTTACAACGGGATATCATGCACGCCAAGGGGAAGGATTTGACCGGGCAACGGTTTGGCTCGCTTACCGTGGTATCATCCGCAGAGCCATATGTATCTCCGTCCGGACAACTGTATCGTCGGTGGCTGTGCAAATGCGATTGCGGCAGCGAGTCGGTGGCATTTCAAAACAGCCTTACATCGGGCCTCACCCGTAGCTGCGGCTGTTCGCGGAGGGAGAGCATACTTAATAAGATGCAGGACATGTCTGGAATGCGATTTGGCAAGCTTGAGGTGTTAGGACGCGTGGACCTGGAGCAGCCCTGCACAAATGGGCAGCGGTCCGGGTGGCTTTGCCGGTGCGACTGCGGAAACGAGGTCATCCTTACGCGCAAAGAATTATTGTCGGGTAAGGTGCAAAGCTGCGGCTGCTTGCTGCGCGAGACCGCGAGAAAAAGGATCGTTGAGCAAAATGCGGTCGGGCATTATGCCGGCACAACAATCTCCACGATCAATCCAGACCGGCCGCCGAACAAAAATAGCAAATCCGGCGTGAAAGGGGTATACTGGAGCGAACGAGAGCGCCGCTGGATTGCCAAAATAACGGTCAAGCGCAAATCCATTACGATAGGTCGATTTCACACCCTAGAAGAAGCGGCCAAGGCGCGCAAAGAGGCGGAGGAAAAATACTTTGCTCCTCTGATCGAGGAGTACAAGCGGCTCAAAGAGGAGGAGAGCGATGAAAAGGCGTAAATACAGGGACTGCCAGCGGGAAGACGGAAATTGCGCAGCGTGCTCCTTGTCCAGCTACAACCGGGATTGCCACGGCCGGGCCATATCAAAAATCGAATGGTACAGGCTTGTAAACGATATGTCCGTTTCGGAGCTTGCCGATGCGTCCGGCGTGGCCCTCCGCTTGATCCAACG